>NZ_AGUD01000067.1 GCF_000240225.1 Patulibacter medicamentivorans
CGCGACCGCCGGCCGCCCCGGGGCCCGCTGCCGCTGGTCGTCGGGCGACCCCGGCGCCAGCACGCCTGGGACGCCGTCCTGCGGCGCGACGCCGCTGGCAACGCGCTGCCGCCGCGCCATCAGCTGCTGCTGCTCTGTCGGCTGGCCGCCGAGCCGACCGTCGAGCGGGCGTGGGCGGCGGAGGCCGCGCTGCGGCGCGTCGAGCAGGTGCTCCCGGGCGAGCCGCGGGGCCTGCTGCTGACGGTCGGCTGGGGCCACGCGTGGTTCCGGCGGATCGGCCTCGACCCGCCGATCCCGCGCGCGGCCGCGCTCAACGACGCCGAGCTTCCCCGGCTCGACGATCCAGTCTGCGTCCTGCACCTGGCCAGCGACGGCGAACGCACGCTGCGGCGCGTCGAGCGGGCGCTGTTCGGCGGTGGCACGCTGCCCGGCGCGAGCGGCCCGACGGATATCCGGGACCTGCTGCGGATCAGCGACCGGCGCAGCGGCTTCGTCGGCGCGGGCCTGCCCGATCGCCAGCGCCGCCGGGGGATCGTCGGCCTGCCGCAGGACCTCCCGCTGCCGGCTGGCGCCCCGCTCTACATGGGCTTCCAGTCCGGGCTGCGGCGCAACCAGGCGCGCGAGGACGACGTGACGATCGCCGCCGGCCGCTGGGCCGGGGGCACGACGATGCACGTCAGCTCGATCGCCCTCGCGCTCGACAGCTGGTACCGCAGCGTCGACGAGGCGGGCCGCGCCAAGCGGATGTTCACGGCCACGACGACGCCGGCCGACGTCCGCCGCAGGCCGGCCGGCCTGCCGTTGCGCTCGGACGTCGACGTGGCCCGCGTCGCGCGCGAGCACGCCGTCGTCGGGCACGCCGAGGCGGCAGCCGTCGCGCGTCGCGACGGACGACCGCTGATCATCCGGCGCGACTTCGACAGTGCCGACGGCGGCGCCGCGCGGCTCCACTTCGTCGCGCTCGCCGCGTCGATCGAGGACTTCGTCCTGACCCGCGCGGCGGTCGACGCGCGGGCCGCGGTCGGGGCCCACCCGGCGGTCGGCGTTCAAGTCAACAACGGCATCAACGAGTGGATGACCGTCGAGCGCCGCGCGAACCTGCTGGTGCCCGCGCGCGAGCAGCGGGTCTGCCCGGGCCTGCCGGGGTGGCGCGCGTGAGGACGATCCTGTCGCTGGTCGCGGCCGCGACCCTGGCGCTGCCCGCGGCCGCCGCGGCCCACGGCGGCGCGCTGCTCGGCGCCGCCGAGGCGGGGCCCTACCGCCTGCGGGTGATGGCGGCCGCGGTCCGGGAGCCGGGCCGCCCGGCCGCGCTCGACGTCACGACCTACGTCCAGGATCGCGTCAGCGGCCGGCCGATCGAGGACGCGCGGGTGTCGGTCGTCGTCGAGGTCGACGGCGCGGCCCGGCGCCACGGCGGCGAGCGGATCGGCAACGGCTACGAGGCCGTCGTGGCGGTCCCGGACGCGACCGATCCGGCGCGCTACGCGGTGCGCGTCGCGGTTCGCGGCCGGGAGGGCGCCGCGGCGCTGCGGATCGCGGCCGCGCCGCGCGCGCGAGCGCCGACCGCCGCGATCGCGGTCTCGGCGCTGCTGGCGATCCTCGCGCTTGCGTGGGTGTGGCGTCGCCGCCGAGCGCGGGCGGGCTAGGTGCTAGTCGCCCGCCGCCGCGGCGTTGCGCAACGACCCCGGCGTCCGACCCGTCCAGCGCTTGAAGGCGTGGGAGAAGGCGGCCGCGTCGTTGTAGCCGAGGTGGGCGGCGACCTCCTGGACGGAGAGGCCGCCCTCGGCCAGCAGGTTGCGGGCGAGCGTCTCGTGGACGTCGTCCCGCAGCGCGCGGAACGTCGTTCCCTCGTCGGCCAGCCGCCGTCGCAGCGTCCGCGGGTGGACGTGCAGCCGCCCGGCGATCGCCGGCAGGCCGGTCGACTCGCGCGACGTCAGCAGCATCGCGTGGACGCGGGCGGTCGTCGGGCCGTGCCCGTGGCGGCGACCGAGGAGGCTGGCCAGCTCGCGCTCCAGCGCCCGGACGGTGGCCGCGTCGGCCTGCGGCAGCGGCGCGTCGAGGATCGCTCGCGGCAGGTGCAGGACGTGGGCGGAGGCACCGCCCTCCAGGTCGATCTCCGGCAGGGCCCGGCGCAACGCCCGCTCGCGGGCCCCGGTGAACGCCGTCTCGACGCGCAGCCGCACCCCGCGCCCGAACGCCACCGGCGCCAGCGACACGATCTTCGTCAGCTCGCGCTCGACGAAGAAGCCGCGGGCGTCGGGCGGGATCTCCTCGTCGCCGAGCAGCACCCGTCCGCCCGCGCGATCCTCCTCGAAGCCGGCGCGGATGAAGGCGAACGACAGCTCGGCGTAGCGGACGCCCAGCCGCATCGCGTCGCGTCCGGTCGGGCTGGCCATCAGCGCGAAGCCCCAGAGCCCGAGCGCGCCGATCGTGTAGCGCCGGCCCGCCTCGACGCCGAGCCCGGGACGGTCGCCGAGCACCCGCAGCAGGTTGCGGGCGACCGCCAGCTCCTGGCCGGCCTCGATCAGCCGGTCGGGATCGTCGAGGTCGGCGGACGAGACGCCGCTCGCCGCCAGGCAGGTCGCCGGCGGGACGCCGTGGTCGGCGCCGACGGCGAGGATCAGCCGCACCCCGGCGGTGCCGCGGCGATGGTCCCACGAGGGTCGTCTCGTCTCGTCTGGCACGCGCTGTCCCCGATTCACAAGACTACGTCACGCCCGCGCATGGTCGCCCGGCGCCGAGGCGCCTACGGTGGTGGGCGAGAGGGCGCACCCCGACGACGGCGATCCTCGCCGCCGCGACGCGCACGACCGATGACCACGACGCGCACGAATCCCGACGGCCCGGCCCGCCCGCTGCGCGTGGCGATCGTCGGCGCCGGCTTCGGCGGACTGGCGACCGCGATCGAGCTCAAGCGTCACGGGGTCGCCGACTTCACCGTCTTCGAGCGCCACGAGCACGTCGGCGGGGTCTGGCAGGCCAACTCCTATCCCGGCGCCGCCTGCGACGTGCCGTCGATCATCTACCAGTTCTCCTACGCGATGAACGAGGACTGGAAGCGCCGCTTCGGCTCCCAGGCCGAGATCCGCGCGTACCTGGACGACGTCGCTCGCCGCTTCGGGATCCTCGACCACGTCCGCTTCGGGACCGCGGTCGAGGGCGTCGCCTACGACGACGACAGCGGCCGCTGGACGGTGACGCTGGCGGACGGCAGCAGCGAGCGCTTCGACGTCGTGGCCTGCGCCAACGGGCAGCTCAGCCGCCCCAAGGTCCCCGACGTCCCGGGTCGCGAGACGTTCGCGGGCGCGCAGTTCCACTCGGCTCGGTGGGACCACGACGTCGACCTGGCCGGCAAGCGGGTGGCGGTCGTCGGCAGCGGCGCCAGCGCCGTCCAGATCGTCCCGGCGATCGTCGACGCGGCCGCCCACGTGACGGTGATCCAGCGCTCGGCCAACTGGATCGTCAACAAGTACGACTGGGCCCCGTCGCGCCTGGAGCAGGTGCTGCTGACCCGGATCCCGCCGCTGATGCAGCTCTACCACCTGGCGATGTGGTGGTGGTTCGAGGCCCGGGTGCCGCTGATCTACCGCTGGATCGACCCGCTCCGGCGGCTGTGGGAGGCGCACCTGCGGCGCGGCATCCGGCGGAAGGTCGGGGACCCGGCGAAGGCCGCGGCCGTGACCCCGGACTACGCCCTGGGCTGCAACCGCGTGCTGCTCTCCAGCCAGTGGTACCCGACGATCGCCCGCGACGACGTGTCCGTGGTCGCGTCCGGGGTCGAGCGGGTGACGGAGTCGGGGCTGATCGCCGGCGACGGCACGGTCGTCGACGCCGACGTGCTCGTCTGGTCGACCGGCTTCACCCCGACCGAGTACCTGGCGCCGATGCGGATCAGCGGCCGCGACGGCCGCGACCTGCACCGGCAGTGGCGCGACGGGCCGGAGGCCTACCTCGGCCTGGCCACGCCGGGGTTCCCGAACCTGTTCATGGTCTACGGGCCCAACACCGGCAGCCTCACCAACACGATCATCTTCCTGCTCGAGCGGCAGGCGGCCTACATCCGCCAGGCGGTCGAGCACCTGCGGGCCGCCGACGTCGCGTCGGTCGAGGTCCGCGAGGACGTCCACCGCCGCTTCAACGAGCGGGTCCAGGCGCGGTTGCGCAAGACCGTCTTCACCACCGGCTGCCCCGGGTGGTACGCGACCGAGAGCGGCAAGGTCACGCAGGTCTGGCCCGGGTCGCACGTCGCCTACGCCCGCGCCACGGCGCGGTTCCGGGCCGAGGACTACCACCAGCGCCCGGCCGTCGCGGCGGCGCGGGAGCCCGTCGCCGGCTGACCGCGACCCTCGCGGCCGGCGGTCGCGCACGTCCGACGTCGCCCGCGGCCTGTGGCCGCGCCCCACCCGTCCGTCGGGGAACCACTGGCGCATCCCCGCTCATCGCGGATAGCGTCGGACGACCCCGTGACCCCGGAGCCCGCATGAAGATCACGCAGACGATCACCCGTTCCGCCCGCCTCGACCCGGACGGGATCGCGATCCGGTACCTCGACCGCGAGCGGACGCACCGCGAGCTGGCCGACCGCAGCGCCCGCCTCGCCGGCGCGCTGGTCGAGCTGGGGGTGCGGTCGGGCGATCCGGCGGGCGACGGCGACGCGCGCTACGGCACCCGGGTCGCGTTCCTGGGCCTGAACAGCGACCGCTACCTGGAGTTCTTCCTCGGCGTGCCGTGGGCCGGCGGCGTCTTCGTGCCCGTCAACGTGCGGCTGGCGCCGCCGGAGATCGTCTACTGGCTGACCGATTCCGGCGCGGAGGTCTTGCTGGTCGACGACGCCTTCGCGCCCGTCGTGCCGACGCTGCTGGAGCACGTGCCGAGCCTGCGCCACGTGATCTTCGCCGGCGAGGGGGAGACGCCCGAGGGCCTGCTCTCCTACGAGGACCTGGTCGCCGGGGCGGCGCCGATCGAGCCCCGGGACCGCGGCGGGGACGAGCTGGCCGGGCTCTTCTACACCGGCGGCACGACCGGGCGCTCGAAGGGGGTGATGCTGTCGCACACCAACCTGCTGGTCGACGCGCTGCACGGGCTGCCGACCCTCGGGATCACCCGTAGCAGCCGCTACCTGCACGTCGGGCCGATGTTCCACCTGGCCAACGGCGCCGGCATGTTCGGCGCCCTCGTCGCCGGAGCCGGCCACGTGATCGTGGACCGCTTCACGCCCGAGGGGACGGCGGTCGCGATCGAGCGCCACGGGGTCACCCACGCGCTGCTGGTGCCGACGATGATCGGGCTCTTCGTCGTCGATCCGGCGGCGCGCGAGCACGACCTGAGCTCGCTCCAGGGGCTGCTCTACGGCGGCTCGCCGATGACCGAGTCGGTGATCGCGGCGGCCCAGGAGCTGCTGCCCGGCACCGGGCTGGTCCAGGCATACGGCCAGAGCGAGGCGGGGCCGATCCTGACCATGCTCTCGGCCGAGCGGCACGTCTTCGAGGGGCCGCTGGCGGGCAAGACGCGCTCGGGCGGCGAGCCGGTGATCGGCGTCGACGTGGCGATCCTCGACGACGACGGCAACGAGCTGCCGCGCGGCGACGTCGGCGAGATCTGCGGTCGCGGCGACAACGTCATGGCCGGCTACTGGAACCTGCCCGATCAGACCGCCAAGGCACTGCGCCACGGCTGGCTCTACACCGGCGACGCCGGCTACATGGACGACGACGGGTTCGTGTTCGTGGTCGACCGGCTCAAGGACATGATCGTGACCGGCGGCGAGAACGTCTACACCGCCGAGGTCGAGAACGCGATCGCCGCCCACCCCGAGGTCGTCGAGTGCGCGGTGATCGGGATCCCGAGCGAGAAGTGGGGCGAGCAGGTCCACGCGGTGGTCGCGGTCCGCGAGGGATCGGCGCTCGACGGCGAGGCCCTGATCGCCCACTGCAAGCAGCTGATCGCCAACTACAAGTGCCCCCGCAGCGTCGAGATCCGGACCGGCGAGCTGCCGCGGTCGGGCGCCGGCAAGATCCTCAAGACGACGCTGCGTGAGCCGTTCTGGGAGGGCCGGACCCGCAGCGTCGCGTAGGCGCGCGCCGGCGGCGTCAGCCGGCCAGGTCCAGCTCCTGGCCGGCGGGCGCGGGCCCGCCGCGCCGCCGCCGGGCCCGCTCGTCGCTGAGCACCACCGCGGCGAGCACCAGCGCCAGCAGCGCCGCCACCAGCAGCGCCGGGGCGACGATGCCGATCAGCCCGGCGAGCAGGCAGGCCACGATGCCGATCGTCCGCGACGGGCTCGGGCCGCCCTCGATCCGCCACCGCATCAGGTCCTGGGCGAGCAGGTAGAGGACCGGGCCGGCGACCAGCGCCAGCAGCTGGGCGGTCGGCAGGTCGTCGCCGGGGTGCGCGATCACCAGCTCGTCGCCGACGGCGGTGACGACGATCCCGGCCACCAGCACGACGTGCAGGTAGGTGTAGACGTCGCGCGCGACGTTCGTCCGGTCGCGGGCCCGCTCGAGCGTCGACTCGGCGACCTGCGCGACCGAGCTGAAGTACAGCCACCAGAGCGCCGCGGTGCCGACGAACGCCAGCGCGATCGCGACCGCGCGCGCGGCGTCCAGCTCGAGCTCGGAGCTGGTGGCGCCGGTGATCACGATCGACTCGCCGAGGGCGATGATCACGAACAGCTGGAAGCGCTCGGCGAAGTGGCTGGTCTCGATCCGCCAGGTGCCCTCGGGCATCCCGGTCCGCCCCGGGACCCAGTACATGACCAGCGGACCGCCGTAGTCGACGGCCAGCGCGGCGATCCAGAGCACGGTCCGGGCGCTGCCGTCGGCCAGCGCGCCGGCGATCCAGAGCACGCCCGCGGTCGCGAACCAGACGAGGATCCGCGACGCCCGCTCGCGCTCGATCGTGCCCCGGCCGGCGGCCGCGAACGCCAGGAACGCGTGGCGGCCGACCTGGATCACCACGTAGGCGCCGACGAACAGCAGCGCGCGGTCGCCGAACGCCTCGGGGATCGCGATCGCCATCAACAGGCAGGCCAGCATCAGCCCGAGCAGCAGCAGCCGCACCGGGGTCGACTCGGGATCCAGCTCGTTGGTCGCCCAGGTCGTGAAGTTCCACGACCACCAGACGACGAGCAGCACCATCAGCGCCTGGCCGGCGCCCTCCCACGTCAGGTGCGCGAGCAGCAGGTGCGAGACCTGGGTGATCGCGAAGACGAAGACCAGGTCGTAGAACAGCTCGAGCGTGGTGGCGCGCTGGGCGCCCTCGGCGCGGCGAAGGGTGGTGGTCATGGGGAACCGGGGACGGGAGCGGAGACGACGACAGCGTACGCGGGCGGCCGGCCGATCGGGTGGGGACGGCCGGCCGCGCTGGCCCGTCAGCGGGTCGTGTAGCCGCCGTTGGCGAAGATCGTCTGGCCGGTGATCCACCAGCCGTCGGTGACGAGGAACTCGATGATCGGGGTGATGTCCTCGATCTTCGTCAGCTGCCCGTTGAGGCTCTGGGACTTGTGGTAGGCGACCGACTGGTCGTCCTCGGCCGGGTAGAAGAACGGCGTGTCCATCGGGCCCGGTCCGAGCGCGACGACGGAGATCCCGCGCGGGGCGAACTCCTTGGCGGCCGCGCGGGTGAAGTGCTCGACGGGGGCCTTGGCCCCGGCGTAGGTCGAGTAGAGCCCGGTGAACGCGGCCAGCAGCGAGGTCACGACCGTCAGGATCTTGCCGTCCTCGTTGAGCCGCTTGCCGGCCTCGCGGAGGAAGAAGTACGCCGCCTTGCTGTTGATGGCGAACATCTGGTCGTACTCGGCCTCGGTCGTCTCGACGATCGGCTTCTTCAGCACCTTGCCGGCCGTGTTGATCGCGACGTCGACACCGCCGAAGCGATCGATCGCCGCGTCGAAGAGGGCCTCCACCCGGGCGACCTGGGTCAGGTCGCCCTGCACGGCCAGCGCCTCGCTGCCGGCGGCCTGGACGGCGGCGACCGTCTCGTGGGCGGCGGCCGCGGTGGCGTCGCTGTTGTAGTGGACGACGACCCTGGCGCCGCGGGCGGCGACCTCGCGGCTGAGCAGGCCGCCGAGGTTCTTGGCGCCGCCGGCGATCAGGACGACCTTGCCGTCGAGCGAGGCATGGGGCATGGGGGACTCCGGTTCTTCGGGGGGGGGGACGGGGGCTGGGCGGCGCATCGGCCGGCAGCCGTCGACCACGCTACGAACGGCGGGCGGCGAGGGGAAACAGCGACTGTCGGTGACGTGACAGCGCGACGCTGTTACCGCCGTCGCGGCGGCTCGCCGATCGGCGGCCGCTACGGTGTCGGTGCCGGCGGCCCGGCCCGCGGCGCCGGATCGCTCGCATGCCCCCGCTGCCCCCGACCGCCGACCTGCGCAAGCTCGCCTACTTCGTCGCCGTGGCGGAGGAGCTGAACTTCACCCGCGCGGCCGAGCGGCTGCAGCTGGCCCAGCAGGCGCTGAGCACCGCGATCCAGCGGCTCGAGCGGGAGCTGGGGGTCGCGCTGTTCGAGCGCAGCACCCGCCACGTCTCGCTGACCGCGGCCGGGAGGGTCCTGCTGAGCGAGGCGCCGGGGCTGCTGGCGGCCGCCGAGGGCGCGTGGACGCGGACGCGGATCGCCGGTCGCTCGACCGAGCACCCGGTGCTGCGCGTCGGGCACACCCCGGCCCTCAGCGGCGAGGAGGTGATGGCGCTGCTGGAGCCGGTCCGGCGCGTCCACCCCGACCTGGCGGTGACGGTCACGCAGCGCTGGCCCGCGGATCTGCCGGGGCTGCTGCGGCGCGGCGAGCTGGACCTCGGCCTCGGCCGACGGCTCGCGGCGGCCGACGGCGTCGCGTCGCACGCGCTGTCGGGCGGCGACCACGAGCTGCGGGTCGCGCTCGCCGGCGACGACCCGCTCGCGGACCGCGACCAGCTGGCGCTCGCGGCGCTCGCCGGGCACGTGCTGATCATCTGGGCCGACCCGGAGCGCTCGGGCTACGCCCGCAGCCTGATCGACCTCTGCCGGTCGGCCGGGTTCGAGCCGCGGACCCGGATCAGCGCGATGCACGGCGCGCCGCCGGTCACGCACGTCCAGGGCCCGGGGGAGTTCGCGTTCGTGACCGCGCCCGCCGGCGCGACCACCGGCGACCGGGTCCGGGTCGTGTCGCTCCGCGAGCGCCCGGGCGCGCCGCTGACGGCGCTGGTGCCGGCGGGCGAGCCGTCGGGGCTGCTGGCGCCGATGCTGGCCCGCGCCGGCGCGGGCACGGACCAGCCGGCGCCGGCCTGAGCGTCAGTACGCGCAGCGCACCGGCTTGGCGTGCTCCGGATCGAGCGCGCGCTCGACCAGCTGCAGGACGTTCGGGTCGAACGCGACCGCGATGTGCTCGGAGACGTCGTTCGGGCAGACGTCCTGGAGCACGACGTTGGTTCCGCCGTCGCGCATGATCCCGCTGGTGTAGGGCTGCACGAGCTCGTCGTACCTGGTGACGATGTTGGTGTGCTCGATGCCGGGGATCGCCTCGCCGTCGGCGTTCAGCTCGTTCAGGTAGTCGGAGCCGGTGAGCGCCTGGGTGCAGGTCCCGCAGAGGCCGTGGACGAGCCCGATCACCGGCCCCGCCAGGCCGAGCGGCGTCAGCAGGTCGCGCAGCTGGGCGGCGCCGAAGAACGCGGTCCCGCGCCAGAGCGGCGTCATCGCGACGAACTTCTGGACCTTGGCCGCGCCGCCGAGCTTCTCGAGGTACCAGCGGGGCATCATCGTGCCCTCGGAGTGGCCGAGGATGTCGATCTTCGCGGCCCCGGTCGCCGCCAGGATCCGGTCGACGAAGGGCGCGATCTCCTTCGCGCTCTGCTGCATCGGGACGATGCCCTCGATCGGGTTGGGGATCAGCGCCTTCAGCAGCGGGTGCTCGCCGTAGTTGGTGGTGAACAGGCAGTAGCCGTCGGCCTTCAGCTTCGGGGCGAAGAAGCGCCAGGCGTCGCTGTTGCCGCCGAAGCCCTCCAGCATCAGCAGCGGCCGCGGGTGGGCGGCGCTCGGCTTGCAGCCGAAGTCGTTGGTCCCCGGCACCGCGGCGCCGGCCGGGGCGGAGACGGCGAACGCCGATACCGCCGTCATGATCGCCGCGATGAGCGCGGCCCTGATCCTCGTCGTGCGCATGGCTCCTCCAGCCTCCTCCGTCGTTCCCGGCGAGTAAAGTACCACGCGTTTCCTCACTATGCACGTCGAGATCTTCACCGCCGCCGTCCCGCTGCCCAAGGGCCCCCACGGGCTCCCCCGCGAGCAGGTCGCCGCGTCGCAGCGGATGCGGCTGATGGGCGCGATGGCGCAGCTGCTGGGCGAGGGCGGCTACGCGGCGGTCACGATCGGCGCGCTGGCCCGCCGCGCGTCGGTCTCGCGGGCGGCGTTCTACGAGCAGTTCGCCGACAAGCAGGAGTGCCTGCTGGCCGCCTACGACCACTTCGCGGCCGCGCTCGTGACCGCGATGACCGCCGAGCTCGAGCCGGACACGCCCTGGAGCGCGTTCATCGACAGCGCCCTGCTCGGCTACCTCGCGACGCTCGAGCGCAACCCGGTGGTCGCGCGGGCCTTCCTGATCGAGATGGAGGGCGCGGGCCCGGCGGCGCGCGAGCGGCGGCGGTCGGCGGTCGGCGGGTTCGCGGCCCTGATCGGCGACCGCCACGCGGCGATCCGGCGGCGCGATCCGTCCCTTGGCCCGCTCTCCGATCGCGCCTACCTGGCGATCGCCGTGGCGGTCCGCGGCCTGGTCGTCGAGGCGCTGGAGCAGGAGCGCGAGCCGCGGCTGACCGCGCTCGCCCCCGAGATCGTCGACTGGATCACCGCGCTGGTGCTGGGCGCCGGGCGCGCGGCGTGATCGGCCGGCCCTCGGCCGGACGCCGGGCGCCGACGACCTGGGAGAAGGCGCTGACGTGCTGCTCGATATCGACCAGCCCGGCGCGCGCGAACGCCCGCGGCACGTCGTCGCGCTCGAAGACCCGGACGCTGGTCAGCAGCCGGCTGGCGGCCTGCAGGCGGCGGGCCGGCCACGGGCCGCGGGCGCAGCTGGTGAGCACGGCGATCCGGCCGCCCGGCCGCAGCACGCGCGCCATCTCGTCGATCACCTGCTCGGGGCGCTCGATCAGGTAGAGCGCGCCGTAGCAGGAGACCGCGTCGATGCTGGCGTCCGCGAACGGCAGCCGGTGGGCGTCCCCGCGGACGTAGCCGACCGCCGGGCTGTCGGTGTCCCGGACCGCGCGCTCGAGCATCGAGGCCGCCGCGTCGAAGCCGATCACGAGCCCGTCGCCGACCGCGTCCTGCAGGCGGCGGGTCGTGTTGCCCGGGCCGCAGGCGACGTCGAGGACGGTGTCGCCGGGCTGGACGTCGAGCAGCTCGAGCAGCTGCGCGTGCTCGGCCGCGGTCGACCGCCCGGTGAACGCCTGGAAGCCGATCGGCCGCCAGAGCGCCTCGTAGATGTGGGGCAGCAGCGTCGAGCGCATCGCCCGCTGGCCGATGGTCGGCCGGACGGTGTCGACCTCGAGCAGGTCGAGGTAGCCGTCGACGGTCCGCGGCGAATCGCCGCCGTCGGGGCGCAGCAGGGCCGCGATCCGGCTGATCGCAGGCGGCGTGGTGGCGCTGGGCATCGCACGGGCTCCCGGTCGGGTGGTGGCGGAACGGTCGCAGGCCGGGGCGCTCGGCGCCACCCGGGGGACGCGGCCGGGTCAGCGGATAGCGTCCTGCCGACGTCGTCGACGGCACGCGGCCGCGGCCCGACGACCCCACGAGCGAGGACAGCGACGCGATGACCACCAAGCCCCTCTCCGACCGCGGCGCCGGTCGATCCCCGGCGTCCGGCGCGACCGGCGCCGGGCCGTTCGCGGGCGTCGGCGGGTACGTCGAGCCGGGGTTCGAGGCGATCGGGAAGCTGTTCTCGAGGACCTTCCGGGCAGCCGGCCGGGGCGGCGGCTCGTTCGTCGTCCGCCACCGCGACCGGGTCCTGGTCGACATCTGGGCCGGGGTCGCCGATCCGGCCTCGGGGCAGCCGTGGCGGCGGGACAGCCTGGGGCTCTCGTTCTCGACCAGCAAGGGCGTGGCGTCGACGGTCATCCACCGGCTCGCCGACCAGGGGCTGCTGGACTACGACGAGCCGGTCGCGACCTACTGGCCGGAGTTCCGGGCCGGCGGCAAGGGCGCGATCACGGTTCGCCAGCTGCTGACCCACCAGGCGGGCCTCGATCGGCTGCGGCCGATCGCCCCCGACCTGCCGGCGCTGCTCGACCACGTCGGGGCCGAGCAGCGGCTGGCGGCGCGGACGCCCGACCACCGGCCGGGCCGGCCCGCGTACCACGCCGTCACCTACGGCTGGCTGCTCGGCGGCCTGGCCCGCGCGATCACCGGTCGCGGGATCGACGAGCTGCTGGCGTCCGAGGTCAGCGAGCCGCTCGGCGTCGACGGACTGCACTTCGGTCGCCCGCGCGCCGGCGGCGAGCGGGTCCCGACGCTGGTCGGCGGGCTCGGGCCGCTGCTCGGGCTGGTGCCGGCCGCGGCGCTGCTGCCGGGGTTCGCGTCGCCCCGCCGCGGCCTGGAGTCGGTCTACGCCCCCGGGCTCGCGGCGGCGTTCACCGGTCGCGACGCGCCCGGGCTCGACACCGTGATGCCGGCCGTCAACGGGATGTTCAGCGCCGAGTCGCTGGCGACGCTCTACGGGGCGCTCGCCAACGGCGGCAGCGTCGACGGCCGCCAGCTGCTCTCGCCGGAGACGGTCCGCCGGATCGAGCGGGTCGAGTCGCGGGCGCCGGACCTCAACGTCGTGATCCCGATGATCTGGCGGCTGGGGTACCACCAGGCGTTCGTCCCCGGGGCCTGGCTGCCGCGGGCGTTCGGGCACTTCGGCTACGCCGGCTCGGGCGCCTGGGCGGACCCGGCGTCGGGGCTCTCGGTGGCGTTCGTCACCAACCGGATCTATCCGCCGCACACGCCGTTCGGGGACCTGCTGCTGTACCGGCTCAGCCAGCTGACGGTGGCCGCGTTGCGCCGTCGTCGCGGTCCCGGGGCCTCGTCGGCCGGCGGGGACGGTGCGGCCGCTCCCGCGTGAGCGCCCGCGGTGCGGCGCGGCGGCTCATCGTGAGCGCCGCGCTCAGGCGGCGCGGCGGTCGCCGTCGACCCGGCGCGCGGCGGCGTGCCCGCGGCG
>NZ_AGUD01000066.1 GCF_000240225.1 Patulibacter medicamentivorans
GCGGGTCGCCGCCGTGGGTCGCCGGGCGCCAGCCCTGCGACGGATCGGACGCCGCGGCGTCGATGGGCACGTCGTCGTGATCACTCAAAGCGAAGGGCCTCGATCGGGCGCAGCCGCGCGGCGCGGCCAGCCGGGTAGGTACCGAAGAACAGGCCTGCCAGCACCGAGGCGCCGAAGGCGAGGAAGACGGAGTAGGCGGCGACGCTCGGCTGCACGCCGGCGATCTGGAAGCGGCTGATCAGCAGCCCGGCGACCACGCCCAGCAGGCCGCCGAGCATCGACACCAGCACCGCCTCGGCCAGGAACTGGGTCAGGACGTCGCTGCGGCGCGCCCCGACCGCCTTGCGGATGCCGATCTCGCGGGTCCGCTCGGTGACGCTGACGAGCATGATGTTCATCACCCCGATCCCGCCGACCAGCAGCGAGATTGCCGCGACCGCGCCGAGCAGGGTCGTGAAGACCGACGTCGTCGAGCTGGACGCGGCCAGGATCGAGCCCTGGTTGATCACCGTGAAGCTGCTCGACCCGCCGCTCGCGGTCGGATGACGCTGGTCGAGGATCTCGGTGACCTCGGCCTGGGCGGCGTCGAGCGCGCCCTGCGAGCGGGCCTGGACGGTGATCGAGCTGATCGAGCCGTAGCCGGCGAGCGCGTCCTGGACCGCCGTGATCGGGGCCATCACCAGGTCGTCCTGGTTGGTCGCGCCGCTGGCGCCCTTGCTCGCGGTGACGCCGATCACCCGGAACGCGACGCCGTTGATCCGGACCGACGAGCCGACCCCGATCCCGAGGTTCTGGACGACCGTCGGGCCGACGACGGCGACCCGCTCGCGGGCCTTCGCCTGAGCCGCGCTGAACATCGCGCCCTGGGCGACCTCGTAGTTGCTGGCGGCGGCGTAGCCGGGCGTCGTGCCGATCGCCTGCGACGGCTGGTAGCTGGTGGCGCCCGAGACGAGGGTCGCGCTGGAGACCCGCACGACCGGCGACGCGCTCAGCACGTCCGGCGCCAGCTCGCGATCCTCCAGCGCCGTCGCGTCGGCGGTCGTCAGCGAGGCGCTGGCGGTCGCCGCCGACCCCGGGCCGCCCCGCGCGCCCTGGCCCATCACCAGCAGCACGTTCGTGCCGAGCGCCTGGATCTGCTGCTGGACCGCCCGCTGCGACCCCTGGCCGACGGCGACCAGCACGATCACGGCCGCGACGCCGATCGTCATCCCGAGGATCGTCAGCCCCGAGCGCAGCTTGTTGGCCACGATCCCGCCGAGCGCGATCCGCAGCGTCTCGCGCAGGCTCACGCCGCCCGCTCCCCGGCCGTCGCCGTAACCGGCGGGTGGGCGCTGTCGCTCAGGACCTGCCCGTCGCCGAGCCGGATCACCCGTCCGGCGTGCGCGGCGACCTCGTCCTCGTGCGTGATCAGGACGATCGTGCGGCCCTGCTCGTGCAGCTCGTCGAAGATCCGCAGCACCTCCTCGGTGGTGTGCGAGTCGAGGTTGCCGGTCGGCTCGTCGGCCAGCACCAGCGCGGGGTCGGTGACGATCGCCCGCGCGACGGCGACCCGCTGCTGCTGCCCGCCGGACAGCTCCGAGGGCAGGTGGTCGAGCCGCTTGGCCATCCCGACCGCCCCGAGCGCGGCCTCGGCCCGCCGGCGCCGCTCGGCCCGCGGCACCCCGGCGTAGGCCAGGGGCAGCTCGACGTTGCTCAGCGCGCTCGTCCGCGGGACCAGGTTGAAGGCCTGGAAGACGAAGCCGATCTTGCGGTTGCGCAGGTCGGAGAGGTCGTCCTCGTGGGCGTCGGCGACGTCGATCCCGTCCAGCAGGTAGCGGCCCGCGGTCGGCGCGTCGAGGCAGCCGAGGATGTGCATCAGCGTGCTCTTGCCGCTACCCGAGCTGCCCATGATCGCGACCAGCTCGCCGCGGCCGATCCGCAGCGAGACGTCGCGCAGCGCGTGGACCTCGAGGTCGGCCGCAGGCCGGTAGACGCGCGACACCCGCCGCACGTCGATCACCGGGCGCGGGCTCACGGGCGCGCACCGCCGAAGCCGCCGGGAGGCCCGCCCGCCAGGCCGCCGCCACCGCCGAGCCCGCCGCCCAGGCGCGCCCCGCCGGCGCCGCCGCCGAGCCGTCCCGCGATGGCCGCCAGGCCACCGCCGCCGGCGCCGGCGCTGAGGGCCGGCAGGACGACCCGGTCGCCGGCCTCCAAGCCGCTGGTGACCTGGGTCGCGCTGTCGCCGACGACCCCGGTCGAGACGACCCGGGTCGTCCGCTTGCCGTCCTCCTCGACGGTCACCGTGCGGCCGCGGAGCGCCTGGCTCGGGACGCTGAGGGCGCCGCTGGCCTGCTCGACGACGACCTCGGCCGACGCGCTCATCCCGGTCCGGACGCCGGTCGCGGTCTGGCTGACCGAGAGCGTGACCGGGTAGCTGACGACGCCGCTGCTGGGGCTCGACAGGATCCCGATCCGCGTCACCTTCGCCGCCAGCTGGACGCCGTCGAGCGCGGTCACGGAGACGGTCGCGCTCTGGCCGACCTTCAGCTTGCCGATGTCGGACTCGCTGAAGGAGACCTCGAGGTCGAGCCGGCTGAGCTGGGTGAGGACCAGGAACGAGGAGGAGCCGCTCGAGGAGCCGGTGGCGGCGCCCGATCCCGCGGCGCCGGTGGCGGCGCCCGCCGCCGCGCCCGTTCCCGAGGAGCCGGACGAGCCGGAGCCCGCCGAGGACCCCGACCCCGACGACCCGCTCGATCCGCCGACGCTGTCGCCGACCGCGCCGTCGAGCGACGCGATCGTGCCGGCGACCGGGGCCTCCAGCCGGGTGTCGGCCAGCGCCTGCTCGGCGTCCTCGACGGCGAGCCTGGCGCTGTCGACCGCGGCCTGCGCCGAGGCGACGCTGGTCGCCGACGAGGTCGTGCCGCTGCCGCTGGCGCCGCCCGCGCCCCCGGTCCCGCCGGCCGCGGCACCGCCGCCCG
>NZ_AGUD01000065.1 GCF_000240225.1 Patulibacter medicamentivorans
CGGCGGCCGGACGGGTCCGCGCCGGGGCGCGGCGCGGGTCGCGGTTCGACGGCGTCGCGTGCGCCCGACGGGCCGGCCGCACTGCCGCGCGACGTCTGGCGCGACAGCGGCAGCGGGCCGCCGCCGATCGTCGGCGTGGTCGTTCGCCGCGGGCGCTTCCTCGTCGCCGAGCCGCTGTTCGACCGCGGAACGCCGGTGATGATCGAGCGCTCGGCCGAGATCGGCGAGGGACGGATCGGGCTCTTCGGCCCGCCGCGGAAGCCCGGCGGACGGCGCGGCAGCGGCGCGCGGCTGGTGCGTCCGATCGGCTCCCCCGACGTCGCCCGCGACGTGCTCGAGGCGTTGCTGCTGCACAAGGGGCTCCCGCGCCGGACCGCCCGCTCGGTCGCGGCCGAGGCCGAGGGCGTGGCGGCCGGCGGCCCGACCGGCGAGCAGGCGATCGTCCGCCGCGACCTGCGCGATCTGGCGACCTTCACGATCGATCCGGTCACCGCCCGCGACTTCGACGACGCGGTCAGCGCCGAGGCGATCGACGAGGCGGCGGAGCGGTTCCGGGTGACCGCCCACATCGCCGACGTCGCGGCCCACGTCCGGCCCGGTGGCGCGCTCGACGCCGACGCCCGCTGGCGGGGGACCAGCGTCTACGTGCCCGGGACCGTCGAGCCGATGCTGCCGCCGGCGCTCTCCAACGACGCCTGCTCGCTGGTCCCCGGCGTCGACCGGCTGGCCGTCAGCGTCGAGCTGGAGCTGCGTGCCGGCGAGGTCGTGCGGGCCCGGGTCGACAGGACGATCATCCACTCCGACGCGCGGCTGGACTACGACCAGGTCGACCGGATCTTCGCCGGCCGCGAGCGGGCACAGGACCCGTGGGCGGGCCCGCTGCTGATCGCCCGACGGGTCGCGGCGGCGCTCCAGGAGCGGCGCGAGCAGACGACGACGGCATTGGAGCTGGACACCGGCGAGCCGCGCTTCGCCTTCGACGGCGACGGCCACGTCGAGGCGATCGCGATCGAGCGCCAGACCGAGGCGCACCGGCTGATCGAGCACCTGATGATCGCCGCCAACGAGCAGGTCGCGCGGCTGCTCGACGAGGCCCGCGCCCCGGCGCTGCACCGGGTCCACGGGCGACCCGAGCCCGAGGCGGTCCGGAGGCTGGCCGACCAGCTGGCGGTGCTCGGCGTCGCGACCCCGGAGCTCGGCGGCGCCGAGGGCGATCCGCCGACCCCCGAGCAGGCGGCGGCGGCCGTGGCCGAGATCTCGCGCCGGGTCGACGCCCACGTGCGGCGGACCGGGCACGGGCGGGCGGGCCTGTCGTACCTGGTCCTGCGGGCGCTGCAGCAGGCGCGCTACGACCCGAGGGGGACCGGTCACGCGGGGCTCGGGCTGCGGCACTACTGCCACTTCACCTCGCCGATCCGCCGCTACCCGGACCTGGTCTGCCACCGGGCGATCCTGGCGCTGATCGGGGCGGGGGAGGACGGCTACACCGCCTCGGACGACCTGGCCGAGCTGGGCCTCTGGTGCTCGGCGACGGAGCGCGAGGCGATGGACGTCGAGCGCACCGCCGACCGGATCGCGCGCGCCTTCCTGCTGGAGCGGATCCTCTTCGCGCACGGCTTCGACCGGACCTTCGCCGGCGAGGTGACCGGGGTCGCGGACGCCGGGGCGTTCGTGCGCTTCGGCACCGGCGATCTGGGCGTCGGCGGCGGGGTCGCCGACGGCGAGGCGTTCGAGGGGCTGCTGCCGGTGCGGATGCTCCACGACGACTGGTGGGAGCTGGACGAGCTGGGCGTGATGCTGGTCGGCACCCGCTCCGGCCGCGCGCTGCGGATTGGCGACCCGGTCGCCGTCGCCGTCCAGCGGGTCGAGCCCGTGCGGGGCCGCGTCACGCTGGTGCCGGCGCGGGCCTGAGTGGCGGCGCGCCAGGCCGAGGCCAGGCGCAACTCGTTGCAGAACGCACGAACGCGTGCAACGGCGGGGCCGCGAGGGTGTAGGTCGAAGTACGGGAAGACCACCGGCGGGCGCGTCCGAAGGGCGGCCCGGCGGCCTTCCGTCCCCCACCAAGGAGCAGTGCGCACCATGATCGGCGCCATCATCCTCGGCCTCGTCGCCGGCTTCATCGGCAAGGCCATCATGCCCGGGGAGGACCCGGGCGGGTTCTTCGTCACGATCCTGATCGGGCTCGCCGGCGCCGTCGTCGGCTGGCTGATCTTCACCGGCCTGCTCGGGATCGGCGACAAGGACATGTTCGACCTCGGCGGACTCCTCAGCGCCATCATCGGCGTCCTGATCGTCCTCGGCGGCTACCGGGTCGTGATCGGCAACCGGACGGCGGCGCGCTAGCGGCCGACGGAGCGACGGCGGCGGCCGGGATCCCGGCCGCCGCCCAGCGCCCGCTTCACGCCGGGCTCGAACCGCCCGCCGGACCAGCGCTCCAGGGCGGCACCGGCGGGCAGCCGCCGGTGCCCCGGCGCTACGCTCGACGGTTCATGGCCAAGGGCAAGAAGAAGCCGTCCGGCGGCGACTACGGCTACAACCGCCAGGCGCGGTTCCGCTACGAGCTGCTCGACCGGCTGGAGTGCGGGATCGCCCTGCTGGGCACCGAGGTCAAGGCGCTGCGGACCCACGGCGTCCAGATGAGCGACGCCTACGTCGACGTCCGCCGCGGCGAGCTGTGGATCCGCAACCTGCGGATCGACCCCTACGCGCCCGCGGCGATGAACAACCACGTCCCGGACCGGCCCCGCAAGCTGCTCGCCCACCGGCGCGAGATCGACAAGCTGCTCGGCGACGCCAACCAGGACGGCCTGACGGTGATCCCGACCCGGATCTACCCGAAGGGCCGCACGATCAAGGTCGAGATCGCCCTGGCGCGCGGCAAGAACGTCGCCGACAAGCGCCAGGACATCAAGAAGCGGGACCAGCAGCGCGAGATGCAGCGGGCGCTGCGCGAGCGCAATCGCTGACGGTTCTCGGGCTTCGGGTTCGGGCTCCGGTCTCGGGTCGTTGGTCGGTGGTGGGTTTTCGGCTCGGCGATCGGCTGGGGCCGGGTGCGGCCGCTCGACCGGCCCCTGCGCGACCTGCTGCCTGCCGCTTGGTCCTCGGTCCCTGGTTCGGCTCCGAGGACTTCCGGTCGAGCGGCCCCACCCGGCCCTTCCCTGAGTCCCTGGGCTGGCTCCGCCGGCGGTGCCGGTGGGCTGCCGGCCGTGCAGGGCGTGGCGCGGGGAGGGACCGACTCGGCGGCGGGGCTTGGGGAGAGCGAGCCGTGGTTGGCGAGCGGCTGCGGCTCGCCAACCACGGCTTGCTTCCCTCAAGGGCCCCGCGGCCGCCCGCCGAGCCACCCCACCACGACCAACGACGAGCCGAAACCGAAGCCGACCACGGAGAGCGCGTCGAGCCGCCGCCAGACGTCCCGTAGGCTTCGATCCATGAGCACCGCCGTGGAGCACACCGACGTCGCCTGGGACCTGGAAACGCTCGTCACGGAGGGCACGCCCGACGGCACGCCGGCCGGCGCCGCCGGCGTCGAGGCGCTGCTGGAGGACGCGCAGGGCCGCGCCGATCGGTTCGCCGCGACGTACCAGGGCAAGGTCGCCGAGATCGACGGAGCCGGGCTGGCGGCCGCGATCGCCGAGCTGGCCGAGCTCTCCGACCTGATCGGCCGCGCCGGCTCGTACGCGTCGCTGAAGTTCGCCGAGGACACCACCAAGCCCGAGCACGGCGCGCTGCTGGCCAAGGTCGAGGAGCGCGCGACCGCGGTCCAGACCAAGCTGCTGTTCTTCGAGCTCGAGTGGACGGCGCTGGACGACGACGCGGCCGAGGCGCTGCTCGGCGCCGAGGGCCTCGAGACCGCTCGCCACTACCTGCGCACCGTCCGGCGCGAGAAGCCCCACCAGCTGAGCGAGCCGGAGGAGCGGATCCTGGCGGAGAAGCAGACCTCCAGCCGCGGCGCCTGGGACCGGCTGTTCGACGAGCTGACCTCGGTGATCGAGGTCCAGTTGGACGAGGACGGCGAGCCGGTCGCCCTCGACGTCGCGCTGGCGCAGCTGACCAACCCGTCGCGCGAGACCCGCCAGAAGGTCGCCGAGGCGGTCACCAAGGCGCTCGCTCCCGGCCTGCGGACCCGCGCCTTCATCTTCAACACGCTGCTGCAGGACAAGGCGGTCGAGGATCGGCTGCGCAGCTTCCCGTCGTGGATCGCGTCGCGCAACCTGGCCAACGAGGCCAGCGACGAGTCGGTCCAGGCGCTGGTCGACGCCGTCCAGGAGTCCTACGACATCCCGCAGCGCTGGTACCGGCTGAAGGCCAAGATCCTCGGGATCGACCAGCTGGCCGACTACGACCGGATGGCCTCGATCACCCAGGCCGACGAGCAGGAGTTCTCCTGGGCACAGGCCACCGACCTGGTCTTCTCCAGCTTCGACGCCTTCGACCCGCAGATGGGCGACGTCGCCCGCCGCTTCGTCAGCGAGGGCTGGATCGACGCCCCGCCGCGCACCGGCAAGCGCGGCGGCGCGTTCTGCGCCTACACCGTTCCGACCCACCACCCGTACGTGCTGCTGAACTGGACCAGCCGCCGCCGCGACGTGCTGACGCTGGCCCACGAGCTGGGCCACGGGATCCACGCCTACCTGGCCCGCGACCGCGGCCCGTTCGAGCAGCACACGCCGCTGACGCTGGCGGAGACGGCCTCGGTCTTCGGCGAGACGCTGGTCTTCGACCGGCTGCTGACCGAGACCACCGACCCGCAGGCGCGGCTCGGACTGCTGGCCGAACAGATCGAGGGCTCGATCGCCACGATCTTCCGGCAGACGGCGATGAACCGGTTCGAGAACGCCGTCCACACCGCGCGCCGCGAGGAGGGCGAGCTGTCGGTCGAGCGCTTCGGCGAGCTGTGGCACGACACCCAGTACGCGATGCTCGGCGACGCGGTCGAGATCACCGACGGCTACCGCGGCTGGTGGTCGTACGTGCCGCACTTCATCGGCACCCCGGGCTACGTCTACGCCTACGCCTACGGCCAGCTGATGGCGCTGTCGGTCTACGGTCGCTACCGCCAGGAGGGCCCGTCGTTCGCGCCCAAGTACCTGCAGCTGCTCGGCGCCGGCGGCTCGCGTTCGCCGGAGGACCTGGTCGCGATCGCCGGGCTCGACCTGGCCGATCCGGGCTTCTGGCGCAGCGGCCTGGCGCTCGTCCGCGAGCAGCTGGAGCAGGCGGAGGCGGCTGCGGTCGAGGCGGGGGCGGTCTCCGGCTGAGGGGTGGGGCTGGCCTCGGGTCGGCCTCTTCTCCCTTCGGCTGTGGCTTGGCGGTTTCGGCTCGTCGTTGGTCGTGGTGGGGTGGCTCGGCGGTGGGCTGGGGCCGGGTGCGGTCCTCCGAGCCGGCCCTCCGCCGACTTCTGGGGTTCGGCTTGGTCCTGGGTCTCTGGTTCGGCTCCGGATAGTGCCGGCGGCGGATGACCCCACCCAGCCCTCCCTGGTTCACCGGTTCGTGCCACGGGCGTCGGGGGTCGGGCGGGTCGTGCCCTAGCCGTCTCGATGAGGTCACACCGGTGTACGTATGGGTCCGACCGGTGATCTACGGTCGAGGGCATGGACGTGGAGCAGGTCAAGCTCGAGCGGATACGTGATCGACTCGATGCCTTGATCGAGTGGAGCATGAGCGAGCTCACCTGGCCAACCCCGCGCGGCTCGTTCTCGCTCCTCATGCAGACATCGCTGGTCGACGCACTTCGAACGAGCGCAGCCATCGCGGTCCTCTCCCGAGACGGCTACGGACGAGAAGGTCTCAAACTCGCACGCTCCGTCACCGAGACCGCGATTGTCGCGTTCTGGATGGCGCACGGGCCCCACGACGAACGATGGATCCTCCACCGCATCGCCGAGCACGAACACCACACGAAGACGCTCTGGCAAGAACGCCTCCGCGACGAGGGCGACGCCAATCGCCCAGCCCATAGGGCTCTGATCCGAGTTGATCCCGAGACCCGAGCGCGATGGAACGTGCTCTACGGCGAGTTCGGTCAGAAGTCATGGTGGGCCAACGAAGTCACCCAGCACCCCAAGACCCGTAAGTGGAAGCGCGATGCCGGCGCTTCACGCGACACCCGGGCCCTCGTCGCCGCGCTCCGCGACGTACCCGAGCTGCGAGAGGGCATCTGGAACGCAGTCGCTAACCCGTCCGTAGCCGACGCCTTCCAGTACATCCTCGACGTCCCACAGCGCTTCAACGATCACGTTCACCACCACGGGCCACTCGGGCTCTCGACGCTCATGAGCGGCGAAGGCAACGACGTCCACATCGCCCGCAGGCCCTCCGACGACTGGGCACCCCAAGCCGTCGTTGTCCTCTACCAGTGCCTCGCGCTTCTCGCCATCCTGGCCGTGGACAGGTACCGCCCCGATCTCAAGGAAGATCTGTTCGCCGTGCTCGACCCGCACGCGTTCGCCGCCTTCGTGAATCTCGACGACGAACAGGCCGAGTACGCACGCCAAAACCGCAACCAGCCCTGCCCCTGCGGCAGCGGCTTCAAGAGCAAGAAATGCCACGGCGCGCCGCTCAGCTAGGGGACCCCCGCGGGCGAGCAATCGCCAAACCCAACCCTCAGGCCGGGTTATACGTACGCCGCGTCGGCCCGTTCAGGCGCACCACAGGGGTTGGCCGAACGTTTGCTTTATCGGTAAGAAGCCCTAGGCGAGAGGGAGGAGCCGGGACGTATGAGCTATCGAGCACGACACCCTGAGCGAGGAGGCAAGTCCATGGTTGAGGCAATGGTCGCGATGCTCGTGACGGCACTTGGTTCGGCCTTTCCGGCGACGGCATCGAGCATGTCCACGACGACGAAGGTGCTGGCAGGTCCGATCATCGTGCAGAACAGCAACGTGAAGCTCGGCGACTTTCAGTATGTCGTGTACTTCCGTGTCAACCGGGATCCGTTGACGGTGCCGCGATGGTTGCGTACTGACGCGTACGTCAACCCGGCGAAGCGCCGTGGCGACATCCGCATCGGTGGTCACGCTTTTGAGGACCAAGCGATGAGCCGCTATCGGCGGCTCGCTAACGGCCAGTACTGCATCGCCTACGACGTCGAGCGCGAACGCAAGCCCACTGTCACAGCACCAGTCGGCACGAAGACCAAGATTCAGCTCAAGCTGTTCAACAAGGGCGGCCGGCTCGGCAAGGCGTACCGCCGGACAACGACGGTGCAGCAGGGATCGCCCTCGTACTCGACCAAGCCCTACCGCAAGGCCCTAGGTCGAATCGGCTGTTAAGCGCCCGTAGTTGCGGAGAGGGACGCTCGCTATGGCGTAGCTGCGCGGCCGCCTGTACAGACGCTGGTTGGGTTGCTCGCTGGCCGGCCACGCATCTAAGGTCGCGTTCCCTACCAAGAAGCGCCCCCTGACAGCGCTGGAACGCCGTCTGGGGCTTGCACGAGAGAACGTTGGGCATGTCCAGACTCGAACTGGAGACCTCCCGCGTGTGAATTGCTTTTCTGGGGTCCGGGAAGGGGCGGTTTGCAGGGATTTTGCGGGGGAGGCGGGGTCGGTGTATGCGCGGACATGCGGGGTTTGGCGCGGGATTAGGCCATGGAGGAGGGGGTCGTGGCCTGATTGGCGGCGTCGCGGTCGTCGGTCTGGCAATCGGCGATTCAGAGGGCGGAACGAACTCTGCTCATGGCAGCGCCTCATGAGCGGGATCCGTTCCTGTGACTCCGCGGCGATCGCACGCTGCGCCGTGTCGTGCCTGGGCCGGAACGGGCCGCCGCCGAGTTCGCGCCATGAGGCTGGGCAGCGGTGCGACGTTGGCTTCCTGCTACGCGGCCGCAGTTTCGACTCTCGCGAACGCTTCCGCGATCAACGGATGCACCGAGTGTCGGACTTGGAACCAGCGGGCGTGCTCAGGTTGGGCATCGACCGCTGCTGCGACGAGTTGAGCGCTGTCGTCGTCTTCGATGTCGGCAAGCGTCGTCCGCAGCATCGCTGCGACTGGGTAGCGATTGTGGGTTGCGGCAATCCGCAGTACCTGCTCGATCGCTCGGGTGCGGAGCTGTGGATCATTGCTGTGCTCGAAAACGAGAAGATAGAAGCGCGCGAAGCCGTCGCAGTCGTCCCATGGGAGCGGTCCCGAGCAAGCGTCGTCGACCCCGGCGACCATCTTCGCGAACCCCTGCGCACGGGCCGACATCCAAGCCTCCAAGAGACTGGGTGGGAGAAACGGGGCTACATCGCTATGGAGCTCGTCGTCGTCACGATGCAGGCGAAAATGCTCGTTGATCTCGCGGAGCAAAAGGGCAGAGTCGCCTGTTTCGCGCCGGTTCCAGCGTTCGACGAGTTCCTGGACCGGTTGTTTGGGGCTACCCGGGGGAGCGGCGACAACGGCCTCCAGGGCACGGAGCATTTCGGCGGCCGAGCCGTACCGATCGTCCTCGCGCTGCTCGGTTGCGCGTTCGATGAATGCGCGGAACTGGGCCGGTACAGCCAAGAGGTTCGGAGGTGCGACGGGGGCCACACGTTCGCCGGTCAGCATCGACCAAAAGAGGCGTCCAAGTGCGTACACGTCGGCTTGGGGCCCGCAGTGCTTGAGATCTGTCCACTGCTCGGGCGCCGCGTACCCATGGGAGCCTAGGCCGTCGGCGGTTGCGGTGATCCCGCTGCTGAAGAGTCGAGGGGTGATGTCCTTGGCGAGGTCGAAGTCGCTGACGACGGGATGTTCGTTCAGCCAGAGAATATTCTCCGGCTTCAGGTCCCTGTGAAGGATGTTCTGTGCGTGGGCATGCGCCACGCCGCCAAGGATCTGAACAAACGCATCAACGATGTCATCGATCGTTGGCTGCTCGTCCGCCAGCCAGTTCCACATGTTGCCGGAGGCAAGCGGCATCACGATGAACGGCGTGCCGTCCGCGCGCCGGTTCCCCGTGGCCACAACGGGCAGGATGTTGGGATGTCGAAGCTTCTTGCCGAGGCGCCCGCCGTTGCGAAACCGGGTCCGTGCTTCGTCTGGGTCCATGTTGTCGGGAACACGGAAGAGCTTCACCGCAAAATCCGTATCGACGACTTGGCCGTCCACGAGACGGTGGCAGGGGTGCACGTTTCCAAATCCGCCCTCGCCAAGTGGTTCATCCGTCGTCTTGAACCGCCAGGAGACCTTCATCGCATGATCCTTCCGAGACTTCAGCTGATCGCTCGAAACGGTATCGGTGATCCTGGATCATGAGCAATGGTGTTTTCATGGAGATCTGTGCTGGCTTGGCGAGGCGCTGAGTTCGTGACCTCATCTCCCGCGGAGGCTGCCTCCAGGATTATTGTGTCGAGGCGGATTCGTGGTCCTGTTCGATGATCATCCGATCAGCACGCAGGAGTTCGGGCGACTCGCGCCGCCGGATGATGGGCGTCGTGCTGCGCTGCCGATCGGTTGGTGGCCGCGGCTGGGTCCAGGTGAGTGAAGGCATAAGCGGTCCGCGCCCGCCAACGCGGCCGTTGGGGCTAGTTGCGCATCGCACCGTAGGTCGCTGAGTTCGGGCAGGACATCCGGTCGTCCGCCGCATAGGAAAGAATGTGTTCATGTCGCTTACGCCTGACGTGTCCCTAGATCCAGCGGACGTTTTCGCTCGGTCGAACGCTGCTGCGATACGAGCTCTGGCGGGTCCCGGAACGGGCAAGACGTATGCCCTCATGCAACGCCTGAGCAGGTTGATCGAAGAGGGCGCAGATCCTCGCCGGATACTAGTCGTGACCTTCGCCCGGGCTGCGGCTCAAGACCTCGTGCGGGAAGCGGCGTTGCTGGAGGGCGCAGGGGGACTCGCACCGAAGACGCTTCACAGCTATTGCTTTGGGGTGCTCGGGCGTGAGCACGTCCTACACGCGACGCAGCGCGTCCCTCGCATCCTCGCGGGCTTTGAGCGCGACATTCTTGTCGCCGATCTCGTTGGGGACTTCGGTGGGAAGCGTCAGCGCGACAGGCTGCTGAAGGCGTTCGAGAGCGCGTGGTCCCGGTGTCAGGCCGAGGCGCCCGGTCAGCCGGTTGACGGACTCGACCAGGCGTTCCAAGCGGCGATTCTCGACTCCCTCAAGTGGCATCGCGGGATGCTGATCGGCGAGGTAGTTCCCCAAGCGCTCGCTTACCTCGAACAGAATCCTCACGCTGACGAACGCAGTGCCTACGACCACGTGCTCGTAGACGAGTACCAGGACCTCAATCGGGCTGAGCAACGCGTCCTTGACCTTCTATGCGATGCAGCCAGCATCGCAATCATCGGGGATGACGACCAGTCGATCTACGGGTTCAAGCACGCGCATCCGGAAGGGATACGGGCGTTCCATGAGGCTTACTCGGAGACGGAAGACGTTCAGTTTTCTTCGTGCCGTCGATGCCCGGTTGACGTTGTGGAGATGGCCCAGGCACTGATTGAAAGAAACCCAGACCGGACCCGCGCGGAGCTGCGTCCGCACCCCGGCAACCCTCCAGGCGAGATTCATCACGTCCAATGGGAGTCTCCAGAAGCGGAGGCTGATGGCGTGGCTCAGTTCATCAGAGCGCGCATTGCCGCCGGAGTCGATCCGGCGAGTTGTCTCGTGCTCACGCCTCGCAGGCAGATCGGCTACGCGATCCGCGACGCGCTTATCGGTCGGGGCGTGCCGTGCTCTACCTACTTCCAAGAAGAGGCAATTACCGGCGATGCGGCGCGGCGCGCTCTTACCCTTCTGACACTCGTCGCAGATCCATCAGATCGATTGGCACTTCGTGCGTGGCTCGCCCTCAATAGCAGTTCAGAGCTGCGCGGTGCGTATCGACGCCTCTACGACCGGGCGCGCGAAGCGGGCGTTGATGTCGCCGAGGTACTTGATCAGCTCGACCGGGGCGACATCGCGATTCCCTATTCGGGGCCTGCGTTGGCGAGATGGCATGAGCTGCAGACAGCTCTGGGCGCGTTGCGTGAGCGCCAGGACGATCTTACGTGGCTTGTCGATGAACTCTTGCCTGAGGGTGATGCGGATCTGGGCCCCCTGCGCCATCTTGCGTTGGAGGTACTTCCGGAAGCGAAGGACCTACGCGAGTTCGAAGAGCAGCTTCGCGCCGCGGTCTCGGTCCGAGAACTGCCGGAGGAACATTCTGACGTTCGTGTGATGACGTTTCACGCGTCGAAGGGGCTGACGGCGGATTTGGTTGTGCTCGTCGGCTTGATTGAGGGCTTCATGCCGGCGTCCGATGACCCGAGCGAGTCGGCGATAGAACAAGAGCGTCGTCTGCAGGAGCAGCGTCGACTGTTCTTCGTCAGCTTGACCCGCACCAGAGACGTACTGGTTCTCTCGTCGTACGCGACGATCGAGCGAAAGACGGCGTTGCAACTGAACGCCAGCGCGGGGAGGCCTAGAGGGTCGGGACGAGTCGGAGCGTTCGCCAGCAGGTTCCTAGGAGAACTCGGACCGGCACTGCCTGTCGCGGTCCGCGGTGCAGATTGGAAGCGGAGCCGAGCCAGCGCTTGACCGCTTCTGTTCGGTCACGGTCTCGACAGCCCCGGAATCAAGCGCAGCACTTCTGCGAACTGATGCTCCACATCGAGGTGATCGGCTTGGTCCGATTTCGCCCCATCAGGCCACGATCAGGCCACGAGCCCGGATCTCGCCCAAGGCGGCCTCCGGAGACCTCGCCCCAGAACGACGAAAGCCCCGCTGTAAGCAGGGCTTCCGTCCTATGTGTATATCCAGACTCGAACTGGAGACCTCTCGCGTGTGAAGCGAGCTGTCGTTGGCGAGCGGCCACCGCCCGCCAACCACGGCTCGCTCTCCCCAAGCACCGCCGCCGAGCCGGCCCCTCCCCGAGCCGCGCCCTGCACGACCAGGAGCCCAGCACCGCCACCGGAGGAGCCAGCCCAGGGGCTCAGGGAAGGGCTGGGTGGGGCCGCTCGACCGGAAGTCCTCGGAGCCGAACCACCAACCGAAGGCCAAGCGGCAGGCAGCAGGTCGCGCAGGGGCCGGTCGAGTGGTCGCACCCGGCCCCGGCCGATCGCCGAGCCGAAGTCGCCACGACCAGAGACGGGTGCGACTCCAACAGGGCACGACCGCGCCGACCGGGCGCACCCCCCTCGGCTAGCGTTGCCCTCCCGTGCTCGCCCGCGCCCCCGAGGAGATACGCACCGACCGCCTGCTGCTGCGGCGCTGGCGATCAGAGGACCGCGAGCCGCTGGCCGCGATCAACGCCGACCCGCTGGTGATGCGGCACATCGGCTCGGGGCCGCTCGCGCGTCCCGACAGCGACGAGCTGATGCGGCGGCTCGAGGAGGAGTGGGATCGCCGTGGGCACGGCCTGTGGGCGGTCGAGCGGGTGGAGGACGGCGTGCTGCTGGGGTTCTGCGGCCTGGCCGAGCCGCTGTTCCTCTCGCAGGTGCTGCCGGCGGTCGAGGTCGGCTGGCGGCTGCGGAACGACGTCTGGGGCCACGGCTACGCGACCGAGGCGGCGCGGGCGGCGATCGCGGCGGGGTGGGGGATCGGCCTGCGGCAGCTGATCGCGATCGTCCATCCGGACAACGAGCGCTCGCTGGCGGTCGCCGAGCGGCTCGGGATGCGGGTCACGGGCCGCACCCGCCACGCGGGCACCGGCTGGGAGGTCCTGGTCCTGCGGCTGGACCGCCCGCCGGACGCGGGCTAGGGGCGAGGGCCGGGTCGCCCGGCGTTCACCGGAGGGGGACAGCGCCGACCGCGGCCGATGCGATGATGGCTGTCGCATGGCGTCGTCCCCGCCTCCGCAGCGTGTCGCGATCGACCAGCTGAGCGTGCTCGCCCTGCGGCTGGGCCTGATCGGGCTCGTCGGCTACGGGATGCTGCTCGTCTGGGGCAAGCTCCAGTTCGTGCTGCTGCCGTTCGCGGTCGCGGTCCTGCTGTCGGCGCTGCTGGAGCCGGTCGCGCGGACGCTGCACGGCAGGCTGCGGCTGCCGCGGTGGATCGCGGCGGTCCTGACGGTGCTGGGGACGATCGTGCTGGTGGCCGGGATCCTGACCTGGATCGCGCCGGACATCTTCAGCAAGGCCGAGCAGCTGGTCAACCAGGTCGAGGACGGCATCCGTCAGCTGCCCAGCGTCCTCCACGACCTCGGGGTCAAGGACTCCGACGTCCAGCGGTTCACCGACCAGCTGACGAAGAAGCTGGAGGAGTCGCTGGGGTCGATCGGCGGCGAGCTGAGCACCGGCGTGGTCTCGGTCGCCCAGGGCGTGGCGAGCGTCGCCGCCAGCATCTTCCTGGCGCTGATGATGCTGATCTACCTGCTGATCGACGGCAGCGGGTTCTGGCGCGGCGCGCTGCGGTTCGTCCCGCGCGAGCGGCGGCCGTCGTGGCACCGGGCCGGCAAGCGGTCGTGGCGGGCGGTCACGCTCTACGTCCGCAGCCAGGTGCTGGTGGCGGCGATCGACGGGATCGGGATCGGCGTCGGGCTGTGGATCCTCGGGATCGACCTGGCGCTGCCGCTCGGCGTCTTCACCTTCATCGTCGCCTTCCTGCCGTACGTCGGCGCGATCCTGGCCGGGATCGCGGCGGCGCTGGTGGCGCTGTCGACCGACGGCGTCGACGGGATGCTGGGGGCGATCGTGGTGACGATCATCGTCCAGCAGGTCGAGGGCAACATCCTCTACCCGCTGCTGATCGGCCGCTCGCTGCGGCTGCACCCGATGACGGTCCTGCTGGGGGTCGGCGCCGGCGGTGCGCTGCTCGGGATCGCGGGCGCCTTCCTGGCCACCCCGCTGATCGCCGCGGTCGCGGCCGGCGCCGGCTGGCTCGACGAGGAGGACCACCCCGACGGGCTCGGGCACGAGCCGCCGGACGACGGGGCGGGGCCGCCTCCGGGCGCGTCGGCCGGCGGGGCGGCGTCCGCTTCCGGTGGCGCCCCGCAGCCGGCCGGCGGTTGGTGAGCGGGCGGCGTCAGGCGCCGCGACGGACCCGCAGGCGGCGAGCGGTGCGCAGGGCCAGCCGCATCTCGTCGTCGTCGGCGAAGCCGGCGGGCAGCGCGCTGCCGTCCGGCCGCAGGCTGTCGAAGGCCAGCAGCGCGTAGCGCTCCCACAGCTCGGGCTGGCCGCCGTGGTTCAGTGGCGGCAGGCTTCGCGCGACGCCCATGATCATGATCGTGATGTCGGCCGGCGCGATGTCCTGGCGGATGACGCCCGCGGACTGGGCGTCGCGGACGACGCCGGCGACGATCTCCGACAGCCGCCGCTGCAGCGCCAGCACCTGCGGGTCGTCGGCGACCACGTCGACCGCCTCGCCGAGCGCGCAGTCCTGGGAGAGGTGCGATGCGACGGCGACGAACATCCCGCGCAGCGTCGCGCGCGGGTCGACGCGCTCGGCGAGAACGTCGGCGAGCCGCCGCTCGAACTGCTCCAGCCGCGCGATCGCGACCGCCGCGGCCAGGTGCTCCTTGGTCGGGAAGTTGCGGTAGACGGTGCCCTTGCCGACCCCGGCCAGGCGCGCGATCTCGGGGATCGGGGCGTCGAGCCCCTGCTCGGCGAAGACGATCGTCGCCGCCTCGATCACGCGCGCCCGATTGCGGACCGCGTCGCTGCGCCGGGGGCGCGCCGGGTCGTCGCTCCCGCCGGGCCCGGGCGGGAGCGGCGGGACGGGGGCAGGGGCGAGGTCGTCGAGCATGGCCGCGCCACCGATCCTACGCGGGCCGGTCGTCAGCCCCGGCCCGCGGTCACCAACTCGGCCGGGCGCGGCTCCCCGCTCTCGGCCGAGGCGGCGGCCGTCGCGGCCACGTCGGCCCGCGACAGGCGCGGGATCAGGGCCGCGATGCCGCCGGCGACGAGCGAGCCGATCGCCATCACCACGAACGCGGTGGTGAAGCCGTCATCGGTCGGCAGCGGGCTGCCGACGACCACGCTGGCGGTCAGGATCGTGGCCGCGATCTGAGAGCCGATCGACGACCCGACCGAGCGCATCACGGTGTTGAAGCCGGTCGCCTCGCCGGTCCGCTCGGCCGGGACCGCGGCGACGATCAGGTTCGGCATCGCCGCGAAGGCCAGGCCGATGCCGACCGCGCTGACCGCGTAGCCGATCACGATCAGGGCGATCGTGTCGTGCAGCTCGCCGAGCATCAGCAGGCCGAGGGCGGCCAGCACGCCGCCGATCGCCAGCGGCACGTGGCTGCCGAAGCGGCCGCTCATCCGGCCCGAGATCGGTGCCGCGACCATCGCCACCAGCGCGCCGGGCACCATCACCAGGCCCGACTGGGTGGCGTCGAGGTCGAAGCCGTAGCCGGTCGCCTCGGGCGACTGCAGCAGCTGCGGGATCAGGACGAAGGCGCCGAACATCCCGAAGCCGACCAGCACGGTGGCGAGGTTGGTGAAGAAGACCGCCGGCCGCCGCAGCGTCGGGATGTGGGCGATCGGCTCGGCCGTGCGCTGCTGGAGCGCGACCCAGGCGGCGAGGATCGCGATCCCGGCGACGATCATCGCCAGCACCCGGGCGCTGCCCCAGCCCCAGTCGTTGGCGTTGGAGATCGCCAGCAGCGGCAGCACGATGCCGACGCCGAAGACCAGCGCGCCGCGGACGTCGACCTTGCCGGGGATCCGGATCGGCGACTCGGGCACGCCGAGGTAGGAGCCGACGACGCCGACGACGCCGAGCCCGGCCCCGACCCAGAAGATCCAGTGGTAGCTGGCGTGGTCGAGCAGCAGGCCGCCGATCACCAGGCCGAGCGCCCCGCCGATCGCCAGCACGGCCGAGATCATCCCGATCCCGACGGCGACCTTCTCGCGCGGGAGCTCGTCGCGGATGATCGCGAAGCAGAGCGGGAAGATGCCGCCGCCGACGCCCTGCAGGATCCGGCCGGCGATCACGACGCCGAGGCTGTCGCCGAGCGCCGAGACGACCGAGCCGAGGGTGAAGAAGCCGAGCGCGACGATCAGCAGCCGTCGCTTGCCGAACATGTCCCCGAGCCGGCCGACGACCGGGGTCGCGACGGCGGCCGCGAGCAGGTAGGCGGTGACCGTCCAGGTCGCGCCGCTGGCGGTGGTGTGGAGCTCCTCCTGCAGTGTGCCGAGCGCCGGCACCACCATCGTCTGGCTGAGCGAGAAGGCGAGCGCGGCGAGGCCGAGGATCGCGATCACCCGCGTGGGGTGCATCGGCGCGTGGGCTCGCGCCTGGGTTTCGGAGGTCATGCCGGTGTCCTGTGGGGAAGGGGGAGGGCCGCGAGGCCGGTCCGACGGGTAATCGGACTCATGGGTCCGCTTTGGTCGCCCGTCGATCGTAGGACGATGCAAGTGGACCGTCAAGTCCGCTTGGGGCTCGTGTGCGTGGTCGCACGGTTCCCGGTGTCGCGCCGTTTTGTTGAGAATCGGCAGAAGTCGGCGAGATCGGTCTCTAGTTCTGCGCTGGACTTGACACAACCTGGCGCGCGGGCGAGACTGCCGCCGTTTCGTCGTCCGAGAGGGGTGCCGTGAGGCTCAGCAGCAGGATCGCGATCGCCGGGCTCGCGGCGGTGACGCTCGCGGCGCCGGCGAGCGCCGTCGCCGACGGCCCGTGCTCCGCTCCCGGCGGGCGGCCGTGGTGCGACCGGTCGCAGAGCGCCGAGAAGCGCGCCGCGCTGCTCGTCGCCGCGATGACCGAGGGCGAGAAGATCAGCCTGCTGGCGGGCGCGCCCGCCGGGGTCCACACCGGCGCGACGGCGGCCGTTCCCCGCCTGGGCGTGCCGCAGAGCTTCAACACCGACGGCCCGGTGGGCGTGCGGCAGGGCAGCGCGACCGCGATGCCGACGCCGATCGCGCTGGCGTCGACCTTCGATCCGGCGCTCGCCTACGCCTACGGCAGGACGCTGGGCAACGAGGCCCGCGCGAAGGGCAACGACGGGCTCCTCGGGCCGACCGTGAACATCCTGCGGGTGCCGTACAACGGGCGCACCTTCGAGGGCTTCGGCGAGGACCCGTTCCTGGCCGCGCGGACGACCGTCGGCTGGATCGAGGGCGCGCAGTCGCAGGGGGTGTACGCGACGGTCAAGCACTTCGCGGCCAACAGCCAGGAGGGCAAGGACGTCACCGGCCTGCTGGGCCTGCCGTCGCTGCCGATCGGGCTCGGGCTGCTGAACACGCGCTACCTGCAGGACTCGATCGTCGACGAGCGGACGCTGCGCGAGGTCTACCTGCCGCAGTTCGAGGCCGCGGTCCGAGAGGCCAAGGCGCTGACGGTGATGTGCTCCTACAACCGCGTCAACGGCCCCTGGGCCTGCTACAGCAAGCCGCTGCTGACCGACGTCCTGCGGACGGGCTGGGGATTCCGCGGGACGGTGATGTCGGACTGGGTCTTCGCCACCCATCCCGACGACACGGTCCCGGCGCTGAACAACGGCCTCGACCTGGAGATGCCCAGTCCCAACGCCTACGAGGCGGGGAACGTCGCCCGGGCGCTGGCGGCCGGCCGGGTCTCGCGGGCGACGCTCGACCAGCGCGTCCGCAGCATCTTCTACCCGCTGTTCAAGATCGGGTTCTTCGAGCGGCCGACGGCGGCGCCGAACGACGCCCTGATCGACAGGGCCGCGCACCGCGCCGCGGCGCGGAAGGTCGAGGAGAACGCGATCACGCTGCTCAAGAACGACCGCGCGCTGCCGCTCGACCCCGCGAAGGTCCGCTCGATCGCGGTGATCGGGAGGGACGCGGACACGTTCGTGACCGGCGGCGGCTCGGGCAACGTCAAGCCGTTCGCGCCGACCACGGTGCTGGCCGGGCTCCGCGGCCGCGCGGCGCGCGCCGGGATCCGGGTCGACTACGCCGACGGCGGCGACCCGGCCGCGGCGGCCGCCGCGGCGCGGGCGGCCGACGTCGCGGTCGTGGTCGTCGGGGACTACCAGACCGAGGGCGCCGACAAGAGCTGCCTGACGCTCGAGTGCCCGCCGAAGAACGGCGACCAGGACGGCCTGGTGCGCGCCGTCGCCGGGGCGCAGCCGAGCACCGTCGTGGTGCTCCAGACCGGCGGTCCGGTGCTGACCCCGTGGCTGGGCAGCGTCCGCGGGCTGCTCGAGGCCTGGTACCCCGGCGAGGCCGGCGGCGACGCCGTCGCCCGGGTCCTCTTCGGCGACGTCGATCCGGGTGGGCGGCTGGCCGCGACCTTCCCGAGGAGCGAGGACCAGCTGCAGGTCGCCGGCGAGCCCGACCGCTACCCGGGCAACGTCCTCAACGGGCAGGTCCAGTACTCCGAGGGCGTGATGACCGGCTACCGCTGGTTCGACCAGTACCAGCTGGATCCCCAGTTCCCGTTCGGGTTCGGCCTCTCGTACACCAGCTGGAAGTACGGCGTCCCGACGATCCGCCCGGCGGCCGACGGCACGATCGCCGCGACGGTGACGCTGACGGTCCAGAACAGCGGCCGGCGGGCCGGCGTCGAGACGCCGCAGATGTACCTGACCAAGCCGTCGCCGGCGGCCTCCGTGCCGCAGCCGCCGATGGCGCTCGAGGGCTTCGCCAAGGTCCGCCTGGCCCCGGGGGCGACGCAGGCCGTCTCGATCCCGATCAGCGAGCGGTCGCTCTCCTACTGGGACGTCGGCTCCCACCGCTGGCGGGTGGCGAAGGGCTGCTACGGGGTCACGATCGGCCGCTCGTCGCGCAGCCCCGTCCGGCGGGCGACGATCGCCGTCGGCGGCGCGAGCTGCCCGGATGCGGTCGCCGCCCTGCCCGGTCCCGTGACGCCGCCCGCGAGCGCGACCTGCGAGCGGCGCTCGGCGGTGCGGATCCGGCTGCGCGGCGACCGTCGCCTGCGGGGCGCGGTCGTCAACGGCGTCACCGTCACCGTCAACGGCAAGCGGGTCGCGACGCTGCACGGCCGCCGGACGGTGGTGCGGGTGCCGGTCCGGCGGCGCCATCGGCGGGTCGCGCGGGTTCGGATCGCCGTCCGCACCGGTTCGGGTCGCACGGTCGTGCTGAGGCGCCGCTACCGCCTCTGCGCGACGGGGACGCCGGTCGCGGCGCGCTAGACTGGGGGAACCCAGCGATGGGACCCCAGGGGACGACAGGCTTCGACGCGGTTGTCCGCGGGGGTGATTGCGAGTCGAGGTACCGGAGGCCTCGTAAAACCCCGGTAACAACCATACGTGCGGACTCCCATGAGTTCGCCCTCGCTGCCTAGCAACCACTAGGTGAGTGAGGTCTCGGGCCCCGTTCGCCGACGGCGGGGGTCCCCGGGATCATCCAGTCGGATCACCCGGGCGCGACGCCCTCGCGCACCCGGGGACATTTCAGGAGGGCTGGCACTCCGAACGTGGGTCGACGGGACCGACGGGGTGTGAGATCCAGATACGCCGACTACGCTCGTAGACGTCGCCCTTTGCGCGATCGTGGACGCGGGTTCGACTCCCGCCGTCTCCACCTGGAAGCGACCGGCGCCCACCTCGGTGGGCGCCGGTTCGCGTTGTGGGGGCGGTGCCGCGGTCGGGTCGGTTGGGGCTAGACGTCGAGCGCGCGCGCCGGCACGGCGATCGGCTCGGGGAAGACCAGGTCGCTGCTGGTCGCCTGGTCGAGGTCGATGACCGCGAGCGGCACCCAGCCGGCGTCGAGCTCGGCCATCGCGTCGTCGATCGCGTCGTCGTCGATCGCCGCGCCGTGGAGGGCGTGGACGTCGGCGGCGCGGGTCAGGAGCAGGTAGCGCTCGCCGCTCCAGTGGATCAGGTCGGGCGCGACCCGGTGGCGCTCGGCGATCCGTCGCAGGATCTCGGCGCGGGCGTCGTGGCGTGCCTCGCGGTCGCCGCGGCGGGGACCGAGGAGGATGGTCGCCGCGCCGTCGACGGCCGCGTCGTCGGCGGTCAGCGCGGCGGCGAGCAGGTGCGCGGCGACCAGCGTCGTCGCCGACGCGCTAGCGTCCGTGGATGTCATGGGAGTCCGACCCTCCTGTGGCCTGCCCCCGGACCGTTCCTGCGGTGCCGGGGGCGCTTTGGTTGTCGCGGATGGACGCTAGCGCGGGGGCCGGACGACTGGATGGTGGCGATTTGCGGGGATTTTCCGCGGTCGCCAGCGCCGGCCGGCCGGTCGCGGTCGTCGGACCGCTCATCGCCCGATGCTCACGGTCGCCCGCCCGCGCCGGTCGGCGCGGACCCGGTAGGAGACGGCGCGCAGCCCGGTCGTCGTCGCCGAGCTGCGGGGCGGCCCCGGCGCGACCGAGACCGCCAGCGGCCCCGTGGCGGTCAGGCTGCCGGTCGTCCACGTCAGCCGTCGCGGTCCGGCGATCCGCGGGTCGGGCAGGTGGAGGCGGCCGGTCGCGGTCGCGCCGGGTCGCAGCCGCAGTCGCAGCAGAACGCGGCGGGCGCGCACGTCGACGGCGATCGCGAGTCGCGCGCCGGCGCAGCGCAGCCGCGTCG
>NZ_AGUD01000064.1 GCF_000240225.1 Patulibacter medicamentivorans
CGCGACCGTGGCCCGGGCGGTGGCCGAGGCGGTCGTCGTCGCGCCGCCGCCGGCCGTGGCCGACGCGTTCGCCGTCGTCACGCCGCCGGCGGAGGCCGACGCGTTCGCCGTCCCGCCCGCCGACGCCGTCGCCCCGCCGCCCTGGGCGCTCGCCAGCTGGTCCTTGGCGGTCGCCAGGTCGGCCTTCGCCTGGGCCACCGCCACCCGCTGGCTGGAGTCGTCGATCCGGGCCAGCAGCTGGCCGGCGGAGACGTGCTCGCCCGCCTTCACGTAGATCGCCTTCACCCGCCCGCTGGTCTGGAAGTCCAGGTCGACCTGGTGGGCGGGCTGCAGGTTGCCGGTGCCGGAGACGGTCGACTGGACGACGCCGCGGCGGACGCTGACGATCCGCTCGCGGCTGCCGCTCGCCGGGTCCGCCGGCCCGACGACGATCACCGCGACCACGACCAGCGCCACCGCCAGGGCGGCGAGGGCGAGGGTCGACGGCGAGCGGCGCAGATCGTGCAGGCGGGTCATGGCTCCGGGGGTCGGACGGCGGCGACGGCCGCTCGCCCACCCGTCCGACGGGCGGCGCGCAGCCGACCGGGAGCACGGTGCCAGCCCTGTCGCAGAGGACCGTAAGAGCGCCGGCCGGCGCCGCGGCGGCGGACGACGCGACCCCGGAACGGCCGCGCGCCGCCCCCGGAGGAGCGGCGCGCGGCCGGCAGCGCGGGTCAGCGACCCGCGATCAGCGCTTGCGGACCTTCTTGCACGGCAGCCCGATCAGCGGCCGGCTGGAGCGCTTGGCGCCGTTGTAGCCCTCGAGCCGCGCGCTGCCCCGCAGCTTCCCGGAGCGGCAGAGGTTGCGGGTGTTGGCGATGATCCCGTGCTTGCCGCCGTTGATCACGAGCGTGAACTTCGTGATCGGGGCGTCGGGCAGCGACGGGAACGTCGTCACCAGCCGGTTGCGGCTGATCGCCGACATCGCCCGCACGTAGATCGTCGCCTGACCCCGCAGCGGCGCGAACAGGTGCGGCAGGGTCTTGATCTGGCGTCCGGTCTTGGGGTCGGTGCGGATGCCCTTGACGAAGTAGACCGGGCCCCGCAGCTTCTTCTCCAGGATCGGGGTCTCGGCGATCGCCGTCCCGATGATCGAGTCCCTCGGGCAGGCGTCGCGCTGGGCGTCGGCGTACTCGCAGAGCTTCTTCGCGTTGGCCGCCGCCAGCGAAACCGCGGTCGGCAGCGCGACGCTGGTGCTGCGGATCCCCGCCTCGCCCTCCTTCTGGGTCACGATCGCCGTGACGCCGGTGTGCTGCAGCCGCTTGGCCTGCTTGCGACCGGTGAACCGCAGCGAGACCTTGGGCTTGAAGGCCAGCGACTTGCAGCCCTCGAACGCCAGGTCGCTGGAGCCCTGCGCGGCGGTCCCGTCGATCGAGCCGAGCGCCGCCCGGACCTTGGCGGTCCCGCACGAGGTCGGGTTGCGGACGAACTTCGGGCGGTCGATGCCCAGCTGCAGCTGGCGCAGCCGCAGCGGGATCCCCTCGACGACCTGCGGCAGCGGGTCGCTCTCGACCACCACGTGGGCGTCGTTGGGGTCGATCCCGATCGACTGGCGGACGACGACCGTGCCGAGGTCGTAGGGACCGGCGATCGCGCGGATCATGGTCACCATGCCGAACGCCTGGCCGCGGTAGCCGTCGGTCAGGTAGACCGGGCCGGAGAGCGGGTAGGGCGCCGGGCCGGGACCGGCCTGGACCGAGGCGGTGCCGATCCGGCTGGCCTCGGGGCACGCCTGCTGCGCGATCTGGGCGCCGCCACAGCGCGGGACGCCCTTGATCTTGGCCAGCAGCCCGGGCGGCAGGTCGACCCGGACCCGGCTGAGGAACTGCTGGCCGTCGGGCCGGCCGAAGCCGACCGTCAGCGGCGCGTAGGCGCCGGACTTCGACGAGCCGGCGGCCGCCGACAGCGTCGGGGCGAAGGCGTCGCCGCCGCAGCCGCCGACCTGGAAGCCGGCGGGGGCGTCGACCGTGGCGCCCGACCAGCCGCCGTAGCGGACGTTGCCGGTGGCGCTGCCGCACGCCTGCGGGCTGGCGACGATCGCCCGCGGGCCGCCGTCGAAGCTCAGGTCGAAGGCGGTGAACGGCAGCTGCGGGTTGTGGTCGAAGATCGCCGTCACCTGACCGGTGGCGGGATCGGGCTGGATCGAGCCGACCAGCCGCAGCGTCACGCCGTGGCCGTCGACGACCAGCAGCAGCCGGTAGCGGTCGCCGGGCTTCGGATCGCCGACGTAGAGCGTGCCGACCAGCGGGTCGGGCAGCAGCGGCGTGGCGATCCGCGCCGTGCCGACCTTCGACGCGGCCGGGCAGGCGATCGGGTTGTGCGTCCCGCGGCCGAACTGGGCGTCGGAGCAGGTCTGCAGGCCGTTGGCCGCCGACGGGCTGATCGTCGTCCCCGGAGGCAGGGTCACGGCGACCCGGTCCAGGTGGGCGCTGCCGCGGACGCTGCTCGAGGTCGCCTGCGGCACCCGCAGGCCGACCGTCAGCGGCATCGGCGCGTCGTTGCCGACGTTGCCGGGACCGAAGACCGCGGTCGGCGCGAACGGCACGCCCGCGCAGTCGAGGGCACCGTAGGGGGTGTCGAAGCTGGCGTTGCGCTGCTCGCCCGCGTAGGACCAGGTGGTCAGGCGGGTCGTCAGCGGCCCGGCGCAGCGGGTCGGGTTGGTGAGGAAGGGGGTGTCCTTGACGGGGAGGGGCTGGCCGCCGGGGCTGCACGGTCCGGCGATGCCGGCCTCGAGGAGATGTGCCGTGTTGATGGCGCCCTGGACGATGCCGTTGTCCGAGTTCGTGCAGGACTTCCCCCGCTCTGCGTCGTGCGACGTCAATCCCGGCGTTCCCCAGAACGTCAGCTTCGATCGCACCACGGCCGGATTGGTGGGCAGGTTGCTGATCGTGAAGAACAGTCCGGCGTCGGTGGTGTCGCGAACGCCGCCGATGATCTGGATCGGCGACTTGTCGCCGTTGGCCTGGCCGGACGCCGGAGCCATCGCCGGGTTGAAGGCGAAGCGGGCGACCTGATCGGCCCCGATCGTCATGTTGTAGAGCGGAACCTGCAGCTTGAGCGTCTGACGGGTCGGCTGCAGCAGCAGCGCCAGCGTCGGGATCGTCGCCCGAACGGTCAGCTCCTGCTTCCCGATCTGCGAGCCGACGGGGCAGGACTTGGCGCTGAGCTGCGCGTCGGTGCATCGCGTGAACGCCTCGGGGTTGGGGACCAACCCCGGCGGGATGTCGACTCGGACGTCCTTGGTGTTCCCGACTGGCTCGCCGCTCCCGTCGGTCGCGAAGGTGAAGTCGACGATGCCGCCATCGGGATGCTCACCGGCCAGATCGGCATAGGTCGTCCCGTCGGGCCGCACCACCGTCCCGGTGAACGCCGTGATGTCGTAGGCGCCGGCCGTCGCGGCGACGCCCAGGCCGCCCAGCAGCGCGACCACGACGGCCAGCACCAGCCGGCGGACGGTCCGCGCCGCGCCAACAGGCGGCGGGGCGGTCGGATTCGGCAACGAACGATCGGATGGGACCGGGATCGGCAACACGCAGCTCTCCTCTGCTGCCGGTCCGCGTTCGGCCCCTCCCTAGGGCCGCGGGGGATCCACGGATCGGCGGCGACACCGTACGCTCACGAGACGCCGGCGTCCACCGAACTCAGCGAACGTATGGGAACGCGTCCAGGTAGAGCGCGATCCGAATGCGACGCTCGCCCCCGCGGCACCGCACGCGACGCCGCCGATCGAGGGCGGGGACGCTACCCGTCGGACACTCGCCCGTTCCGGTCGCGGCCGTCGACCCGTCGGGTCGCTGGCGTTGCGTACCTGGTCAGCAGGGCCAGATACAGCGGTATCGCGACGGCGACGATCAGTCCGATCTCGACGGCGCTCGACGCGATGAACGAGAGGCCGTCGGGCTCGAGCCAGTGGATGACCCGGTAGCTCACGATCGACAGCACGATCGAGAAGACCAGGAACCCCCGGTCGGTGAGGCTCCGGAGCCGCCAGCGCCTCATCGGCCGCCGCGCCCCCGCGCCCGGAGCACCGAGGGGCGGCGCCTCGTCACCCCGCCCGCCACTGCAACGCCCCCAGCACGATCAGCCGCATCTGCTGCTCGGCCGTCGCGCGGATCTCGGCCTCGACCTCGGGCCGGTCGAGCGGCGCGTCGAGGATCGACTCGACGGCCGAGACCATCATCGCCACGATCAGGCTGGCGATCATCTGCAGGTCGGCGGTCGGCAGGTCGCGCAGGATCGGGTAGCGGGCCAGGTCGGTCGCCAGCTCGCTGGAGAACAGGCGGATCTCGTGGCGGATCGCGGTCCGCAGCCCGGCGCTGCCGCCCGACCGCTCGCGGGCGATGAAGCGGAAGTGCGCGCGGTGCTCGTGGACGTGGCGGACGAGGATCGCGACCGAGGCCCGGATCTCGTCCCCCGGGGCGGCGACCTCGGAGCGGCCCGCGCGCAGCATCTCGCGCAGGGAGCGGAACGACTCGTCGACGAGGACCAGCCCCAGGTCCTCCATCGACTCGAAGTGGCGGTAGAACGCGGTCGGGGTGATGCCGGCCTCGCGGGCGACCTCGCGCAGGCTCAGCGCGCCGAAGCTGTGGTCCTCGAGCCGCGCGAGCGCCGCGTCGAGCAGCGCCTGGCGGGTCCGCTGCTTGCGCTCCTGGCGCGAGAGGCCCTCGTCGCCGGTCCGCTGGACGACCTCGTCGCGCGACGACCGCGAGCGGGAATGGCCGCTGCTCGATCGCCCTCCGCGAGATCTCGGTGTGCGCGATGTCACCGACACCAGAGTACGGATCGCTTGACCCGGGGCGCTCGGCCGCCTAACTTCGTGCACAGTTGTTCACCGAACACTCGTGCACTGAAACAGCCCAGCCGATGACGCCCTCCGCCACCGCCCCGCCCGCCGCCGCTCGCCGGAGCCGCCGTCGCGGTCTCACCCAGCGGCTGCTCGACACGCCGCTGGCCGACGCGCTCGCCGGCCCCCACAACGTCGACCACTACCTGGAGCTGCTCCGGCCGGGCTGGGCCGTCAAGCGGATCCGGGGCGAGATCGTCGACGTCCGCCACCAGAACGAGGACAGCGTCACGCTGACGCTGCGCCCGACCGTCACCTGGCCCGGCTTCCTCGCCGGCCAGCACGTCGAGATCACCGTCGAGGTCGACGGGGTCCGGCATCGCCGCTGCTACTCGCCCTCCGGTTCGGCGGACATCCGTGCACGGACGATCGAGCTGACGGTCCGCACCCACCCCGAGGGCGTCGTCTCGCAGCACCTCAAGCGCAACGCCCACGTCGGGATGTTCGTCGGCCTCTCGATGCCGATCGGCGACGAGTTCGTCCTGCCGCGGCCGCGGCCCGGCCGGATCGTCCTGATCAGCGGCGGCAGCGGCATCACCCCGGTGCTGGCGATGCTGCGGACGCTGACCGACGAGGGCTACGGCGGCGAGGTCGTCTTCCTCCACTACGCCCGCACCGCCGGCGACCTGCTCTACGCCGACGACCTGGCCGCCGTCGAGGCCGCGCACCCGAACGTCACGGTCCTGCGCGCCTACACCCGCGCCGGGCAGGACGGCGACCTGGCCGGCCACCTGACGCGCGAGCACCTGCGCGTCGCGCTGCCGGCCGATCGGGACGCCGCCGCCTTCGTCTGCGGCCCGGGCGCCCTGGTCGAGGCGGTCCGCCAGATCTGGGCCGAGGACGAGCTGACGACCCCGCTGCGCTACGAGCACTTCGCCCCGCCGGAGCTGCCCGAGATCGACCCCGACCAGCTCGGCCGGATCACGTTCGCCCAGAGTGGCCAGGCCGTCGAGGCGACGGGCCGCTCGCTGCTGGAGCAGGCCGAGCAGGCCGGGCTGTCGCCGACCCACGGCTGCCGGATGGGCATCTGCCAGAGCTGCAAGTGCAAGCTCGAGCACGGCCGCGTCCGCGACACCCTGACCGGCGACATCTACGGCGCGCCCGGCGAGGAGATCCGGATCTGCGTCTCGGCCGCCGTCGGCGACGTGACGCTCGACCTCTAGCCACCCGGCCCACCCGACTTCCCGGTCCCCGCACCGCCCCCGCTTCCCGGTCATCGCGACCGCCCCCGCTTCCCGACGTCCCCGCACGAGGAGACAGACCATGAACCCCGTCACCACCCCGAACGAGACCACCGAGACGCCCGCCGAGGCGACCTTCGTCCCGGCGCTCGATCCCTCGACGCCGCTGTCGCCGAGCGCGCCGGACCGCGAGGCGAGCGCCGCCGCGCGCCGCGCCGCCCGGACCGACGCCGGCGAGCGCCGCCGCATCGACCCCTCGCGCCGCGTGGCCGACGCGCCGCTGAGCGCCGTCCCGCACCTCTCCCAGGACGACCTGGACGCGTTCGGCCGCGAGATGGAGCGGATCCGGGCCAAGCACGTCGCCGACCTCGGCGAGCGCGACGCCACCTACATCCGCAAGGTCATCAAGGCCCAGCGCCGGCTCGAGATCGGCGGCCGGATCGCCCTCGAGCTGGGCTTCATCCCGCCGTTCTGGCTGGCCGGGGTCGCCGCCCTCTCCGCGTCGAAGATCCTCGACAACATGGAGATCGGCCACAACGTCATGCACGGCCAGTACGACTGGATGCAGGACGAGGAGCTCAACGGCCGGACCTTCGAGTGGGACACCGCCTGTCCCGCCGACCAGTGGCGCCACAGCCACAACTACATGCACCACACCCACACGAACATCGTGGGCAAGGATCGCGACGTCGGCTACGGCATCCTGCGGATGAGCGACGACCAGCCGTGGGAGCCCTACTTCCTGGGCAACCCGGTCTACGCGTCGCTGCTGGCGCTGCTGTTCGAGTACGGCGTGGCGCTGCACGACCTTGAGGTCGAGGACGCCCGCTACGGCCGCTGGGACTGGAAGGCGCGGCTGCCGATGATGCAGGCGATCTGGCACAAGGTCCGCCGCCAGGCCGGCAAGGACTACCTGCTGTTCCCGGCGCTCGCCGGCCCGTTCTTCCCGGTCGTCCTGGCCGGCAACGCGACGGCCAACGTGGTCCGCAACCTGTGGACCTTCTCGATCATCTTCTGCGGCCACTTCCCGGACGGCGTCGAGGAGTTCACCGTCGAGGAGACCGCCGAGGAGACCCGCGGCGGCTGGTACGTCCGCCAGCTGCTCGGCTCGTCCAACCTGACCGGCGGCAAGCTCTTCCACGTGATGTCGGGCAACCTGAGCTTCCAGATCGAGCACCACCTGTTCCCGGACATCCCGGCGCACCGCTACGCCGAGATCTCCGACGAGGTCCGCGAGGTCTGCGAGCGCTACGGCCTGCAGTACAACGGTGGCCCGCTCCCGTACCAGCTGTTCACCGTCGCCCGCAAGATCGTCCGGCTGGCCTGGCCGACGGGCGCCGAGGCCGATGCCTTCGTCGCCAGCGAGACCGGTGGCCGGCTCGCCAAGACCGTCGTCCGGACCCTGCGCGGCGCCACCCGCGCGGTGCGCGCCGCGGTCTAGCCGAGCTGCTCCGGTGCGCGTTTGGCACCTGTCAGGTGCCAAACGCGCACCGGTCGGGTGACGGCGGCGTTTCGCCGCAGATCTGGCACGGCGGGGGCGCCACGCGCAACCGCGGCCCGGCGATCATCGGGCCATGATCGACGCGCGGATCGCCAGCGTCGCCCGCCGTCAGCGTGGCGTGGTCTCGATCCGCCAGCTGCTCGCCTGCGGCCTGAGTCGTCGTGCGGTCGGGGCCCGGGTCCAGGCCGCGCGGCTGTTCCCGGTCCTGCGCGGCGTCTATGCGCTCGCCCCGCACCTCGACGATCGAGGCCTTCGCTACGCCGCGGTGCTCCACGCGGGTGGCGACGACCTGGACGGGACGGTGGTCCTGAGCCACTGGTCGGCGGCCGCCGCACTCGACCTCACTGCCGGGGTCCCACCCCGGCACCACGTCACGATCGTCGGCGTCAACGGCCGACGAGCGTCCGGCGTGGTCCTCCACCGCGCTCGCAGGCTCGACGGCTCGGACGTCCACCGCTCCGGGGGCATCCCCACGACCACCGCACCGCGGACGGTGCTCGACATCGCCGCGATCCCGTCCACCAGCGCCGACCAGCTCCAGCGGCTGCTGCGCGAGGGGCAGTACCGCCGGCTGATCCCCCCGGACGGCCTGCTCGACGTGGTCGCGCGCCATCCGCGCCACCCCGGCCGTCGCAAGCTGCGCCTGCTCGACCCGCGGCTGACGGCGCGCCAGGGCACCGAGAGCCCGCTGGAGGACGAGGTGGCGGCGCTGCTCGAGGGGCTGCCGCTCCCACCCGCGATCCGCCAGCTCCCGCTCACCGGGGCCACGGGCCGCCGTTGCCGCGCCGACTTCGCCTGGCCGGACGCGCGGCTGGTCGTCGAGGCCGACGGTCGCGACGGCCACGGCGGATCGGCCGCCTTCGAAGCCGACCGCGAGCGGGACGCCGACCTGGCCGCGGCGGGCTGGCTGGTGCTGCGCCTGACCGCTGCGCAGCTGCGCTCGTCGCGGGCGGCCACGGCGGACCGGATCGTGGCCACGCATCGCCTGCGCGCGACCGGCCGGGCGCCGGCCGTGACGGGCGCGACGGGCGTGACGGGCGATCCCGCGCCGACGCGAACGCCCGCCGAGACATGACGGCCCGACCCGAGCCGGCACCCGCGACGTGACCGATCGGCGCCGAGCATCTACCCTGGCGTACATGCCGACGCCGTTGGAGACGCGCAAGGACACCGTCCAGGAGGTCGTGGAGTCCGGCGCCACCCACGTCGGCCGGATCGCCACGATCATCACCGGTGCCGTCCGCGACGTCGCGCGGGAGCTCGGAGACTGGGCGACCGACGTCTTCGAGATGCGCGAGGCGTCGCAGCTGGCCCAGGCCGACCGCCAGGCCGAGGTCGCCGAGCGCGGGGCCGACGCGGAGAGCGCCGGCCCGGCCGAGGGCGACCGCCCCTAGCCCACGGGCGCCGATCGGCGCCCGCCGGCTCAGCCCTCGGCGCCGCCGAGGGCCCGGGCGCTCGCGGGATCGTCCACGGGCGGCGCGCCGCCGGGGTGCAGCGGGACCAGCCCGCGGCGCAGGACGGCGACCGCCAGCTGGGTGCGCGTGCGCACCTGGAGCTTCGCCAGCGCGTTCGAGACGTGGCTCTGGACGGTGTGCGGGGAGATCATCAGCTGCTCGGCGATCTCCTCGTTCTCGAGTCCCTCGACCACCAGCGCGACCACCTCGAGCTCGCGGGGGGTCAGGTTGCGCGGCCGCACCGGTCGCTGGCCGAGGGCGGCCAGCGGGCCGGCACCGGCCCGGTCGACCAGTCGCAGACGCGCATCACCACCCCGACCGTCGTCGATCGCCGGCGCGCGGTACCGGCGCCATCGTTCGGAGCGCGGTCCTCCTGTCGTCCACGGCATACGCCGTTCCACCCCTTTTCCTGATCGTCTCTTTGCACCCGAGAGGGGCGACCCGCACCCTCCCTGGCGTCCTGCTTCGCAAAGGTCCTGCACGGGGGCCGGGCGGACGCACCACGCGCCGCCCGACCCCCGACAGATTCGTGTGTCGCCATCCCCCCGGAAGGCGACACGCTCGGGTTGACCCCCCGAAATCCTAAGTCAACGACCCGAACGGTCGCCGCGCAATCCCCCATATCGACGATATTCACCTCCGCGCACGCCGACGTTCCAGAACCGGACCGCCGATGGTCGCGACCGTACACCCGGGGTCGGCGACCGTCCAACCCGGCCCCCGCCGCCGGCGGGGCCGCGGCCGAGTCCGCCCGGTCGCCGCGACCGCTCGATAGCCTCGAGCGATGTTCCCCCGCGAGGTCCAGGCCGCCGGCGGCGTGCTCGTCCGCGACGGCCTGACCGCCGTCGTCCACCGGCCCTATCGCGACGACTGGTCGCTGCCGAAGGGCAAGCTCGACCCCGGCGAGACGTTCCTCCAGGCCGCGCTGCGCGAGGTCGTCGAGGAGACCGGCCTGCGCTGCACGGCCGGCGAGGAGCTGCCCGAGGTCCACTACCAGGACCAGAAGGGCCGGCCGAAGGTCGTCCGCTACTGGCTGATGACCGTCGACGGCGGGACGTTCGCCGCCAACGACGAGGTCGACGAGCTGCGCTGGCTGTCGTTCGACGACGCCGCCGCGCTCCTGACCTACGAGGCCGACCGTCAGCTCCTGCGCGCGGCGCAGGAGCTGCTGGCCGCGGCCTGACCGCGCCGCTAGGTGAGGTCGAGCTTCGCGGAGGTGACCGTGGTCGCCCCGGTGGAGCTGCCCGCGGGCGTGAAGGTCACGGCGATCCGGAACTTGAGGGTCTTGGTCCCCGCCTTGGCCTTGCTGCGCAGGTAGCTCCGGCCCTTCGTCGTGACCGTCAGGCGGATCTTGGCGGGCTTGATCTTCTTGCCCTTGACCGTCCGGTCGCCGCGGATGACGGTCAACCGCTTGCCGTTGACCGTCCGCTGGACGCGGACGTTGTAGGTGCCGGGCCGGGAGGCCTTGATCGTCGTGATCGTCGAACCGACCCGGGCGTGGACGAAGTTCAGCCTGAACAGCTCGCCGAGCGGGCCCAGCGAGAGGAAGCTCCTGATGTCCGTGCCCGCCAGCTCGGCGATGGTCATCGGCGGCGTGCTCGAGCAGTACGGGGACGTCCCGCCGGGTGGGCAGACCGTCTGGGCCGAAGCACCGGTCGCGCCGGCGCCGCTGACCGCCAGCGCGAGCCCGAGCGTCGCGATCGTCTTCTTCTGCACGGGGGTCTCCTGTGGGATCGTGGGCATGCGGGTCGCGCGCCCTCGGAACCCCTATACGGCGACGCGTCGCCGTTCCTGACAGCGGTCATCGGCGATCGCACCGGGCCGCTCGCCCGATGCGCCATCATCGAGTCGACCCGTGATCGACCTGCACTGCCACATCCTGCCCGGGATCGACGACGGTCCTGACGACCTGGAGGGCAGCCTGGCGGTGGCGCGGGCCCAGGTCGACCGGGGCGTGCGGACGGTCGTCGCCACGCCGCACGTCGGCTGGGGGCACCAGAACACGGCCGAGGCGATCGCGACCGCGGTCGCGGACCTCAACCGCGAGCTGCGGACCGCGGGGATCGACCTGGAGGTGCTCGCGGGCGCCGAGGTCGCGCTCACCTACGCGGTCGAGCTGCCCGCCGAGCAGCTGGCGGAGCTGCGCCTCGGCGACGGGCCGTGGCTGCTGCTCGAGGCGCCGCTGACGGTCGACGCCCCCGGGGTCGAGGGGCTGGTCGGGCTGGTGCAGAGCCGCGGCGTGCGGATCCTCCTCGCCCATCCCGAGCGCTGCGCCTGCTTCCACGCCGACCCCGAGCTGCTGGTCCGCCTGCTGCGTTCCGGCTGCCTGGCGCAGATCACCGCCGGCGCCCTGACCGGCTTCTTCGGCCGCACGGTGCAGGCCCGCGCGCGCGGGCTGGTGGACGACGGCCTGGCCCACGTCGTCGCCTCCGACGCCCACGACCCGATCCGCCGGGTGCCGGGGCTGCGCGAGCCGATCGAGGAGGCCGGCCACGCGCCACTCGCCGAGTGGCTGACGACCACCGTCCCGCGGGCGCTGCTGGACGGCGTCCCGGTCCCGCCGCGGCCGGCGCTGGCCGAGCCCAGGCGGCGCCGCCGCTTCCGCCGCTGACCCGCCGGCCGGGCGGCGTCAGCCGACGCGCCAGGCG
>NZ_AGUD01000063.1 GCF_000240225.1 Patulibacter medicamentivorans
TGCCGCCGCCCTGGCCCTGGCCGCGGCCACCGCCGTTGCCGCCGTCCTGGCGCTCGCCGCGCGGCCGGCCGTAGGCGGAGCGGGAGCCCTCGCCGTGGCTGCGACCGCCGTCCTGGCGCCCGCCCTGGCCGCGACCGCCGCCACCGCCGGCGGGACGCGGCTGCTTCTTGCCCTGCATCCGGTTGACGCCCGGACCCTTCTCGCCCGGGGCGGCGACCCGCAGGCCGGCCTCCTCGAGCTGGGTGTGGAGCTTCAGGTCGCGGCCCATGACGCCCATGTCGAGCTGCTCCTCCGGCTCGACGAAGGTGACGCCGATGCCGGTCGCGCCCGCGCGGCCGGTGCGGCCGACGCGGTGGACGTAGGTCTCGTGGTCGACCGGGATGTCGAACTGGATCACGTGCGTGACGCCCTCGACGTCGAGCCCGCGGGCGGCGACGTCGGTGGCGACCAGCGTCGTCACCTTGCCGTCCTCGAACGCGGCCAGGGCCTTGCGGCGCTGGGCCTGCGAGCGGTTGCCGTGCAGGGCGACCGCCTCGAGGTTGTACTGCCCGAGCTTGCGCACGAGCTTGTCGGCGCCGAACTTCGTCTTGACGAAGACGACGGCCAGGCCACGCTCGCGGTTGTGCAGCTCGGTCACCAGGTGGTCGAGCTTGTCGTCGCGGGTGACGCGCTTGAAGGTGTGGACGATCTTGCCCTGGTCCTTCTTGGGCGGCGTGTACTCGATCAGCTTGGGGTTGGTCGTGTAGGCGCGGGCCAGGTCGCCGACGCGGCCGTCGAGCGTCGCCGACAGGAACAGCGTCTGGCGCTCGCGGCGGGTCTGGCCGACGATCCGCTTGACGGCCGGCTGGAAGCCCATGTCGAGCATCCGGTCGGCCTCGTCGAGGACCAGCATCCGGACCTCGGAGAGGCTGAAGGCGCCACGCTGGAGGAGGTCCTCCAGGCGACCGGGGGTGGCGACGAGGATGTGCGAGCGAGACGCCGCGCGCGACTGCTTCTCCAGGCCGGCGCCGCCGTAGACGGCGGTCACGGCGAGGGCGCGGGCGTGGGCGATGTCGCGGATCTCGTCGACGATCTGGGTCGCCAGCTCGCGGGTCGGGACCAGGACCAGCGCGCTCGGGCGCGGGTCGGTCGCCTCGATGCCGTCGACCAGGGTCAGGCCGAAGGCGATCGTCTTGCCCGAGCCGGTCGGCGACGAGACGAGCACGTCACGGCCGGCGAGGGCGTCGGGCAGCACCATCTCCTGGACGGCGAACGGCGAGGTCATGCCGCGCTCGTTCAGCGCGGTGACCACGGCGTTGGACACGCCGAGCTCGGCGAAGGTGACAGAAGACATTGGGCTCCTCAGGGAGGACAGGGCAAACCACGTGGGGCCGGCCGGGGGAGCGCTCAGCAGCCGGCCGCGATCGTGGTCCGTCCCAGCTGGGAGCGGAGCGTCGCGCGTGGAGAGAACGCGGAAACGACGGTGGCGAGTTGGAGTCGTGACGCGGAGCGTCCGCAACGGCGCCAGACGACGCCACCGAAGAAGCAATGGTACGCAGATCGGCGATCTCGTGCGTGACGCGGGGCACGGAGGCTGGTCGCGGCCCTGCGGCGCAGCGAATCGCGGCGCTCGGCGTTACGGTCGAGGGGTGGCACTGATTCCGACGTTGACGACGGTTCTCGCGCAGACGAGCAGCGGCAAGCGGCCCACGGACGCGGACATCTGGGAGGCCCGTCAGGTCCGGACCTGCGACGGCCACAAGGGCGACTCCTGGCAGACCGACCTCTGCCGCAGCATCTGGGACGGGCACGGCGGCAAGCCGCTGGAGAAGTTCGCCGCCGAGGCGGTCCACTGGCTGACGACCGGCTTCCTCTCGATCCTGCTGATCTTCGTCGTCGCCTGGATCGTCAACCGGCTGGCCCGCCGCTGCATCGTCAAGCTCGGCCGCCGGGTCGGCTCGGGGAAGCTCTCGCGCGGGCTCTCGGTGGTCCGCCGGATCACCCCCGACGCGCTGCTGGAGACCCGCGAGATGAGCGTCCGCGGCGATCAGCGGCGCGAGGCGGTGCTGGGGATCCTCAAGAGCGTCGTCACCGGGCTGATCTACGCCACCGCGCTGTTCATGGCGCTGGGCGAGATCGGGATCGACCTGGCGCCGCTGCTGGCCGGCGCCGGCGTGGTCGGCGTCGCGCTCGGCTTCGGCGCCCAGTCGCTGGTCGCCGACTTCCTGTCCGGGATCTTCATCCTGGTCGAGGACCAGTACGGGGTCGGCGACGAGATCACGTTCCGGCCGAAGTCGGCCAACGGCGAGCCGGTGACCGGCACCGTCGAGGCGCTGAGCCTGCGCAACACGCGCCTTCGCGGCCTCGACGGCACCGTCTGGCACGTCCCCAACGGCGAGCTTCGGGCGGTCGGCAACCAGAGCCAGCACTGGTCGCGGGCGGTGCTCGACATCGCGGTCACCCACGACACCGACATCGCCAAGGCCAAGGCGACGATCGCCCGCGTCGCCGAGCAGATCCGCGAGCACGACGCCAACGTGCTCGAGCCGCCCGAGGTCTGGGGCGTCCAGGCGCTGAACGCCAACGGGGTGACGATCCGGCTGGTGCTGAAGACGACGCCGTCGCAGCAGTGGCGGGTCACGCGGCTGGTCCGCGAGCGGATCCTCCAGGAGTTCGCCGCCGAGGGGATCCGGATGCCGGTCGCCGAGCCGCCGGCCGGCGAGGCGCTGCCGTCGATCTGACGTTCCGGCCGCTGGGCGACCGGAACGTCACAGGCGGTCGACTCAGCCCTTGGTCGGCGGGTTGCCGACCGCCTTCGACCAGCGGTCGAGGTCGGGCTTCGGGTCGCGCGGCTTGCCGCCGGTGTACCAGCCGGGCTTGCTCCACAGCTCGAAGTGCAGGTGGCAGCCGTCGGCGTTGCCGGTGTCGCCGACCAGGCCGATCGGGTCGCCGGCCTTGACGGCCGTGCCCTCCTTCAGCGGCGAACGCGCCTTCATGTGCATGTAGGCCTGGTCCTCGCCGGTCGGCGTCCCGGTGATCACCAGGTAGTTGCCGGCCGCGGACTGGACCTGGTTGTGGGCGACCTTGCCCGACGACGCGGCGACCAGCGGCGTGCCGCAGCTGGCGAACGCGTCGACGCCCTGGTGCGCGCCGCCCCGCTCGCCGAAGTAGGTGCCCGCGTCGCCGTAGTGCCAGCGACCCTGGATCGGGAACGCGTAGCCGTCGTCGCCGACCTTGGCCCCGGACCCGCCGAGCGTGCTCGCGGGCGCGCTGCCGGCGGCCGGCGGGGGCGGCGCGGTCTGGCGCAGGGTTCGCGCCTCGGGCCGCGAGAGCACCCCGTCGGGCGTCATGTCCGCCTTGCGCTCCCACTGCTGGACGCGGCTGCGGACCGCGGCCGTGTACTTGCCGTGGGTCGGGACGCGGATGCCGTTGTCGAGCAGCAGCCGCTGGATCGCCCGCACGTCGGTGCCCGAGGCGCCGACCTTCAGCGTCCGCGACGCGAACCGCTTCTCGGCCCGCTGCGGATGGGCGCGCTTGCGCATCGAGATCCGCTGGGCGCTGTCGGCGACGCCGTCGACCGGCAGGCCCTCCTCGTGCTCGTAGCGGCGCAGCATCAGCTCGGTCGCGGGACCGAAGTTGCCGTCGCGAGCGACCGGCAGACCGACCTGCCAGAGCGTCTTCTGGAGCGCCAGGACCTTGCTGCCGGAGTCGCCGAGCGCCAGGTCGGATGGGCTCTTCCTGGCGGCTGGAGGCGACGTCGTCGCCGTTCCGTCGTCGCTCGGGACCGGATCCGCGAGCGCGGCGGCCGGAGCGAGGAGCGCGATCGCGCAGGCGGCCGGGACGGCCAGGGCGCGGATTCGGGCGGGGACGGCGTCGGTCTGTCGTCGCACAGGCAGGCCTCCGGGGTCGGTCGGAGCAGAGCGCTGAGCGAGACGTCGCGCGCGGCGGCACACGGGCGACGACGAACCACTCAGACGAGGTTCGCCGCGGAACCCTACCCGTCCGACCAGCGGATCGCGATCCCCTCCGCTCCCCGGCCAGCCGTCGCCTGTAGCGTCAGGGCCGTGAACGGAGCAGGACGATGAGCGACCGACGCGGCCCCGCCGGCGCCCGGATCAAGCGGGCGGTCGGCTGGCCCGCACGGCGGCTGCTCGACCCGCGCGTCGAGTGGACGGTCAGCCAGATCGACGACCGCCTGGGCTCGCTCCAGGACACGCGCGACACCGTCCACGAGCGGTTCGACGCGCTCGAGGGGCGGCTCGACGCGCTCGAGCAGCTGGAGCGCTCGGTGCTGCACGCGGTCGGCCACGTGGTCGGGCCGGAGAACGAGCTGGAGGTCGGCCTCGAGCGGCTCGCCCCGGCGACCGCCGCGCTCCTGAACTGGGCCAACGGGCCCCACGGGTTCGCGGCCCAGGCGGGCCTCTGGTTCAACCCGCCGGCGCCGGTCGAGCACCGCGAGGGCGGCGTCGACCTGCTGCACGTCAACGAGCGGATCGCGGAGCAGCCGTGGGTCTTCGGGGCGGTCGCCGTCGCCACCGGCGGCGCACCGGCGCGGCTGCTGGACGTCGGCGGCGCCGAGAGCACCGTCGGCATCTCGCTGGCGTCGCTCGGCCACGAGGTGACGCTGGTCGATCCCCGCGGCCTGCGGCTGGAGCACCCCGGCCTGGAGGTCGTCGCCGAGCGGCTGGAGCGGGTGCCTGCCGACCTCGGCCCGTTCGACGTGGCGGTCGTGCTGTCCGCCGTCGAGCACTTCGGGCTGGAGCACTACGGCACCCCGCAGGGCGTGCCGCGCGCCGACGTCGAGGCGATCGCTCGCGTCCGCGAGCTGGTGCGGCCCGGGGGCGGGCTGGTCCTGACGGTGCCGATCGGGGAGCCCTCGGTCGACGCCTTCCAGCGCGTCTACGACCTCGACGGCGTCCGCGAGCTGGTCGCCGGCTGGCAGGTCGACGAGCTGACGGTCGTCCGCCAGCAGGACCGGATGACCTGGGTCCGGGCCGCCGCCGACGCGCCCGACGACCATCGCCGCGGAGTCGCGATGGTGCGGGCGCACCGCGACTGACCTGGCGCCGGCGGGCGGCCCGGCGCCGGCCTCCCCCGTTCGGACCGCTCAGGCCGGCCCGCCGAGCCGCGGCGCCGGTCGCGGCTCGAGCACCCCGCAACCGATCGCGGCCCAGGCGTCGACCAGCGCCCGGGCGGCGTCGGGATCCTCGGGCCGCAGCGCGATCACCGCGC
>NZ_AGUD01000062.1 GCF_000240225.1 Patulibacter medicamentivorans
CCGGCGGGCGCGGCCGGTCGCGGTGCTGCGCAGGCGGCCCGCGGCGGGCAGGCGGACGGTGATGCGCGCGGTCCCGGTGCGGGGCGAGACCGTCAGCCGCTCGACGACCGGGAACCGGGACGGCAGCGGGGCGATCGGGGCCAGGTCCGGGCGCGGCTCGGCCGGCGGGGCCGGCAGCTCGCGGCCGTCGAGGCGCGACCCCGGATCCGGCTTGCGGCGGGCGACGACGACGTCGATGGCGCCGTTGGCGTCGCCGAGGAAGAGGTTGGCGTCGGGCGACGTGAACCCGACGACGCCGGCGTCGTCGCTGGCGCTGACGGTCGAGTCGCTGCTGGCCGCCTCGATCCGGTAGTCGCTGCCGTCGTAGCCGGTCGTCACCCGCTCGGCGGTGCCGGCGTCGAGGTCGGCGACGTAGACGTCGGCGGTCCCGGGGGTGCTGCGCACCGTCCCGACCTGCTGCAGGCCGTCGAAGCGGATCCCGGCCGAGGTGAGCAGCGCGTGGCGACCGTCGCCGGCGAGCGCTCGCGGCTGGCCCGCCGGACGATCGTCCGGGGTCGACCAGGCGCGCCGGACGGCGGTCCGCCTGGGCATCGACGTCCGGATCTGCGCCAGGTAGACGTTGCTGCCGCGATAGGCGACCGAGTCGTAGGGCCGCTCCCGCGCGGTGCTGCGGAAGAGCACGCGGCGACCGTCGTCGGACACCCAGAACGGCAGGCTCGCGGGCACCCCGTCGCGATCCAGGGCCTCCGGGTCGGCGAACGGGCCGTAGCACGCCCCCGAGGCCTGCCGATCGTCGACGAACGCCGCCCCGGCCGGACAGGCCGGGTCCTCGGGATCGGCGACCCCCGCGACCCGTCCCGCCGGCGCGGCCGGGTCGCCGTCGAGGTCCCGCCAGAGCAGCTCGAACGGCGGCGCCGGCTCGCCGCCCAGTCGCCGCGTCTGCTGGACGACGCTGCCGCCGGTCCAGACGACCGTCCGGCCGTCGCCGCTGATCGCGGCCGTCGGCTGCGGCGCCCCGGCGACCTCGGAGACCGGGGTCCCGTCGTCGGAGAGGTCGCTCGTGCGCCGGGTCACCAGCCGCGTGCTCCGGCGGTCGAGGTCGCGGACGAGCACCTGCCAGCGCGGCGTCGTCGTGCCGCTGCGGGCCGGCAGGTTGGTCGCCGTCCGCGTCACGAGGACCGCCCGCCGGCCGTCGTCGCTGAGCGCGGCGCCGGCGCTTCCGGGCATCGCCCCGAGCGCGGCGTCGGCGTACGAGGCGCCGGTCTCGCGACCGTCCTGGGCCGACGCCAGCTCGTAGGCCCCGACGTCGGAGGACGGCGCGGCCATGTCGCGGACGTAGACGTCGGGCGTGATCGTGCTGCGGTCGACGCTCGAGCTGGCCAGCTGGACCGTCGTCCCGAAGAGCACGTAGCGCCCGTCGTGGCTGATCCCGGCCGCGGGGACGTCGACCCCGCTGCCGATCGTCTCGCCGGTCGCCCGCGAGGCCCGCACCGGCGGCGCCACCAGCTCCACGTCCCCCGTCAGCAGGTCCTTGCGCACCAGTCCGCCGGCGTAGTACCGGCCCGGGTCGGCGGGCCGGCCGAGCAGCACCTGCGACGCGGTCCGGAAGACGACGTAGCGCCCGTCTCCGGAGACCAGCGGCGCGCCCGCTCCGCGGTCCGACAGCTCGGTGGCCGTCGCCGACGCCGGGACCGCGCCCGGCTCGTAGGCCGCCTGCGCGATCGCGGGGACGCCCGCGGCGACGAGCGCGACGCCGGCGGCGGCGCCGCGCAGAGCATGTCGGCCGCCGCGCATGAGGAGGCACTGTAGGTGGGGAGTCGCTGCGCTCACGTGAACATCAGGAGAAGGAAACGTTGTCGTCCACGTGAACAGCGGCCGCCGGTCCCGTCCGCCCGGCGCGCGCCGGCGCGCGGGGCGGACGGGACCGCGAGCACGGTCCACCAGGACGGTGCCGCGTCAGCCGACCCGGACCTTGCGGGTCGCCTTCGCCGTGCCGGTGGTCGCCGGACCGCCGGCGGGCGGCGTCAACGAGGCCGTCACCGCGACCGTCAGCCGGCGCCCCTTGCGCAGGGCGCTCCGGCCCTTGCCGCTCGGCTTCAGCCGCACGCTCAGGGCGCCGGATCGCTTGACCGTCACGTAGCCGCTGCCCAGCGTCACGGTCCGCTTGCCGACCTTGGTCGTCAGCCGCAGCGTCAGCCGCCCGGCGCCGCCGGCGCGAACGGCGACGGTCAGGCGCTTGCGCGTCGCGGCGAGCTTGCCGAGCGTGACCTTCACGGGCCGCCCGTCGGGCGTCGTGGTCGTCGGCACCGTCGTCGTCGGGACGCTGGTCGTCGTCGGGACGGTGGTCGTCGTGGTCGGGGTGGTGGTCGTGGTCGTTGCCGGGCGAGCCTCGATCCCGCGGGCCGCGCTCCGCACCGGCGCGCCGGGCCCGGCGGCGTTGCGACCGGTCACCTCGCAGCCCAGCTGGCGCCCCTGCTGCCCGTCGGCCGGCACGTAGCTCCGCGTCGTCGCGCCGGCGATCGCGGCGCCGTCGATCAGCCACCGGTAGTCGAAGCCGTCGGCGTTCGTCCAGCGGCCGGTGGTGCAGGTCGCGGCCAGGCCGACCTGGACCGTCCCGACGACCTGCGGCGGCTCCTCGTTGGCCGGCGGGCCGCTGATGGCGCGCACCGGCTCCGACGGCGTGGCCACGCTGCCCGCGGGGTTCGCCCCGGTCTCCTCGCAGGAGAGCATCGTCCCGACGTCGTCGGCGGAGACGCTGTAGGTCGTCCCCGTCGCACCGCCGATCGGCTGGCCGTCGCGCAGCCAGCGGTAGCTGCGGCGCAGGGGCTCGCCGGCCGAGTAGGTCGCTGGCTGGCAGCTGACGGTGGCGTCGAGACGCGGCACGCCGCCGACCGTCGGGGCGGCGCTCAGGACCGGGGCGACGGCGTCACCGAAGACGGCGAAGCCGTTCTGGCCGACGCCGCCGACGCCCTGGATGCCGGCGGTCGGCACGACCAGGCGGCCGGCCACGGCGAGCACGCGCGGCCGCGTCCAGCCGGCCGGGGTCCCGGTGAGCTGCGGCGCCCAGGGCAGCAGCTTGCCGTCGGCGTCGACGGCGGCGATCTGCGATCGCGGCTCCTGCTGGCCCTGGCCGGTCCCCGCGATCGTCCGGAACGAGCCGAGCAGGTAGGCGCTGCCGCCGACGACCGAGACCTGGTCGACGGTGCGGCCGCTCTCGATCGTGGGCGCCCAGGTCGTCGCGTCACCGCTGTCGCCGCGGAGCGCCGCGACGGCGCGCCGGGCCTGGCCGCCGATCTGGCGCTGCTCCGTGCTGCCGAACGCGACGTAGACCGCGTCGCCGCCCGCCGGGGCCGGCCCGACGGCGATGTCGTTGTAGCTGGCGCCCGCCGGGCCGTGGGGATCGAACGCGGTCGGCGCGCCGGTCGCGCCGGCGAAGGCCGCGAGCCCGTTGCGGGCCTGACCGCCCAGGTTCGCGAACCCGCCGGCGACGTAGAGGGTGCCGTCGCCGCCGCGCGCCAGCTGGGTGACCGGGCCGTCCGGGTTCGGCGCCCACGGGTCGACGGTGGCCGCGCTCGCCGTCGTCAGCGACGCGAGGCCGGCCCGCGCCTGGCCGCCGACGGTCTGGAACTCCCCGCCGAGGATCGCGATACCGCCGTCGGCCGACAGCTCGATCGCGTTGACGGCGCCGTCGGGCGCCGGATCCCAGTCGCGGACGTCGGTCGGCTGGTCGGCGGCGGTCCCGCCGTCGGCCGACGCCAGCGCCGCCAGGTTCGACCGCGGGACGCCGTTGGCCGCCGTGATGCCGAACGCCCCGACGTAGACCGACGATCCGTCCGGCGCAACCGCGAGCGCGGTCGGCAGCGGCTCGTCGCTCGGTCCGAACCAGATGTCGAGCGCCGGCGCCCACGCGAGCAGGCGGTCGTCGGCGACGTCGATCGCGGCCAGCCCGTGGCGCGGCTCGACGTTCGCCGCCTGCAGCCCCTCGCCGGTCAGCCACAGCCGATCCCCGCTCGCGAGCAGGTCGACGCCGCCCTCGCAGGTCGCCGGCTCGCTCGAGACCCGCGGGTCCCAGTCGGTGGCGACGGCGTCGCCGCGTCCGACCGCGGCGACCGTGCAGCGCGTGCGCCCGGCGACGGTCGAGAAGGACCCGGAGAAGCGGACGGCCGTGCCGTCGACCAGCAGGCTGCGGACGCTCACCCGACCGCCCGAGGAGCGCGCCAGGTGCGCGTCCCAGGCGGTCGCCTGGCCGTCGGCCGGATCGACCTCGGCCAGGCCGGCGCGCGCCGGCTGCGTGGCCTGCGCGCCGATCTTCGCGAAGCCGCCGGCGACCAGCAGCTTGCCGTCGGCGACGGCGATCGCGGCGATCGCGCCGTCGGCGCCGAGACGCAGGTCGCGCGCGCTGCGATCGGCCAGGCCGAGCGCCCAGACGCTCGGATTGCCGTCGCCGCCGGCGGCCACGACGTAGGCCGTGTCGCCGTCGACCGCCGGCGCGATGCCCGTGGTCGGCCGCGGCGCCCCGGCCGGCTGCCAGTCGCGGAGGGCGCCGCTCGTCCGATCGAGCAGCGCCAGGCCGGCGCGCGGCTGGCCGTCGACGGTCGTGAAGGTGCCGGTCACGAGCAGCGCGTCGGCCCCTGCGGCGACCACGCCGGAGACCTGCCCGCCGCTGATGGCGGGCGGCCGCCAGGCGTCGAGCGCCCCCGACCCGGCGTCGAACGCCGCCAGCCCCGAGCGCGGCTGCCCGTCGGCGCTGTCGAAGCCGCCGACCGCGAAGACCCGGTCGCCGACGCGGGCCAGCGCGGTCGGTGCGACGGATGCCGCGCCGTTGCGGAACGCCACCGTGCCGGGCTGCAGGCGACCGCCGGTGGAGACGTGCACCAGCCCGCCGGGGCCGGAGCCCGGGACGTTGGTGGTCTTGATCCACGCGCCGCCGCTGCCGTCCGCCGCGTCGGCGGTGACCCCGGCCTGCCGCCCGCTCACGGCGACGAGCTCGTCGACCGTCTCGTCCAGCCGGCCGCTGCCCCCGTCGACGACCGCCAGTCCCGGTGAGCGGCGGCCGATGCCGTGGAAGACGCCGCCCAGGTAGAGCGTGCTCCCGCGGGTCGCCGTCGCGCTGACGTCGGCCGTTCCGCCGATCGCGGTCAGGCGCGACCCGGGGAGCGGCACGTCGTTGACCGCGGCGCCGGCGACCGGCGCGGCCACCAGCGCCCCGGCCGCGATCGCGGCGGCGGCGAGCACCGCTCGTCCGCGCCGTAGCCCGGGTCGATCGTGACTCGGCTTGACCGTTGCTCGCATCGTTCCGTCGTTCCTCGTCGTGGCGGCGATTGATGGCGGAACGTCAACGTTCACGCCAACACGACGGCCGACGATACGGACGCCGCACACATCGAACGTGAACATCGTGCGAAGCGCCGCGCGCGCCGGAGGCCGCCCGGGACGCAGGACGGCCGCCCTCCGGGGAGGGCGGCCGTCGAAGTGCCGCTTCACGTCGTGCGCCAGGACCGGGGCCCGCGACGCACGCCGTGATGGTGCTGCCAGCCGAGTGCTACCAGCCGAGCGTGTTGGCGCCGGCCTGGGCCGCCGTCAGCACGTTGGTCGGGAGCGCCTGGTAGTCGTTGGCCGCCAGCTCGCCCTGACCGCCGTTGAGCGCGTAGCTCAGGTAGTCCTTGACGCCGCGCGCCTGGTCCTGCGTGAACCGCTTGGCCGGGTCCGTGATGCCGACGTTGACCGGCTGCGGCGTCTGCCACGCCAGCGCGAACGTCAGCGCGCACCCCGGGTACTGGACCGTCGTCGACGCGGCGTCGACGTCGTACCACGACTTCGTGGTGTCGGTCGGCAGCGCGACCGGGGTCGCGCCCTTGTCGGTGTACTCGACGGCGCCGCAGTTCGAGCCCTTGGTGCCCGTCTGGTTGTTGTCGGTCGCCGGGCTGCGGTACTGACCGGTGGCGCCGGGCTGCTCGACGTAGAGCCACACGCTGCGATCGGTCGCGACGGTGCCGTCCCAGCCGAACTGCTTGCTGCGCGAGGTCGCCAGGTCGGCGTAGGCGATGCCGCCGTCGGTCTGCGTGGCCAGCAGGTCCAGCTGCGCGCCGGCGCCGTTGCTGGCCGGCTTCTTCAGGTTCGCCGCGGTGTCGTTCGGCCAGGCGGTGTTGCCCAGCGTCGGCTCGCTCCAGGTGGTGCCGGAGCTGTCGCGCGTGGCGATCTTCTGCAGCAGCCGCTTGAACGCGAACGTGGTGCCCGAGCTGTCGAAGCGCACCACGCGCACGACCGGCTTGGCCTGGCACTGCGCGGTGGTCAGGCCACCGGACGAGCCGACGATCGCCGGGACGATCTCGCCCCAGGTGTCGGCCGAGCTGTCGGCGGCGAACGCCCGCTCGAGCTTCGTCGCCGAGATCCGGCGGGTCGTCGAGCCGGCCGCGACCTGGCAGCCGTCCGGGATCCGCGCGTCGACCGCGACCGACGACTGCGCGACCGGGATCGTGTGCAGGATCGCGTTGTCCGTCGCCGTCGAGGTGTCGCCGGCGTTGGCGTTCTCGATCTGCTGCACGCCCCCGTTGCTCGAGCCGGCGTCCGACGGTGCCTCGTCGGCGCCGCCGAAGCCGTACGGGCCGCTCGTCCCGTTCACGTCGCGCTGGTTCGCGGTGCCCGTGGCGCCGAAGGCCAGGCGGCCGGAGCCGGAGCCGGTCGGGGCGTACGTGACCTTCTGGGTGCCGCCGTCGGCCGCCAGCTTGAACTGCGCGCAGCCACCGTTGCCGGTCGTCGCGTAGCCGAAGCCGACCGCGTTCGGGCCGCCCGCGTTCGGCGCCAGGATCTCGGCGCCCCAGCCGAGCTGCGCCGAGCGCTGGAACGACGCACCGCGCCCCTGGATGCTCGCCGCGTTCTCGCACTGCGTGTCGTGGCCGGTGTCGAACGCGGCCTGCGCCCCGCCCGGAACCATCGCGAGCACTGTCACGGCGCCCACCGCCGCCAGCGATGCCCGCATCGTCGTCTTGCCCTTCATGAGCTTTCGCCCTCCCTGGGAGATCGTGGTCGCGGACTCGTTGCCCGCGCCGTGCAGTCCAGCGGGATCCGACTCCACAATCGTCAACGTTTCGTAACCGTGCAGCGTAAATTCGTTGACGTCATGTCAGCGGCAGCCGGTCCGCTCGATCCGCGCTCGGGAACGGCCACGAGCCCCGCCAGATCGCGGGGCCCGCACCCGATGACGCCGCCGCGCGAGCGGCGGCTGGGACGCCGTCGCTACAGCGCCGAGCACTGCCCGGTCGACGAGCCGGCCAGGTTGCCGCCACCGGTCGGCGCCGGGTCGTTGCCGGCGCAGCCCAGCGCGCCGGAGACGAGGTTGCGGCTGATCCGCGTCGCCGCCCGCCCGCCGTCGACCGCCAGGTCGCCGCGCACGACGTTGCGCTCGATCGCGGTCGCCCCGAAGGCCGCCCGCACGCGCAGCCCGGCCCCGAAGACGTTGCCGCGGCCGACCTCGCCGCCGCCCACGGCCAGCGTCGCCAGCGGCGCCTGGATCGACGCCGCGCCGTTGAACGCCGAGGTCGTCAACTCGACCGCCGCGGTCGGCTCGACCACCCGCAGCTCGCCCGTGACGACCGCGCGATCGACCCGCAGGCCGTGGCTCGAGTCGACCTGCACGTCGCCGTCGACGAGCGACTTCCTGATCGTCAGGCTGCCGGCGTCGGTCTCGGTCGTGATCGAGCCCGAGACGTAGCTGCCGTCGACCGTGCACGAAGCCCCGTAGGGCACCAGCAGGTCGCCGACGCTGGCGTTGGCGATCACGCCATCGCACACCGTCGGCTCCGCATCCGCCATCGCGGCCGGTGAGGCCGCCAGCGCGAGGATCGCGGTCGCGGCACCGATACCAATGATCCGCTTCATCAGAAGCTCCTTCTCGTGTGGGTTCCACCGGCCCCCCGGCCGGCGACACGACCCTAGGCGGCTCCGCAGCTGTTTACGTCAACAATCTGTGGCCGAGCGCCGTCTGCGTGACTGGCCTACCCTCCGGCGGCCCCGCTCGCAGCGCGTTCTCGCCCGCGCCAGCTTGTAGCGATTCCGTTACCACCGCTCGGTCGGCGTGCCCGAGACGCCTAGGGTGTTCACGCATCATGCGTCCCGTCCTCCCCCGTCCCCTCGTCCCGGGCCTCGTCGGCCTCCTGCTCGCCGGGGTCCTCGCGTCGCCCGCCGCGGCCAGGATCGAGGCCGCGACCACGGTTGCCGGGCCCGATCCCGCGATCGTCGAGCTGGGCGGGGTCGCGATGGCCGACGACGGCACCGGCGGCGTCGTCTACCGCCGGACCGAGGACGGACGGCCGCACGTCTTCGCCGCCCGCTACGACGGCCAGCGCTGGGATCCGCCGCAGCGGGTCGACGTCGGCCAGCGCTTCGACTCGTCGTGGCCGCGGATCGGCGCCGCAACCGGCGGCCGGCTGGTCGTCACCTGGGTCCAGGACGGCCCGCCCGACCAGGACTCGCTGTACTCGGCGGTGCTCCCCCGCGGTGGCCGCCGGTTCCTGCCGCCGACGCTGGTCGACTACACCGTCGGCGAGGGGACGATGACCTACCCGTCGCTGGCGATGGCGCCCGGCGGCGACGCGCTGCTGGCCTACCACGCCGTCCGCAGCACCCAGGCCGGACTGGTCGGCTACGTCCGCAGCGACCTGCGGCTCGCCCGCTTCGACGGCAGCCGCTGGAAGCGCCAGGGCAGCGTGCTCAACCGCAACCGCAGCGTGCCGATCCGGATCCCGACCGCGGCCGTCGCGCCGCGGATCGCGATCGCCCCCGACGGCACCGGCGTGGTCGCCTGGCAGGAGCCCGACGAGTCGCTGATCGACCGCGTCTGGACCCGGCGCGTCTTCGCCAGCCGGGTCGGGGCCCCGCTCGCCGCCTACCGGACCGGCACGGCCGAGCGCCCCGAGCGCGGCGCCGTCGACGGCCTCGACCTGGCGATGACCGCGTTCGGCCGCGCGATCGTCGCGGTCCGCCAGCAGCCCGACCCCCGCGACCGCGGGACGCCGCCGCGGATCTGGCTCAGCGCGCTCGACGAGATCACCGACGACGGCGCGGGCACGTTCTCCTCCGTCGCCCCCGGCGACGGCGGCGCCGGCGGCGAGCCCGGTCCGCCGCAGGTGGCGCTCGGCGGCCGCAACGGCCTGCGCGTCGGCTTCGGCCGCGACGGGACCGCGACGATCGGCCTGGGGGCGGGCGCCACCGCGACCGCCTTCCGCCCGACCGGCCCCGCGCTCTCCGACCCGGCGGCGGTCCTCGACGCGGGGCTCGACGACCGCGGGACGCTCGCCACCGCCAGCGCCGACGGCGGCGGGCGGGTCGTGATCCAGCAGCTCGCGGGGCAGCGGACGATCGCGACCCAGGCCGTCACGGCGACCCAGGGCGGCCCGGTCCACGGCCTCCGGATCGCCGGCTCGGGGACCGGCGACGCGCTGGTCGCCCTCCACGAGGGCGAGCCGGACGAGGGCCAGATCGCGGTCGCGCGGGTGACGTCGCCGCCGGTGCCGTTCCTGCTCGAGCTGCCCGACGCCTGGACCCGCACCCGCCGGCCGCTGATCGCCTGGGAGCCGCCGCCGGCGGGGTTCCAGCCGCTGCACTACACCGTCGAGATCGACGGCAGGCGGGCGGCCCGGGTCCGCGGCAACCAGGTCCGGCTGCGCGAGGGGGCCGTCCGCGACGGCGTCCACCGCGTCCGGGTCGTGGCCACCGACCGCTCGGGCGAGACGACCGCGACCGGCGTCGGGCGGCTGCGCACCGACCGCCGGCCCCCGACCGCCTCGGCGGTCCGCAGCGGACGTGCGATCCGGGTCCGGATCGGCGACGGCCGCGGCGGATCCGGTCCCGCTCCGGCCTCGAGCACGATCAGCTGGGGCGACGGCAGCCGCAGCGCGGGGGTCGGCGCGCGGCGCAGCCACGGCTACCGGCGCGCCGGCCGCTACCGGATCACCGTCGTCGCCCGCGATCGCGCCGGCAACGCCGCGACGGTCCGGATGACGGTGCGGGCGCCGCGCGGCCGTCCGTAAACGATTCTGTGACCGATCGGTGAACTTCACGTCGCGCTGATGACGCGTGATGACGGACGCGTTAGGGTCCTCCGCCAGGCGCTGCGGCCGACCCCCGCGCAGAGGCGCCAGGCCCGCCTCGGCGCCCTGACCCTGACGTCGGAGCGGGCCCACCCCTTCCCACTCCGCGTCCCGTCCCCGACCCGATCGCGAGCGAGCTCACGTGAGCAACCCACGGCTGACCGCCTCCCACCGCAAGCCGACGCCGACCCAGCGGGCCGCCACGACCGTGGTCGAGGTCCTGCGAACGATCGGCCGGCTGCTGCGACGCGACCTGCTGGCGACCTTCCTGCTCGCCGCGGCGATCGCGTTGACGATCACGTTCTTCTCGCTGCTGGGGTCGCTGTCCCCGCAGGCCGAGGGCCAGCAGGTGTCGCTCAGCAACGTGATCTCGCTCGCCCGGGCCGATCGGGCCCGCTCCGCGCAGCTGCTCGACCGCGACCACCAGGTCGTCGTCACCACCGACACCGGCCAGCGGGTCTACGCCGACTACCCGAGCTCCGACACCGCCACCCAGGACCTGCTGCTGCGGCTGCACCGCGCCGGCGCCCAGGTCAGCGTCGACCCCCAGTCGGGCAAGCCGGCGCGCACGATCGTCGTCCAGTTCCTGCTGCCGATCCTGCTGCTGGTGACGCTGTTCGCGTTCTTCACCCGCCAGACCGGGGACGGCAGCGGCGGGATCGCGTCGTTCTCGTCGTTCCGCGGCCGCGGCAAGAAGAAGGGCAAGGGCAAGGCGCCGATCACCTTCGACTCGGTCGCCGGCGCCCCCGAGGCGCTCGTCGAGCTGCGGGAGATCAAGGACTTCCTCGACGACCCGAGCAAGTACCTGACGGCCGGGGCCGCGGCGCCCAAGGGCGTCCTGCTGGTCGGCCCGCCCGGGACCGGCAAGACGCTGCTCGCCCGCGCCACCGCCGGCGAGGCCGAGGCGTCGTTCTTCTCCGCCTCCGGCGCCGAGTTCGTCGAGTCGCTGGTCGGCGTCGGCGCGGCCCGGATCCGCGACCTCTTCGCCAAGGCCCGCAAGGCCGCCCCGGCGATCATCTTCATCGACGAGCTGGACGCCGCCGGCCGCAAGCGCGGCGCCGGCGTCGGCCAGGGCAACGACGAGCGCGAGCAGACCCTGAACCAGCTGCTGGTCGAGATGGACGGCTTCGGCGGCGACGCCGGCGTGGTCGTGATGGGCGCGACCAACCGGCCCGACATCCTCGACCCGGCGCTGCTGCGCCCGGGCCGCTTCGACCGCCAGGTCGTCGTCGACGTCCCCGACGTCCACGGCCGGCTGGAGATCCTGTCGCTGCACGCCCGCGGCCGGGCCTTCAGCCCCGACGTCGACCTGCACGAGATCGCCAAGCTCTGCCCCGGGTTCTCCGGCGCCGAGCTGGCCAACCTGGTCAACGAGGCCGCGCTGCTGACGGTCCGCGACGGACGCGGCGAGATCGACCAGGCGACGCTCGAGGAGGCGATCGACCGGGTCGTCGCCGGCCCCGCCAAGAAGCACGTGCTGAGCGAGGACGAGCGCTGGACGATCGCGGTCCACGAGGCCAGCCACGCGATCGTCACCCGCGCCACCGGGCAGACGATCAGCGCCCAGAAGCTCTCGATCGTCGCCCGCGGCCGCCAGCTCGGCACCGCCGCCCACATGCTGACCGACCGCGACGCGGTGATGCACGGGCGCTCGGACCTCGAGCGCCAGCTGGCCGCGATCATGGCCGGGACCGCGGGCGAGATCATCGAGTTCGGCGAGGAGTCGACCGGCGTCAGCGACGACCTCCACGCGGCGACCAAGCTGGCCCGCTCGATGGTGACCTCGTTCGGGATGTCGCGCGGGCTCGGGCACGTCACGATCGGCGAGCCCGGCGGCGAGGTCTTCCTCGGCAACGCGCTCCAGGACCTCGGCTCGACCGGCCCCGAGACGCTGAACCTGATCGATCGCGAGGTCGAGCGGCTGGTCGGCGACGCCGAGGCCCGGGCGACGATCGTGCTGCGGTCGAACTGGGACCACGTGCGCGAGACCGCCCGCTCGCTGCTCGAGCTCGAGACGCTCTCGGGGGTGGCGCTCGACGCGATGCTCGCCGGCGTCTCGCCGATGCCGCTCGACGAGATCGCGCTCCCCAGCCGCGACCCGGACCAGGACCCGCGTCCGAGCCGCGACCAGCGGTAGCACGAGCGGCCAGGGCGAGCGGGTGGCCGGCTGCGCCGACCTATACTGGCGGCCATGGCGGCCCTGTCGCTCCGGCGAGGCCTCGTCTGGCCGGTGGCGCTGGCGGCCGTCTCGCTGTTCGTCGCGATCGACTTCGTCCAGCATCCGTTCCGCGGCAGCACCCAGGCCGGCAACGCCGCCGAGCGCCGTTCACGGCTGGCGATCGTGATCCCCGGCAGCGAGCTCGGCGGTCCGTCGAGCTCGGTCGTGCGGCTGCTGGTGGCCGCAGCCCGGCGGGAGGGGCTGCAGATCGACGCCGCTCGCCAGCGCGGCGGCGCCACGGCCGCCGTCGAGTCGGTGATCGGGGTCGGGCCCGGCGCCCGCCAGCGGCTGCTGGCCGTCTCCGCCGAGACCCTGGTCCAGCTCGGGCAGGACCGCCGCGAGACGCTGATCCCCGGCGTCGCGGAGCGGGCCGAGCGCGCCTGGCGACGGCTCGCGGCGGCCCGCCCGCTGGCGCTGCTGGCCGTCGACCCGGCCGCGGTCGCGGTCGCCGGTCGCTCGCCGCTGCGCTCGTTCGCCGACCTCGGCAGCGAGCTGCGGGGCGGCAAGCTCGTGGTCGGCGTCGGCCAGGACCTGTGGTCGCGGGCGCTGCTGGCGAGCCTCGTGGCCGGCTCCGGCGTCGACGGGCGGGTGCCCTACCGGGCCTTCTCGGGCTCGAGCGAGGCGGCCGCGGCGACGAGCAGCCACGACGCCCGGGTCGTGCTCGGACCGCGCAGCGCGTTGACGCGGCGGCCGGGGACCGTGCGGATCCTGCACGGAGACTGGCCGGCGGGGCCGCGGCCGCTGCAGTGGGTGGCGCTGGTCGCGCCGGTCGCGGCGAACGGCCCGGCGGCCGATCGGCTGGCCGCGGTGGCCCAGCGGCCGGCCTGGCGCCGCGCGCTGCGCCGCCACGGGCTGCGGCCGGTGACGGCCGGTCCCGCCGCCACGCGCCGGTTCCTGGCCGCCGAGCGGGCCCGCGCGTCAACACTCGTCCGTGATCTGATCCGTGTACGCGCCCGGTCAGCGCGTTGACATCCCCGCGACCGTTTACACTGAGCGGGCCGATGAGCGTCAGGCACCGAGGGGGTCCGGCATGAGCCCGCACCCCCTCCTCGACCCCGACGGCATCACCCGGCTCTACCGTCGCCACGCCCGCTCCCTGCTCGTGTTCTTCCAACGTCGCGTCGACGATCCCGAAGGGGCGGTCGACCTGCTCGCCGACACCTTCGCCCGGGTGGTCGAGCGCCGTGAGCAGTTCCGCGGGTCGACCGAGGCCGAGCTCTCGGGGTGGCTGTGGCGGATCGCCCAGTCCGAGCTCGGCGCGGCCGAGCACCGGATCGACCAGGAGCGGCGAGGCCGGTCGGCGATCGCCGTCGAGCGGCGCGCCCTCAGCGACCGCGAGATCGAGCGGATCGACGACCTGGCCGGGATGCGCGATCTGCGGGCGGCCGTCTCCCGTCACCTGGCCGAGCTGCCCGCCGAGACCCGCGAGGCGGTGCTCCTGCACGTCGTCGAGGAGCGGCCGTACGCCGAGGTCGCCCAGCGGCTCGGACTGCGGCCGGACGCGGCTCGGGCCCGGGTCTCTCGCGGGCTCCGGATCCTCGGGCGCCTGCTGCGCGACGACCGCGACGCGTGGGAGCGCGACCGATGATGCGCGACCGCCTGCCGCCGCTGGACCCGGAGCTGCCGATCCTCGACGAGCTCGAGCTGGCGATCCGGCGCGCCGCGACCACGGCGCCCGCCGCGGCGGCGGCTCCGGCGGCTGGGGTGGCTCCGGCGGCTGGCCGGCGCCGGCGCGGCC
>NZ_AGUD01000061.1 GCF_000240225.1 Patulibacter medicamentivorans
GCTGCCGGAGCGGGCCCGCGCCGTCCGGCCGTCGCCGGCGGTCGAGCGCGACGACGAGCCGGCGGCCGAGGCGGTCGCCGAGACGGTGCGGATCAGCGGGCCGGAGGGGGCGGTCCCGACCGAGGCGACCGCGGGCGAGATCGACGCGGCGGTCGTCGTCGCCCGGGCGCAGAACGCCGCGCGGCGGCTGCAGCAGCTGCCGGCGAACCTGCTGACCCCGCGCGCGCTGGCGACCGAGGCGCTGGCGCTGGCCGAGGACGTCGAGGGCCTGACGGTGCGGGTCGAGGTCGGCGAGGCGGCGCTGCGCGCGCGAGGGATGGGCCTGTTCGCCGCCGTCGGGCTGGGCAGCGTCGAGCCGCCGGCCCTGATCGTCGCCCGCTACGAGCCGGCGACCGCCAACGGCCCGCTGCTGGGCCTGGTCGGCAAGGCCGTCACCTACGACACCGGCGGCTACTCGCTGAAGACGCCGGCGGGCATGACGAAGATGAAGCTCGACATGTCGGGCGGGGCGGCGGTCCTGCAGGCGATCGCCGCGATCGCCCGGCTGCGGCTGCCGGTCCGCGTGGTGGCGGTGATCGGGGCGACCGAGAACCTGGTCGGCGGCGCCGCGATGAAGCCGGGCGACGTCTTCGTGGCCGCCAACGGGACGTCGGTCGAGGTCGTCAACACCGACGCCGAGGGCCGGCTGGTGCTGGCCGACGCGATCACCCACGCGCTCGCGCTCGGCGCCGAGCGGCTGGTCGACGTCGCGACCCTGACCGGCGGCGTGACGGTCGCCCTGGGCAACTCCCACGCCGGGCTGCTGGGCCACGACGAGGACTGGCTCGACACCGTCCGCGGGGCGGGCGAGCGGACCGGCGAGCGCGTCTGGCCGCTGCCGCTCGAGGACGAGCACCGCGACCTGCTGAAGAGCACCGCCGCCGACCTGACCAACAGCGGCGGCCGGCCGGCCCACGCCAGCCAGGGCGCCGCCTTCCTCGAGCGCTTCGCCGGCGGCGTCCCCTGGGCCCACGTCGACATGGCCGCGATGTCCGCCGACCTGCCGCGAACCTACCTGCGCAAGGGCCCCAGCGGCTGGGGCGTGCGGCTGCTGGTCGAGACCGCGCGGGCGCTGGCGGGGTGAGGGCCGCCGGCGCGCGGCGGGTCGGCCTCGAGGGTGAGGCCGATCCGCCACGCGATCCGGCGCCGGCGTCCGGGTCAGCGGACCTTGAACGCGTCCGAGCGGCGCACGACCTGGGGGGTTCCGTCGCTCGGCTTCACGATCAGCCGCACCTGGGCGCGCAGGATCCGTCCGCGGCGGGTCCGGAGCGCGGCGCGGGCGACCGTTCCGGGGCGCAGGGTCGCGCTGCCGGCACCGGCCTTGACCGTCTTGCGCACGCGCGCCACCGTCAGCAGCCGGGACTTCAGGCGGCCGACCTTCGGCAGCCGGACGTACAGGATCAGCTCGATCCGGGCGGCCTCGCGGACGCGGTACTTGGCCTTCACGCCCTTCGACAGCAGCGTCGCCAGGGTCACCGTCTCCGGCACGTCGACCGTGGTCTTGCCGGTCGGTCCCTCGGGCTTCGGGCTCGGCGGGATCGTCGTGTCGCCCGGGCCGGTGCCCGGCTTGACGCGCGTGATCGCGACCGTCGCCGGGCGCGGCAGCGAGGGGTTCAGCCCCGCCGTCTTGTTGCCCGCCGGCCACCAGCTGGTGTAGGTGCTGGCGTCGCCGTAGACCGCGGTCGGCTTGTCCGGCGTGACCTCGCCCGGATGCTGGACGTTGACGAACAGCGTCGACTCGTCGGCGTCGAAGTACGGACCGGTGCCCTCGGCGTCGATCGGCATGTTCGCGAACCGGAACGCGACGCCGGCGTTGGGGCCGGAGCGCGGGATCATGAAGACCGCGTTGTTGCCGTGGTAGGTGTAGTACTTCTTCTCGCTGATCGAGCCCTTCAGCGACGACGACGAGATGTCGGTCACGACCCACAGGTTGTTCGCCGAGTCGAAGACCAGGTTGTCGCAGCTGGAGAACCCGCCCTCTCCGGTGCCCGCGCGCCCGGTCGGGCCGCCCTCGGCATAGTCCTGCCAGGTGAACGTCAGCGCGGTCGGGTCGTTGCCGGCCTCGATCAGCTTGCGGACCGAGCCGTGGAAGTCCCAGACGCCGCTGCCCGAGTTGTTGGTGAACGAGACGTAGACGGTGCCGTCGGCATCGACCTCGACGTCCTCGGGCCGGTTGGTCGAGAAGTGCAGGTCGTACTCGGCCGTGCCGATCCGCTTGCGCAGCAGCGCCGCGGTGTCGACCAGCTCGTTCTGCTCGACCTTCACCCACTCGCCGCTGCCGGACTCGGGCGTCACCGGGCTGCCGCCGGCCTCTCCCGCGGCGGCCGTGGCGAAGCGCCGCCGCCCCTCGGGCGCCCACTTCGCGATGTAGAGCGTGCCCTGCTCCAGGATCTGCAGGTTGTGGCTGCGGCGGCCGGGCAGGAACTCGCGGTCGCTGACGAACTTGTAGACGCCCTCGCCGGCCTTGTCGTCGCCCATGTAGAGCACGAACTTCTTGCCGGCGACGTGGCGGAACGCCGTGTTCTCGTGCCGGAAGCGCCCGAGCGCGGTGTGCTTGCGGGGCGTCGACGAGGGGTCGTAGGGATCGTGCTCGACGACCCACCCGTAGTGGGCGTAGGTCTTCTCGTTGTACTTGTCGTTGCCGGGCACGTTGGCCCAGCCGTAGCCGAACGACGACGTCGTGCTCCAGTAGCCGTCGTAGTTCTCCTCGCAGGAGAGGGTCGTGCCCCACGGCGTGATGCCGCCGGAGCAGTTCGCCAGCGAGCCCGCCGCCGTCGCCTCGATCTCGATCGGGGTGCCGTCGGCGTTCTGCTGGATCGTGCCGCGCAGCGGACCGGTGAACGCGCAGTCCGGCGCCCCGCCGGTGATCCGGCGGTTGTACGGCGACGGCGAGACGACCTGCCAGAGCCCGTCGACTCGCTTGATGTGGACGATCGAGTTGCCGACCGAGTCCTTCTCGAGCTCGACCTGCTCGGCCGTCTTGCCGCCCGGACCCTTGTTGCCGTGCTGGAAGAACGGCGCCGGGTACTCGTGGTTGACGAACAGCAGGCCCTCGTCCGGCTTGCCGTCGAGCTTCAGGAAGGCGAGGAAGTCGTTGTTGAAGCCGTAGCGCAGCTTCGTGCCGTCGCTGTTGAGGAACTCGTCGCCCCACTGGATCAGGACGTCGGCGCGGAAGCCCTCGGGGACCTCGACCTGGTCGGCGCTCGACGCCGCGAGGGCCTTGAAGTCCGAGAACGGGGTCGGCGGGCCGGCCGCGACGGCGCTGTCGCCGAGCAGGTCGGTGATCCCGGCGCCGTCGAGCGCGACCGCGGCGGCGGTGCTGGCGCCGGCGGCGGCGACGCCGCGGATGAACGAGCGGCGCGTGCGGCCGGCCTGCGGGTGCTGACCGGTCGCGGGGTCGACCGGGACGAGGGACTCCGGACGCGGGGCGTCCGATGAGGGCGACGACGTGGGCACGGCGGCTCCTGAGGGCTGAGGGAGGGCGACGAGGCGGGCTCGCGACGGCCGATGGCGCCGCGACGCCCGCCTGGCACGTCCACGCTAGTTCGGCGCCCTCGCGCCCCTGTGGCCGCGATGTGAGCGGCCTGTGACGATCCCGTTATCGGGCCTCGCGCCGGGAGCCTCCCTAGACGAACAGCCCCGACCCGACCCAGTCCTGCGGGTCGGTGGCGCCGGGCGGCAGGAAGAAGTAGCCGCCGCCGGTCGGGCGGACGTAGTCGATCAGCGGCTCGCCGGCCAGGCGGCGCTGGATCGCGGCGAACTGGCGATCGACGTCGCGCTGGAAGGACGCGAAGATCAGGCCCATGTCGAGCTGTCCCGCGGCGTCGATCCCCCGCGAGTAGTTGTAGCCACGGCGGAGGATCCGCTGGTGCTCGGTCGCCGGCGTCCGCGGGCGGGCCAGACGGATGTGGGCGTCCAGCGGGATCCGCCTGCCCTTCGGGTCGCTGCCGTAGTCGGGGTCGTCCTGCTCGCCGCGGCGCCCCAACGGCGCGCCATGGGCCTTGTCGCGGCCGATCATCAGCTCCTGCTCGTCGCGCGAGACGCGATCCCAGAACTCGACTCGGTTGCGGATCACGCGCACCACGGCGAAGGTGCCGCCGACCGTCCACGCGGGCCCGTCGCCGCGACCGGTCCAGACGACGCGGTCCATCTCGGCGCGGTCGCCGACGTCGGGGTTGGCGGTCCCGTCCTTGAAGCCCAGCAGGTTGCGGCCGGCGCCCGACTCGCGGGCCGGATCGGGCAGGAAGCCCTCGATCTTCCAGCGCGGCGCCAGCACCGGCCGCGTCGCGCGCAGCAGGTCGCGGAGCGCGTTGAGCAGGGTCTCGCTGCTGTTGGCGCACAGCTGCACCAGCACGTCGCCGTGGCAGGCCGCCGGGTCGAGGTCGTCGTCGGGGAAGGCCGGCATCGCCGTCAGCCCCGTCGGCCGCCGGTCGCCGAGCCCGAAGCGCCCGTCGAAGAGCGATGCGCCGAAGCCGACGGTGACCGTCAGCGCGTCGGGCGGCACCAGCGGCCCGAGGATCCCGGTCTCCGGCGTGGGCCCCTCCCCCGGCGACCCGAGCAGCGCATGGTGGCTGGCCGTCAGCAGCCGCGCGCGCTCCGAGAGCGCGCGCAGGCCGTCGGCCAGCTCGGCGCGCGAGCCGGTGATCGCGTCGAGCGCGACGAAGATCGCGTGCGCCGGGCGCGGGGTCAGGATCCCGGCCTGGTGCGTGCCCTCGAACGGGATCCGCGACCGCAGCCCCGAGCCGTCCGGGGCCGGAGCCGGAGCCGCGGCGGCGTCGGTGGCGCTGCCGCCGGCGATCCGGTCGACGGCCGCGCCGGCGCCGAGCAGCGCCCCCGCGGCGAGGAACTGGCGACGCTTCATCGGCTGGGTCCTCCGGTCTCGATCGAGCGCTTGAGCGGGCGCGGCGGGCGCGGGTCGACCAGCTCGGGGACGAACGCCAGCGCCTCGGCCGCCGCCGCGGTCAGGCCGGAGATCCGCTCGCGATCGCGCTGGCCGAGCGCGTCCCAGCGCGGCAGCCGTCCGCCGCGGCGAACGCCGTCGAGCGCCCGCTGCAGGCGGCCGATGGCGCGCCAGCACTGCTGGACGACGACCGGGTCGCGCTGGCCGGCCAGGCCGTCGATCGTCCGCAGCAGCAGGCGGGTGCCGGCGATGTTGCCGTCGAGCGCGTTGAGGGCGGCCCCGCTCCACGGGCTCGCCTGGTCGGAGAGCTGCAGGGCGAGGGTGTCCTCGAGCACCTCGTGCGAGCGCAGGACGTAGTCGAGCGGATCGATCTCGGCCGTGCCGACGTGGCGCCGCAGGCGGGCGACCGCGGCGTCCAGCCGCGCCACCTGCCCGGCCGCGGCACGGACCGGGCGCCCGCCCCAGAGGGTCATCTCGACCCGGTGCAGCCCGCTGAAGCGGGCCGAGCGGACGCCGCCCTGGAGCCCGCCGGCGCGGCCGTTGACGGCCTGGTCGAGGGCCCCGAACGCGCCGTAGGCGGCGCCGATCGTCTCGTAGCGGTACTGGGCGCGCAGCCAGGCGGCTCGAGCGGCCGCGCGATCGCTCGCCGCGACCGCCCGCCGCAGCGCGCGGAGGTCTCCCCGCATCACCGTCAGCTGGCGGCGGACGTGCTGGCGGTAGGTCGCGATCGGGCGCCGCAGATCGGCCGGCGTGACCGGGTCGACGTTGCCCGGGATCGGGCTGCGCTTGTCGTAGCTCTGGGCGCCGGCGGCCGCCGGCGCGACGGCGGACGAGGTCGTCCGGGTCTGATCGCCGCCGCCGCAGCCGGTGAGGACGAGGGTCGCGAGCAGCGCCGCGGCGGCGAACCGGCGAGCGCCGCGCGCGTTCCGTCCGGGGTCGCGGCGCATCAGCATCGCCGACCGACCGTCTGGATCACGTTCAGCGGATCCTCCGCGTAGGAGCGGATCGTCGCGTCGTAGATCGTGTCCCGTGCCGGGTCGGCAGCCGCCACGAAGCAGCCGCCCGGACGCAGCCGCACGCGGTAGGCCGTCCGCCGGCGCGCACGATCGACCGTTCGCCAGCGCACGACGCAGCGGGTCGCCCCGGCCCCGCCGGGAGCGCAGCGAACCCCGTCGACGACACCGGTCGGCAGCGGCTGACCCAGGTCCTTGGCGTCGTCGGAGTGCTGGCTCATCACCGCCACGCGGTAGAGCCCCGCGCGGACGCCGTTGCTGAGTGCCCGCTCCAGGCCGAGCCGGTCCAGCGACGGACCGACCGCCGCGCGGGGCCGCGCGGCGGTCGTGGTCGTGGCGCCATCGTCGCTGCCGCACCCGGCCAGCGCCGCGACCAGGATCGCGGCGATGACCGGGGCGGCGCCGGAGCGCCTCATGCGGGGAGCGTCGGCACCGGCGCTAGAACCGGACCGTCTTCGTGGTGCTGAAGCGGCCGGCGGCCGTGCTGCCGGCCGGCACGAAGCGCAGCTGCACGCTGGCCTTCGCGCTCCGGCGGTGGGCCAGCGCCCGCCGCGCCTTGCGGCTGAAGCGGACGGTGTAGGTGGCGGTGCCCTTCTTCGCCTTCTTGACCGTCAGCGACCCGAGCGTCAGGCGCTTCTTGCCGAGCTTCGCCGAGATCGTCGTCGTCAGCTTGCCGGCGACCGGGAGCGTGACCCGGGCCTTCGCCTTCGAGCGGCTGGCGGACAGGCTCCGGAACACGATCGTGCCGCTCTTGCCCTTCGGGCCGGCGGGGCCGGCCGGCCCCTGGGGACCCGGCGCGCCGTCGGGGCCCTTGCCGCCGCTGGGACCCTGCGGACCCGCGGGACCCTGCGGGCCGCCCGGCGTCGTCAGCCTCGTCAGCTCGTAGGTGCTGTTGGCGCCGTGCTGGCCGGTGAAGAAGAACCGGAATCCGGGGCCGGTTCCCGGATCGACCGCGCCGAGGATGCCCGTGGTCGACGTCGCGCCGTCGGAGACGTGGATGCCGGTGACCTCGTTGTCGCCGTCGTTGTGGTTCGGCGTTCCGGCGTCCTTCAGCTGGACGTCGGCCAGCGCCTCCGGGTCGCGGCCCTGAGCGACGAGCCGCTTGGCGTCGCCGTTGATCTGGTCGATCGGCTTGCGCAGGTCGAACGCCCACAGCGAGTCGAGCGCGTCGAGCTGCTCGTGCAGCGTGTCGCCGCGGTCCTCGCTGGCCAGCAGCGTGTCCTTGTCGAGGAAGGTCACGTTGTCGAACGCGGCGTGCACCGGGTCGCCGAGCACGACCGTGCGGCCGCTACCGCTGTCCTGGCCGACCGGGATGTCGACCCGCACCAGGGCGCCCCAGGCGGCCCGCTCGGCGGCGCCCGGGTACTGGCCGGCGGCGCGGTCGGTGTCACCGGTCTCGGTGAAGACGAACGAGCCGAAGTCGGTCCCGGGGACGAACTTCACGTTCTCCGGCCGCTTGAGCGGCGTGCCGCCCTTGGTCTTCGCGAGCGCGTTGGCGTCGAAGCTCGTCGTGCCGTCGGTCGCGGTGTCGTGGATCGTGACCCACTTGGCCTGGACCGTCTGCCCCGAGTGCAGGGTCTTGATCGCGGCGCCGAGGGCGTCGTCGTGGGCGCCGGTCGGGTCGGAGGCCGCCGGGTGGAAGGTGATCGGCGTGCCGGCGACGCTGAACTGCAGCGCCTGCAGCTTGCCGTGGTCGAGGTCGCCCGCAGCGGTCGGGACGAAGCGGTAGACGAACGAGTTCGGCTGCTTGACCTTCGTCGCCGCACCGCCGTCGGTCACGCCCGAGCCACCGACGTCCTCGATGATCAGCAGGTTGCCGAGGCGGTCGTTGTGGATCCCCTCGTAGCCGCCGCGACCGATCGAGCCGAAGTGGTCGACCAGCGCCGGCGCGGTGGTCGACGACCACGCCAGCGGCGTGCTGAAGACGCCGCCCTTGTTACCCGCCTCGGCGGTGAACAGCAGGTCCTGGGTGAACGGGTCGTAGGTCGAGCCGTCGATCGAGTAGAGCGCGGTGTTCGCGATCCCCTGCGCGTCGGTCGTGCCGTCGGTCGTGTTGAGCAGCGTGATCCGGTGGTCGGGGTCCTGGACGTCGAGGTTGATCCGCGTCAGGTAGCCGTGGCGGGTGGCGGTCGGATCGGCCGAGAAGACCTCGTGGCCCTGGATCAGGAAGTGGCGGCCGTAGTCGTAGCCGGCGGTCGGGCCGCCCGGGTTGGACTGGGTCACCAGGTAGGTGTTCTGATCCGGCTCGGACTTCGTGTCCAGGTGGTCGGCCTGCTGACCGCCGTCGCGGATGTAGCCGTAGGTCTTGTACGGCCCGACCGGGTTCTCCAGCGTGCTCTTGCCGGTCACGAGGCGGGTGGCTGACCAGCCGGCCGCGATCGTGTCGGCAGGGCTTCCGGCACGGCGATGGGCGTTGGGGACGCCGTTGTCGATCTGGGCGACGGCGACGCCGCCGACGGCGAGGGCGGCGACGGCGGCGGTCACGCCGACCGTGAGCTTCTTGCGCAAGGTGAACCTCGGCTGGTGCGGTGAGGGGTGGGGGCCGCGCGTCGCGGGAACGGAGGGACGCCCCCGGGGGTTCGACGCGCGGGGACGACCGTAGGAGGGCTGCTGAAGCCAGATGTCGCCGAGCCGTTACCGGCCGCCGAACCTGGCGCGCCGGCCGACCGCCTGGCGCGTCGGCGTTCCACGATCCCGGCCCCGCGGGAGCGGCCTCGGCGGCCCGCGGCCGGCTCGCGTCGACCAGGACGGCCGCTACGCTGCCCCGGTGCCGGCCGCCCGTCCCGTTCCGCTGCGCCTGGCGGTGGTCTGGTTGGCGCTGCTGGCGGTCTACGCGGCCGGACTGGCGCTGCCCGCCGCGCCCGGCCGCGAGCTCTCCTCGACCGAGGCCCACCGGCTGCTGGTCGCGCACTCGATCGTGACCGACGGCGACGTCGACCTGCTCGACGACTACCAGGCGCGGGCGTGGCGCGACTGGGGCGGGATCACCGGCCAGGGCGCCGGCGGCGCCTTGCGGCCGAACGTCGCGCTGCGGGTCGAGCCGGGCACGCCCAGCGGGGTCCCGATCGCGCCCGGCGGGTTCCTCGAGCCGAGCGGCCTGGGGACCGGCGCGGCGCTCGCCCCGGGGTACTGGCTCGGCCGCCAGACCGGGATCGGCGGCCGGCTCGGGACCCAGCTGTGGTGCGCCGCCCTGCTGGCGCTGGCGTTCGCGATCGCGCTCGGGCTGGCGCGGCGGATCGTGCCCGAGCCCTGGGCCAGCCGTGGCGTGCTGGTGGTCGCCGTGTCGCCCCCGGCCGTGCTCGGCGCGACCCAGATCGGCCCGACAGGGCCCGCTGCGCTGCTGATCACCGGCGCGGTGGCCGCCGCGCTGGCCGTCCGCGACCACCCGCGGACCGGCGCGGCGCTGGCATGCGCGCTGCTCTGCGCGCTGCTGTGGTGGGTGTGGCTGCCGCTGGCGCCGGTCGCGCTGCTGATCGCCGGAGCGCTGGCGCGCTGGATGCGTCGGCGGCGCCGCGGCCTGGCCGGGTTCCTGGCGCTCGAGCTGCTGCTGCTCTCGGCGGTCGTCTACATCACCGTCCAGGACCGGATGTACGGCGGCCCGACGCCGTGGTCCCCGGCCAGCGGCTGGACGCTGCCGACGTTCGTCGACGGGCCCGGTGACGCGATCGGCCGGATCTTCGGGGCGCCGCTCGGGCTGCTGATCGACCGCGACTACGGGCTGCTGCGGTGGGCCCCGGTGCTGCTGCTGGTCGGCGTCGCCGCCTGGCGCCTGTGGCACTGGCACCGGGCGCGCCTGGCTCGCGTCTTCGCGGACGAGATCCACATCGAGGTGATCGCGCTCTTCCTGCTGCTGGTCTTCGCGGTGGCCGCGGTGCCCTACGCGATCCTGTCGCCGTGGCCGGCCACCAACTGGCTCGGCGGTCCCGGGGCCGCGGCGGGGCTGGCGGTGCTGGCGCCGGTGGTCGGCTGGGCGTGGCAGCGGGTGCCGCGCGCCGGCGCCGGGCTGGCGACGCTGACGGTGGTGGCGACGGTCTGGCTGCTGGCGGCCGGCGCGCTCGACG
>NZ_AGUD01000060.1 GCF_000240225.1 Patulibacter medicamentivorans
CCGCGGTGGGCGGCGGCCTCCGCCGCGGGCTCGGCGATCGGACTGGCGATCGGCAGCGCCGCGGTCGGCTACGGCACCTCGCTCGGCGCGCTGGCGGCGATGGGCGCGATCGGCGGCGCCGTCCTCGGCCTGGCCCAGGGCGCGGTCGTCGGCGGCCGCCAGGGCATGGCGTGGGCGCTGGCGACGGCGCTGGCCTGGTCGACGGGCTGGGCGGTCACGACCGCCGCCGGTGTCGACGTCGAGCGCCAGCACGCGATCTTCGGGCTCTCGGGCGCGCTGGCGGCGACGTTGCTGCTGGCGCCGCTGGTCGTGGCCCGGACGGAGCGCTGAGCGATGCGACCCCTGACCGGCGTCCTGCTGGTGCTGCTGCCGCTGCACTTCAACCTCTGCTTCGCGCTGCTCGCCGCCCGCTTCGACTACCCGGACGTCCTGCGCCGCCCGACCGGCGAGATCCTGGAGCGCTTCGCGGCCGGCGGCCCGCGGCTGCTGCTCCTGTGGTGGTCGTTCGCGCTGGCGCCGCTGGCGCTGATGCCGGCCGCGGTGCTGCTGGCGGGGGCCCTGGCCGGCGCCGACCCGGCGGTGCGCCAGCTGGCGGCGCTGGTCGGGGTCCTCGCCGGGCTGGTCCAGCTGCTCGGCCTGATCCGCTGGCCGTTCGCGGTCCCCGAGCTGGCTCGCGCCCACGCCCGCGCCACCGGCGACGGCGAGCGGGCGGCCGTCGACGTCGTCTTCCAGACGCTCCACCGGACGCTCGGCGTGGCGATCGGCGAGCACCTCGGTGGGCTCCTGACCGGTGCCTGGAGCGTGCTGATCGGCGTCGCCGTGCTGCAGGACGGCCGGCTGCCCGCGGCGCTCGGCCTGCCGGGCCTGGTGCTCGGGCCGCTGCTCGTGCTCGGCTCGCTGGAGTTCCTCGGCCGCCACGAGCCGTCCGGCTGGTCGCCGGCCGGGCGGATCGTGCCGCCGGCCTACGTCGCCTGGTCGCTGTGGCTGGTGGCGCTCGGGGTCGCGCTGCTGGCCTGACGCGCGCCGGCCGCCCCGCGCGGGCGGATCGGCCGCGAGCCCGGGCCCGTCCGCCACGCGACGGCGCTCGGCTTCCGCGCCGGTGGCCAGTAGATTCCGCCCGGTCCGCCGGCCCCGCGCCGGCTCCACCCGGAGGATGCCGAGCACATGAAGAAGGGCCAGCTGCTGATCGTCGTGATCGCCGTCGTCGCGGTGGCGGCGATCGCGATCCTGGCCTCGGGCGGCTCCGGTGGCTCGAGCTCGAAGGGCGACGGGCCGTCGAGCCCGCCCGCCGGCGCGATCACGGTCGACTTCGCCTACTCGCCGGAGAAGGCCGTCCTGCTCGATCCGCTGATCCGCCGCTTCAACGGCAGCGAGGCGAAGGTCGACGGCCGGGCGGTGTTCGTCCGCGGCACCAACGTCGCCTCGGGCGACGCGCAGGACCGGATCACCCGCGGACGGCTGAAGCCGGTCGCCTGGTCGCCGGCCAGCTCGCTCTGGGGCCGGCTGCTGAACTTCACCGCCGATCGTCCCTACGTCGCCGACGAGAACCCGTCGATCGTCCGCACCCCGCTCGTGATCGCGATGTGGGAGCCGATGGCCAAGGCGCTCGGCTGGCCGCGGAAGCAGGTCGCCTGGGCGGACATCCTGCGCCTGGCGCAGGCCAAGGGCGGCTGGGCGTCGGTCGGCCGGCCGGAGTTCGGCCGCTTCAAGCTCGTCCACACCAACCCCGACTTCTCGACCGCCGGCCTCTCGTCGGTGGTCGCCGAGTACTACGCGGCGACCGGCAAGAAGGAGGGGCTGCAGCTGAAGGACCTCAGCGGCAGGGCGCGCGCCGACGTCAAGGCGATCGAGCAGTCGATCGTCCACTACGGCGACACGACCCTGTTCATCGCCGACCACCTGCGGAGCGAGGGCCAGGCCTACGCCTCGGCGGTCGCGATGGAGGAGGCGACGCTGGTCGACTTCAACCGCCACCGCGGCCGCCAGCCGAAGCTGGTGGCGCTGTACCCGAAGGAGGGGACCTTCTACAGCGACAACCCCTTCATCGTCCTCAGGGCCCCGTGGGTCAGCGCCCAGCAGCGCCGTGGCGCCGAGGCGTTCCAGCGCTACCTCGCCGAGCAGATCGACGCCACGACGGCGGCCCGCGGCGGCTTCCGCCCGGCGGCCAGCGACCGCCAGCCGGTCGCCCCGGTCTCGGCCGAGAACGGCGTCGACCCCGCCCAGCCGGCGCGTGTGCTCGGGCTGCCGGAGCCGCGGGTGCTGGACGCGCTCAAGCGCAGCTGGCGCGAGGACCGCAAGCCGGCCAACATCGCGCTGGTCGTCGACACGTCCGGGTCGATGGCGGAGTCCGGCCGGATGGAGAACGCCAAGGACGGCCTGCGGGCGTTCCTGAAGCAGGTCTCGCCGCGTGACCGGGTCGGCCTGGTGACCTTCTCCGACACCATCCAGGAGCCGGTCCCGCTGGCCGAGATCCGCAGCAACGGCGCCCGCCTGCGGCAGGCGATCGAGGGCCTCGTCCCAGACGGCGGGACCGCCGTCTACGACGTCACCGCCGAGGCGTTCGCGGGCGTCCGCCGCGCCACCAGCCGCGACGACCGGATCAACGCCGTCGTCCTGCTGACCGACGGCGAGGACACCGACAGCCGCCGCAGCGCCGACCAGGTCGTCCGCGAGCTGTCCGGCCAGGGGGACTCCGCGACCCAGGTGCGGGTCTTCACGATCGCCTACTCGGCCGGGGCGACCGGGGCCAAGGAGGCGCTGGCCGCGTTCGCCCGCGCCGCCGGCGGCAAGGCCTACTCCGGCGACACCGACGACATCGAGTCGGTCTACCGCAGCATCTCCAGCTTCTTCTAGGCCGCCGACGCCCGTGTCCGACCCCGCCCGCAAGCCCTACACCCGCCAGGAGTACGCCGTCGCGCTCGGCGTCAACGCCGCGGCGACCCCGTTCAACGTCGTGATCCTGGTTGGCGTGACCGGGGCCGGCGTGCTGGTCGGCGGGCCGATCGCGGTCGTGCTGCTGGTCGCGATCGTGCTCTACCTGGGCGCCTGCGCGCGCACGTTCCTCGACGGCGACGTCGCCGATCGCGTGATCGCCGGCATCCGCGCCGATCGCCGGCGCGCCGTCGAGCGCGGGCGCAAGCGGCTGGACCCGGCGTCGCTCGCCCCCGAGGTCGCCGGGCCGCTGCTGCAGGCGCGCGAGCGCGAGGCCCGGATCCGGGCCGCGATCGACCGCGCGGAGCTGCCCTACGCCGAGGTCTCCGACGAGGTCGACGGATTCCTCGACTACTTGGAGACCAGCGCGCGCCGCGCCCAGCTGCTGCACGAGGTGCTCGTCGACGACCCGCCGGACCGCACCCGCCGGCGGCTGGCCGAGGTCCAGGGCGACCCCGCCAAGCGCGAGCTGGCCGACGCGCTCACCCAGCAGCTGGCCGTCGGCGAGCGCTGCGAGGCGCAGCTCTCCCGCTACTACGACGAGACCGAGCGGATGCTCGTCGAGCTGGACACGATCCGGGCCAACCTGGTCTCGGCCTCGGCGTCGACCGACGCCTCGGAGCAGCGGCGGCTCGGTGGCGAGGTCCGCCACCTGCGCGAGGAGGTCGCCGCGCTGGCCGACGGGATGCAGACGGCGTTCGAGTCGCCGGACGGCGCGCCGGCGCCCAGCGACCCGGCGACCTGAGCGGCTACGCGCCGCAAGCGCTGGAGGGCGCCAGATACCGCTGAGCGGGCGGCCGAACTCCAACCGCGTTGCTAGGGTTTAGTGCGCCCTTATTCGGGCACCCCAACGTCATCGCCGCGGCGCGCTCGCGGCGTGACCCGCCGGAGCCCATGACCGTCACCGCCGCGCTGCCCACCGTCCAGTTCGTGATCGGCCTCCGCGAGGGCGTCGAAGCCGCGCTGATCGTCGGGATCGTGGCCGCGTTCCTCGCCCAGCAGGGTCGCCGCGACGCGCTCAAGCTGATGTGGATCGGCGTCGCCGCCGCGGTCGCCGTCTGCGTGGCGATCGCCGCCGCGCTCCAGATCGTCAACGAGAACCTGCCGCAGAAGCAGCAGGAGGGCCTGGAGTCGATCGTCGCCGCGATCGCCGTCGTGATGGTCACCTTCATGATCGTCTGGATGCGCCGCCACTCGCGCGGCCTCGCCGGCGAGCTGCGGGCGAGCGCCGCGACCGCGCTGGCGGCGGGGTCGGCCTGGGGCCTGATCGCGATGGCGTTCCTCGCCGTCCTGCGCGAGGGCGTCGAGACCGCCTTCTTCCTGCTGGCGACCTTCCAGAGCGAGTCGACGCAGATCTCGACCGCCAGCGCCTCGATCGGCGCGCTGCTCGGGGTCGCGATCGCGGTCGCGATCGGCTGGGGCATCTACCGCGGCGGCGTGCGCCTGAACCTCAGCCGCTTCTTCCGGATCACCGCCGTCTTCCTGGTGATCATCGCCGCCGGCCTGGTCGCCAGCGCGCTCCACACCGCCCACGCCGCCGGCTGGATCAACAGCGGCCAGTCCCAGGCCTTCGACCTGACGTGGCTGGTCGCCCCCGACGCCGACAACATCGTCTCCGGCCTGCTGACCGGCCTGCTCGGCTTCCAGCCGTTCCCGACCGTGATCGAGGTCGCCGGCTGGCTCGTCTACGCGATCCCGATGCTGCTGTTCGTGCTGCTGCCCGACCGCTGGCGGGCCGCGCTGCGCCCCGGGCGCGGCGACGCCGCCAGCGCACCCGCCGTCACCGCCGAGCCCGACCCGGCGCCGGCCTCCGACGTCGCGCGGGCTTCGCGGGCTTGATCGCCGCGGCGCCTCCGCCCTTCCTCCGCTCACCGACCAAGGACCCTTCGTGACGCCCTTCCTCCCGACCCGTTCACTCGCGCTGGCCGCGACCGCGGCCGCGACCCTCGGCCTCGCCGCCTGCGGCGACGACTCCTCGGGCGGCTCGGGCGGCGGGACGGAGCTCAAGGTCGAGCTGACCGACGCCGGCTGCTCGCCGACCGAGCTGACCGCGCCCGCGGGCAAGGTCACCTTCCGGGCCTCCAACCCGGGCACGTCGAAGACCACCGAGGTCGAGCTGAAGAACGCCGACGGGATCATCCTCGGCGAGCGGGAGAACATCACCCCCGGCCTCTCCGGCGACTTCTCGCTGAAGCTCGAGCCAGGCGACTACCTGGTCTACTGCGCCGTCCCCGGCGACAACGAGCGCAAGGCCGGCAAGCTGACGGTGACCGGCACCGCGACCGCCAAGGACGCCAAGGACGACCCCGAGCTGGCCAAGGCCGTCGAGCAGTACAAGGCCTGGGTCCAGGCGCAGTCCGACGAGCTGCTGAAGCGCACCAAGCGGTTCGCGGCGGCGCTGCGGGCGGGAGACCTCCAGAAGGCGAAGGACCTGTTCGGCCCCGCGCGCTTCCCGTACGAGCGGATCGAGCCGATCGCCGAGAGCTTCGGCGACCTCGACCCGAAGATCGACGCCCGCGTCAACGACGTCGCCGACACCTCGAAGTGGACCGGCTTCCACCGGATCGAGCAGATCCTGTGGGTCAAGAAGACCACCAAGGGCACCGAGCGGTACGCCAAGCAGCTGGTCGCCGACGTGACCGAGCTGGACGGCAAGATCCAGGCGATCGAGCTTCAGGCCGCGCAGCTGGCCAACGGCGCGGTCGAGCTGCTGAACGAGGTCTCCGCCGGCAAGATCACCGGCGAGGAGGACCGCTACTCGCACACCGACCTCTCCGACTTCCAGGGCAACCTGGACGGGGCGCTGAAGGCGTTCGAGCTGCTGAAGCCGGCGCTGGTCGCGCGCAAGCAGCAGGCGCTGATCGACCGCATCAGCCCGCAGTTCGCCGCGGTCCAGAAGGGCCTCGACCGCTACAAGCGCGACACGCCGCTGGGCTTCGCGCTCTACGACGAGCTGACCGACGCCGACCGCAAGACGTTCTCGCAGCAGATCGACGCGCTCGCCGAGCCGCTGTCGCTGGTCGCCGGCAAGGTCCTGGACTGAGCGAGACCCGATGACCGACGACGTTCCCTCGACGTCCGTGGCCGACGACCAGCACGACCGCCCGGCGGCGGAGGCCTCACCCTCCCCCGCCGCCGGCGGCCTGACCCGCCGGCGCGCGCTGCTCGGCGGCGGCATCCTCGGCGTCGCGGCGGCGACCGGCGTCGGCGGCTACGCCGCCGGCAAGGCCTCCGCCGACGACCACACGGCCCCGGCCGGCATCGTCCCGTTCCACGGGCCGCACCAGGCCGGGATCGCCACGCCGGCCCAGGACCGGCTGGTCTTCGGCGCCTTCGACCTGCAGATCGAGACCGCCGCCGAGCTGCGGGAGCTGCTGCGCGAGTGGACCCGCGCCGCCGAGCTGATGACTGCCGGGCGGCCGACCGGCACCGTCGCCGGCCATCCCGAGGTGCCGCCGGAGGACACCGGCGAGGCCGAGGGCCTGCCGGCCGCCCAGCTGACGATCACCTTCGGCTTCGGCCCGAGCCTGTTCGAGCTCGACGGCCGCGACCGCCTGGGCCTGCGCGCCAAGCGGCCGCGGGCGCTGCGCCCGCTCGGCCCGCTGCCGGGCGACGAGCTGGACCCCGCCCGCAGCGGCGGCGACCTGTGCGTCCAGGCCTGCGCCAACGATCCCCAGGTCGCCTTCCACGCGATCCGCAACCTGGCCCGCATCGCCCGCGGATCCGCCGTCCTGCGCTGGACCCAGCTGGGCTTCGGCCGGACCTCGTCGACCAGCCGCAGCCAGGCCACGCCCCGCAACCTGATGGGCTTCAAGGACGGCACGAACAACATCCGCGCCGAGGACACCGACAAGATGCGGCGCTTCGTCTGGGTCGGCCGCGAGGAGCCGCAGGCGTGGTTCCGCGGCGGCTCGTACCTGGTGGCGCGCCGGATCCGGATGTTCATCGAGTCCTGGGACCGCGACCGGTTGAGCGACCAGGAGGCCGTGATCGGCCGCGACAAGGTCAGCGGAGCACCGCTGACCGGTGAGCGCGAGTTCGACGAGGTCGACCTGGACATCAAGGGCTCCGACGGCCTGACGGTGATCCCGCCCGACGCCCACATCCGGCTGGCGGCGCCGAAGATCAACGACGGCCAGTCGATCCTGCGGCGCGGCTACTCGTTCACCGACGGGATCGACGCCCGCACCGGGCAGCTCGACGCCGGGCTGTTCTTCCTCGCCTACCAGCAGGACCCGCACCGCCAGTTCGTCGCGATCCAGCGCAAGCTCGGCGTCGGCGACGCGCTGAACGAGTACATCAAGCACGTCGGCAGCGGCCTCTTCGCGATCCCGCCCGGGATCCGCCGGGGCGGCTACGTCGGCCAGGGCCTGTTCGAGCGCTGAGGGCCGATCCGGTCGCCGTCCGATGACCTCGCGGGTCATGGGACGGCGGCCCGGTCGCTGCCACGATCGGGCCATGAGCACCGACGTCCCCCTCGCCTCGACCCTCCGCGCCATGGCCCTCGGCCGGATCGGCCTCGGCGCCGCGTCGCTCGTCGCCCCCACATGGCTGGCGCAGACGTTCCGGATCCGCTCCTCGCCGGAGCTGCGCTACATGACCCGGATCTACGGCGCCCGCGCGATCGCGCTCGGGGTCGGCTACCTGACCGCGCCGCCGGCCGAGCGGCCCCGCTGGCAGCGGCTGGGCCTGATGGTCGACGGCTCCGACACCGCCAGCGGGCTCGTCCACCTGATCCGTCGCGACCTGCCGCGCTCCGCCGCCCTGTCGATCAGCGCGTTGACCGGCAGCTACGCCGCGCTCGGCGCGTCGCGGCTCGTGAGCAATCTGCGTTCGCCGGCGCAGGCCGCCGCGCGCTCGCGCAGCAGCGTCCGCTCGCGGTCGTTGCCGGCCATCGCCGCGGCGCGCTCGAACTCCGCGCCGGCCTCCGCCATCCGCCCGAGCTTCTCCAGCAGGTCGCCGCGGACGCTCGGCAGCAGGTGGTAGCCGCGCAGCGCCGGCTCGTCGACGAGCTGCTCGACCAGCTCGAGCCCGGCGGCCGGCCCGAACGCCATCCCCAGAGCGACGGCCCGGTTGAGCTCGACGACCGGCGAGCGGGTCAGCCGGGCGAGGGCCTCGTAGAGCGCGGCGATCCGCACCCAGTCGGTCTCCTCGGCGACCGGCGCGCGGGCGTGGCAGGCGGCGATCGATGCCTGCAGGCCGTAGGAGCCCAGGCCGCTGCCCAGCGCCTCGGCCCGTGCGAGCGCCCGCAGGCCGTGGCGGATCAGCGTCCGGTCCCAGCGCGTTCGGTCCTGGTCGAGCAGCAGGATCGGCGCGCCGGTCGGGTCGACCCGGGCACGGGCCCGCGACGCCTGCAGCTCCATCAGGGCGACCAGCCCGTGGACCTCGGCCTCGTCGGGGGCCAGCCCGGCGAGGATCCGGCCCAGGCGCATCGCCTCGCGGCAGAGGTCCAGGCGCATCCAGTCGCCACCCGCGGTCGCCGCGTAGCCCTCGTTGAAGATCAGGTAGACGACCCCGAGCACCGACCCCAGCCGCTCCTCGAGCTGGTCGTGCCCGGGAACCTCGAACGGCACGTCGGCGTCGGCCAGGGTCCGCTTCGCGCGGACGATCCGTTGGGCCATCGTCGGCTCGGGAACCAGGTAGGCGCGGGCGATCTCGGCGGTCGTGAGCCCGCCGAGCAGCCGCAGCGTCAGCGCCGCCCGGGCCGCGGGCGCGAGCACCGGGTGGCAGGTGGCGAAGACCAGCCGCAGCAGGTCGTCGTCGACGACGTCGTCGATCCGCGCGAGCGGGTCGGCCGCGGCGGCCGCGTCCCGCTCCAGCTCGTGGGCGAGGATCTCGTGCTTGCGCTCGAGCGTGGCGGTACGGCGGAAGAGGTCGATCGCCCGCCGCTTGGCGGTCGCGGTCAGCCAGGCGCCCGGGTTGTCGGGGATGCCGGTCCGGGGCCACGCCTCGAGCGCGGCGACCAGCGCCTCCTGGGCCAGGTCCTCGGCCAGCCCGAGGTCGCGCGTCGTGCGGGCCAGGCCCGCGATCACGCGGGCGGACTCGATCCGCCAGACGGCCTCGACGGTGCGGTGGATATCGGGGGCGCGGCGGGAATCGGGGGCGCGCACGCCCCCGATTCCACCACGAACGGCGGCTCAGCCGCCACCACCGCGGGCGCCTAGAGCTGGTTCTGCTCCGCCTGCGCCCGGGTCCGCTCCTCCTGCTCGCGCAGCTCGGGGGTGAACGCCTCGCCGAAGTCCTCGGCGGTGACGACCTGACGCAGCTCGATCTGCGAGGCGACGTCGTCGGTGTTGGGGACCCGCTTGATCCACTCGATCGCCTCCTCCTTCGAGGCCACCTCGAGGATCCAGAAGCCGGCCACCAGCTCCTTCGTCTCGGCGAACGGCCCGTCGACGACGTCGATCGCGCCGCCCGGGGAGAAGTGGACGCGGGCGCCCATGGAGCTGGGAAGCAGCCCGGCCCCCTCGATCATGACGCCGGCCTTGACCAGCTCCTCGTTGTAGTCGCCCATGTCGCTCAGCAGCTGCTGGCTGGGCATCACTCCGGCCTCGGAGTCGGTGTTCGCCTTGATGATCGCCATGAAACGCATGAGTGCTCCTCGGGTGTGGTGGGCGGGGCCGCCGATCCTGGTGACCGGCTCCGAGACCGCGCCGCTACTCCCGCGTCGAACGATCGTGCCCGAGATCGACAGCGGCCGGGATCTTTAGCGACCTTTTAGATCCCGGCCGTCGTCGTGGTCGCCGCTCAGTCGCGTGACGGCAGCTCCTGCACGGCCCAGCCGTTGCCGTCCGGGTCGCGGAAGAAGAGGAACGCGCCCCACGGGAAGCGCTGCACCTCGCCGACGTCCAGGCCGCGCCCGCGCAGCTCGGCCTGCGCCGCCTCGATGTCGGCGACGACCAGCTGCAGGCCCTGGACCGACCCCGGCTCGGCCTCGGTCAGCCCCTCGCCGATCGAGATCGAGCACGCCGATCCGGGCGGGGTCAGCTGGACGAAGCGCAGCTCCTCGCTGATGCGGTGGTCGTGGTCGGCGTTGAAGCCCACCTGCTCGACGTAGAACGCCTTGGCCCGGTCGACGTCGCTGACCGGGACGCTAATCAGCTCCAGCTTGAAGTCCATCGTGCTGCTCCTGTGCGGTGGTCGGCGCCGGTGGTTCCCGGTCGCCGTTGGGATCATGGGAACCGTAACCGCAATTCCGGCCAGGCCGTGACCGGAATCGACGGCGGCGCCGGGCCACCGGTCCACTTCCCGGCGGGTGGGCGTGGCTGCGGCCCTGCGATCGGACTATCCTCGCCCGCCATGCTCCGCCCGCCCGATCCGCAAGCTCCGGTGGCCGCGCGCCTGCGCGGCATCGCGAGCTCGCCGGTACGGGAGATCCTGGCCCTCACCGAGCGGCCGGGGGTGATCTCGTTCGCCGGCGGGCTGCCGGCCCCGGAGCTGTTCGACGCCGCCGGCCTGCGCGAGGCGTTCGCCGCGGTGCTCGACGACCGCAGCGCCGGGCGCAGCCTGCAGTACTCCACGACCGAGGGCGATCCGGAGCTGCGACGGCGCGTCGCCGACCGGCTGAGCCTGCGCGGCCTGCCGACCGACCCCGACGGGCTGCTGATCACCAGCGGCTCGCAGCAGGCGCTGACGCTGATCGCGACGGTCCTGCTGGAGCCCGGCGACCGGATCCTGGTCGAGGATCCCTGCTATCTCGCCGCACTGCAGTGCTTCCAGCTGGCCGGCGCGGTGCCCGTGCCGGTCCCGTGCGACGACGACGGGCTCGATCCCGAGGCGCTCGACCGGCTGGTCGAGGAGCACCGGCCGAAGCTGCTCTACACCGTGCCGACGTTCCACAACCCGACCGGGCGGACCCTGCCCGAGGATCGGCGGGCGGCGCTGGCCGAGGTGATCGCCCGGCGTGGCCTGTGGACGATCGAGGACGACCCCTACGGCGAGCTGCGCTACGCCGGCGAGCCGGCCGTCGCCCTGGCCGCGCGCGACGGCGCCGCCGACTACGTGCTGGCGCTGTCGACGCTCTCGAAGGTCGCCGCTCCGGGGCTGCGGATCGGTTGGGTGCGGGCGCCCGCGGCCCTGCGGCTTCCGCTGACGATCGCCAAGCAGGCGGCCGACCTGCACTCCTCGACCGTCGACCAGGCGGCGACCGCCCGCTGGCTCGCGCACGTCGACCTCGACGCGCACCTGGAGCGGCTGCGCAGCGTCTACCGCGAGCGCCGCGACGCGATGCTGGCGGAGCTGCCGACGGTCCTGCCGGCCGGATCGACCTTCAACCGGCCCGACGGCGGGATGTTCCTCTGGGTCCGCCTGCCCGAGGGCCACGACGCGACCGCCCTGCTGCCGGCCGCGCTCCAGCAGCAGGTGGCCTACGTCCCCGGCGCCCCCTTCTACGCGACCGAGGCGGACCCCCGCACCCTGCGGCTGTCCTTCACGACCCACTCCCCCGCCGAGATCCGCCAAGGGCTGGAGCGGCTGCGGGTGGCGTTGGCCGGCTAGCCCTCGCCGATAGGCGCGCGACGTTGCGGTCGGTGGACGGCCGGAACGTCACATCCGGCCGCGACGGAACGCCGACCGCGCGCCTACGCGGCCGGCGCCGCCACGTCCGCGTCGAAGGCCGGGTGCCCGGGGCGGACGAAGACCTGCTGGCCCTCGCTGAGGTCCAGCCGCGCGGCCTCGCCGCGGGTCGTCTGCGCGGACAGCTCCTCGCCGTCGGCGTCGCGCAGCGAGATCCGGACCTCGAAGCCCAGGTGGACGACGCGCTCGACGGTGACCGGGACGGCGTCCTCGATCTGGCGCAGCGACACGACCAGGTCGTGCGGCCGGACGAGCTTGCCGCCGAGGGTCGCGACCGGGCCCAGGAACGACATCACGAAATCGTTGGCCGGCTCCTCGTAGAGCTCGCGCGGGCTGCCGATCTGCTCGATCCGACCGGCGTTCAGGACCGCGATCCGATCGGCGACGTCCATCGCCTCCTCCTGGTCGTGGGTGACCAGGACCGTGGTCACGTGGACCTCGTCGTGGAGCCGCCGCAGCCAGGTCCGCAGGTCCTCGCGGACCTTGGCGTCGAGGGCCCCGAACGGCTCGTCCAGCAGCAGCACCTTCGGCTCGACGGCGAGCGCCCGCGCCAGCGCCATCCGCTGCCGCTGCCCACCGGACAGCTGCGAGGGGTAGCGCCGCTGGAACCCGGCCAGGCCCACGATCTCGAGCAGCTCGTCGACGCGCGCCGAGATCTCGGCCTTCGGCCGCTTGCGGATCTTCAGGCCGAAGGCGACGTTGTCGCGGACCGTCATGTGCTTGAACGCCGCGTAGTGCTGGAAGACGAAGCCGATCCCGCGCTTCTGCGGGGTCAGCGCCGTCACGTCCTCGCCGGCGATCAGGACCCGGCCGGTATCCGGCACCTCGAGCCCCGAGATCACCCGCAGGAGCGTCGACTTGCCCGACCCCGACGGCCCCAGCAGGGCCGTCAGCGACCCGTCGGGGATCTCGATCGAGACGTTGTCGAGGGCAGCGAAGTCGCCGTAGTGCTTGTTGACGTCGATGGCGGAGATCGCGGTCATGCGCGCCTTCCCTTGCGCTCGAAGAGGGTCATCAGCAGCAGCGCGACGAGCGCCAGGCCCATCAGGACCGTCGCCGCCGCGTAGGAGCCGAACGGGTTGAAGCTGGCGTCGAAGCGGTTCGCCACCAGCAGGGTCAGCGTCTCGGAGTCGCCCGAGACGCCGGTCGAGACGATGCTGACCGCGCCGAACTCGCCGAGCGCCCGCGCGACCGTCAGCACCACGCCGTAGGCCAGGCCCCAGCGGATCGACGGCAGGGTGATCCGCCAGAACGTCTGCCAGGCCGAGGCCCCGAGCGTCGAGGCGGCCTGCTCCTGCTCGTTGCCGATCTCGTGCAGCACCGGCTCGACCTCGCGGACGACGAACGGCAGCGTCACGAAGATCGTGGCGAGCACCATCCCCGGCAGCGAGAAGATGATCTTGATCCCGTGCTCGGCGAGGCCGCCGAACCAGCCGTGGACGCCCCACAGCAGCACCAGCGAGGCGCCGACGATCACGGGCGAGACGGCGAACGGCAGATCGACGATCGCCTGCACGATCCCGCGGCCGCGGAAGCGCCCGCGGACCAGCGCCAGCGCGGTGAAGACCCCGAAGATCACGTTCAGCGGCACGACGATCGCGACGATCGTCAGCGTCACCTGGATCGCGTGCAGCGACGCCGGCGTCGTCGCCGAGTCCCAGAACGCCCCGATGCCGTGCTCGAAGGTCCGGTACAGGATCAGCCCGACCGGGATCAGCAGCAGCACCGTCAGGTAGGTCAGGGCGATCGTGCGCAGCGTCAGCTGCGGAAGCCGGCTAACCCTCATGACGCTGGCTCCAGCTGCCGAACAGGCGCATCACCAGCAGCACCACGAACGTGATCACCAAGAGCGCCACGGCCATCGCCGCCGCGGTCGCCGGCCGGTCGGTCTCGATCCGGTCGGCGATGAACTGCGAGGCGACCTGGTTGCCCGGGATGTTGCCGCTGATCAGCACGACCGAGCCGTACTCGCCCACGGCCCGCGCGAAGGCCAGCCCGGCCCCCGAGATCAGCGCCGGCGCGATCGCGGGCAGGATCACCCGCCGGAAGATCACCGGATTGCTGGCGCCGAGCGACGCGGCGGCCTCCTCGGCCTCGCGGTCGAGCTCCAGCAGCACCGGCTGGACGCTGCGTACGACGAACGGCAGCGTCACGAACAACAGCGCGATCCCGATCGCGGTGTGGGTCGCCGCCAGGTTCAGGCCGATCGGGCTGTTGTCGCCGATCAGGGCCAACAGGACGATCGACGCGACGATCGTCGGCAGCGCGAACGGCAGGTCGATCAGCGCGTTGACGAACCCCTTCCCGGGGAACTCGTCGCGCACCAGCACCCAGGCGATCAGGGTCCCGAAGCCGGCGTTGAGCACGGTCACGATCACCGAGATCACGAGCGTCAGCCGCAGCGTCTTCCAGGCCACCGGCGCGCTGATCGCGTCCCACAGGCCGGCGACGCCGCCGTCCAGCGACTTGGCGACGATCGCCGCCAGCGGCAGCAGCACGATCAGGCTCAGCCAGAGCGTGGCGACGCCGAGGCCGAGCGGCCCGACGCCGCCCGCGGCGACGCGGGCGCGCCGACGCACCCGGGCCGACTGCCCGGGTCCGGAGGGTCCTGCCGGCACGACGGGACCGCCGGGGCTCGCCCCGGCGGCCTCCGTCACCGGCTCACTTCGCGGTCGAGGCACCCGCTGCCTCGTAGAGCTTGGCGATCGCGCCCTTATCCGGGTCGAAGAGCCCGTCGTTGAGCGTCGACCAGCCCCCGAGATCGGCGATCGTGTAGAGCTTCTTCGGGGCCGGGAACTCGCTGGCGAACTGCTTCGCGACCTCGGGGTCGACCGGCCGGAAGCCCGCCTCGCCCCAGATCTTCTGGCCCTCGGGCGAGAACAGGAAGTCGCTGAAGGCCTTCGCCTGCTCGGGGTGCTTGCTGGTCTTCAGGACCGCGAACGGGTTCTCGATCCGCAGCGTCGTGTCGGGCGTGACGTAGTCGACGTCCTCGCCCTGGCGCTTGAGGTTGATCGCCTCGTTCTCGTAGGTCAGCAGCGCGTCGGACTTGCCCTGGAGGAAGGTCTGCGACGCCTCGCGGCCGGACTTCGGCTGCGTCTTGACGTTCTTCAGCAGTCGGGCGATGAAGTCCAGGCCGGCCTTCTCGTCCTTGCCGCCCTGGCTCTTCTCGGCGAACGGCGCGAGCAGGTTCCACTTCGCCGAGCCCGAGGAGAACGGGTTCGGGGTCACGACCTCGACGCCCGGCTTCAGCAGGTCGTCCCAGGTCTTGATGCCCCTGGGGTTGCCCTTGCGGACGACGATCGTGACGACCGAGCTGGAGACGACGCCCTTGAACTGGTTCTTGTTCCAGTCCTCGGCCACCAGGCCGGCCTTGACCAGGCGGGTCACGTCGGGCTCGAGCGAGAAGTTGACGATGTCGGCCGGCTGACCGGACTCGACCGCGCGGCTCTGGTCGCCCGACGGGCCGTAGGACTGCTTGAAGCTGACGCCCTTGCCGGCCGCCGTCTTCTGGAAGGCGGGGATCTCCTTGTCGAAGCCGACCTGCGGCACCGCGTAGGCGACCAGGGCGAGCTGGGCGCCGCCGCCACCATCGCCGGACGACGCCGCGTCGTCGGTGCTGTCGCTGGAGCCGCCGCAGGCCGACAGGACCGAGGCCAGGAGCGCCACCAGCAGCGCGATCGGAAGGGTTCGTGAACGCATGGATTCTCGCTTAGGTCGAATCCCGATCAGGCATGAAGGTCGATCGGGATTCGGCATATTAGGCGAGACGGCGGCGTTTCGCGACCCGCGATCGCGACGGGCTCCCGCCTTCGCCTCTTGGGAATCGCCCGCTCAGGCGGTGCTCGCCGGTCGCGGACGAGCCGGATCGCCCGTCCACCACGGCGCGCGCCGGCCCGCGCCGGCGGGCGTGGAGGACTACCGCCTGGGCGCCCTGGCGTCTTCGACGCGGCCGGCGGAGCTGACGCGCGCGTCGGCCAGGCGGGGAGCGCGCGACGGCCGTCCGGCCCGCCGATCGGCGGCCGCGTCGAGCTGTCCGACCAGCCACCCGACCTCGCGGTCGCGCAGGACCGCGGCCGTGTCGGCCCCGACCTGGACGTGACCGAAGACGGTCGTCCCGAAGTCCGGGTCGGACCGGTAGCTGGTCAGGCTCGCGCTCGCGCCGACCACCTGGCGCATCCGCTCGATCTTGGCGAACGGGACGATGTAGTCGTCGCTGGCGCCGGTCAGCAGCAGCGGCAGTCGCCGGGTCGACAGATCGCGGGCCCAGCGCAGCGGCGAGTGCTCCCAGCGACGCGCCCGGCTCTTGCCGTAGACCCGCTGCACGAGCGCGTTGGCACCGCGGTTGATCTGGCCGCGCCGCAGGTCGATCGCCGGCGCCTCGAGCGCGAGGCAGCTGATCGAGGACCGCTCGCCGACCAGCGTCGTCGCCGCGACCGCGCCGGCCGACCCGGCGTGGACGCAGATCGGGGTCTCGCGGCCGACCAGCCGCCGCAGCCGCCGGTAGCCCCGCTCGACCGCGCCGGTCTGGTCGCGGCCGACCTCGACCTGGACGACGCCGAGGGCGATCCGGCCGCCGAGCTGGAAGCGGACCCCGCGGTAGAAGCGGTCCCAGCCGTAGCGGCGGGCGTTGGCGCGGCCGCCGATCCGCCAGCCGCCGCCGTGGACGTAGAGGATCGCCCCGGTCGCCGGGCCGACCGCCGGCAGGTACTGGAGGCTGCCCGCGCCGCGGCCCTCCTGCAGCGGGGCCCGCGCCTGGTCGCGCTCGATCGCCGGTGCGCCGCCGGCGATCGAGAGCGCGGTGGCGACCGACGCGGTCAGGGCGGTCAACGGAGCGGCCATCGAACGCGGATCGTCGCAGACGGCCGGTGCCCGGGGTTCAGCTCTCGCGCATCCGATCGAGCCAGCGACCGACGGCGATCGCGGCCGGATCGGCGGGGTGGTCGGGATCGTCCTCGCGCAGCAGCGGCTCGACCTCGTCGGCGAAGCGCCGCAGCGCGGCCGCCAGCCGCCGCTCCCGGACCGTCAGCGCGCCGTCGAAGCTCGGGTCCAGCAGGTGCCCGAGCGGGTCGACGGCGAGCATCCCGAGCGCGTCGAGCGCGATCTCCAGCCGGCGGGCCGCCGGCGCCGTGCCGGCGCGGCCCTCGCCGTCCTCGGGCCGCCGGGTCGACAGCACGTCCAGCTGCCCCCGCCAGAGCTCCGCCGTGATCGCGTGCCGCGACGGCGAGAGGCTGGTCGCGTAGGCCCCGTCGCGCTCGGGGATCGCGGGGCCGCGCTCGACGACCAGCCGCACGTCGTGGGCGATCCGGTGGAAGGTCTCGTCGCTGAGCCCGAAGCCGACGAACAGCATGTGGCGCGTCAGCAGCAGCGCCTGGACGATCCCCGCCAGGGCGTTGCGCTCGGCGCCGAAGCGCAGGTAGTCGTCGCGGGTCAGGACCACGCCGTGCAGGCGGCCGTCGCGGACGGTGCCGTGGAGCTTGACGATCCAGTGGTCGGCGCCCGCCTGGCCGTCGAGCGGCAGGACCGCGATCCTCCCCGCCCCCGCGTCGCGCCAGGCGCGCTCGAAGAGGTCGTCCCAGTTGGTCGACGCCGCCTCGACCACCGGCAGCGACGCCAGCAGCTGGTGCTGGAGCGCGACCCGCGAGGCCGCCGACAGCCGCTCCAGCAGGAACCGCTCCAGCTCGCCCGAGCCGAGCCGGGTCTGGATCAGCGCGGCCCGGTCGCGCAGGTCCAGGCGCGCGAGGGCGGCCCGGTCGTCCTCCATCCCCGCCTGGGCGATCAGCTCGTCGAGCAGCCCGACCCACGACGGCAGCCCCGCCCCCATGCTGACCCCGGCGCCGACGAACGGCACCAGCCGGCCCGCGCGCGCGTGGCGGGCGAGCACCTGGATCCGGTCGTGCAGCTCCTCGCCGAGGATCGCCGCCAGGTCGCGCTCGGCGCCGGCGGCGCGACGGGCCCGCTGGGCCGCCGCGTAGTGCTCGTGGTCGAAGCAGACCAGGGCGACGTCGGGCCCGTCCGGACGCGCCTCGAGCACGGCGCGGGCGGCGTCGAGCTGGCCGGCGAGGACCGCGCCGCGAACGTCGCGGCCGCCGCCCGCTCCGACCCCGACCGTCGGCAGGCCGACCAGGGCCCGCGGCCGGGGCAGCTCCAGCAGCGCGGTCGGGCGGG
>NZ_AGUD01000059.1 GCF_000240225.1 Patulibacter medicamentivorans
GCCTCGGCCGCCGCGCGCTCGGCCGCCGGCGGCCGCTTCGGGGCGGCCGTCGTGCGCGGCCCGTCGCCGCCGCAACCGCTGGTCGCCGCGACCACGAGCAGGAGCGCGAGCAGCGCGGCGGGACGGAGGCGGGACATGCGGGGGATCGGGCGGGACGGGCGGTGCGCCCCGGGTCGGAACGCGAGCTGCGGGCCTACAGGTCGGGGGAGAGCGGCGCGAGCCCGGCCGCCTTGCGACCCGGCGCGACCGCGGTCAGGAACGCCTGCTGGGCGGCGCGCTCAGCCGTGGACCGGGCGCGCACCTGCTGTAGGCAGCGGCTGGCGGCGGCCTTCGGATCGCCGGAGCCGAGGCACCGCGCGAGGGTCGTCGCGGTCGCCGCGGACGCCTGGTAGGCGGCCCCGAGACGCTCGACGATCCCCTGCTGGTTGGCGTTCCTGGTCGGCAGCGCCCGTGCCCGCGCGGCGCCCGCGGTGCGATCGGCGGCGATGCTCGTGAACAGCTCGCGGGCCTCGCGGACGGCCGCGGCGGCATCGGCCGGACGCGGGCCGGGGCCCGAGAAGCTCGCGACGCCGTCGCGCGCGGCGCGCAGCAGCGCGAAGCCGCGCTTGGTGCGCGGGAAGGCCGCCCGCTCGGCGCTCAGGCGCTGATCGAGCGTGGTCAGGAACGGCGAGCCCTTCGACCCGGCGGCGGTCGCGCTGCCGGAGCCGCCCTGCTTGCGGGCCTTCGGGGCGCGCGCGTAGCGCCCCAGCTCGCGGGTGCCGTCGATCGCCTTGGCGGCCGGCGTGATGTCGTCGACGGTCGCCAGCGCGGCCGCGGCGCGCGCGGAGCGGCTGCCCAGCTGCCCGAGCTCGGACGACTTCGGGTCGCGGAGGACCGCGAGCACGGTCGCGACGTAGGTCCGATCGGCGGCGAGCGCGTTCGAGGCGCGAGTGAAGCGGGCCGTCTCGCTGCTCGGGACGTCCAGCTGCTCGAGCTCGCGCGCGGCGGCGCTGAGCTCGGTGGTCGCCTGCTCGGCCGCGGTCAGGGCCAGGCCGCCGTCGCCACCCGGGCGCAGCCGCAGCAGCTGGCTCGAGAGCTCGCGGTTCGCGTCGACGGCGCGCGACAACTGCGCCTCGACATCGTCGCGGAAGCCGGCGTCGGGATCGTTGACGACCGCCAGCCAGACGACCGCGGCGACGATCGCCGCGACCAGCAGCGGGACGAGCAGGCGGATCCCGACCGGCGCGTTGCGGCGGGTGCGCGAGAGCCGGCTCGCCGCGTCCTCGCCCGAGCGGACCAGCGGCGTCCCGCAGCGCGGGCAGTAGCGCGAGCCGAGCGCGACGCGGGCGTCGCAGCGGAGGCAGCCGATGACCGGCGGCGCGACCTCGTCGTCGATCTCGTGGTCGCCGTCGGCGCTGGCCTGCGGCTCGTCGTCGGAGTCGGACTCCGCGTCGCTCGCGGCCGGCCCGTCGCCGTCCTCGTCCGCGCCCTCGAGGACCTCGTCGTCCTCGGCCTGCGCCCGGTCATCGCCCGCGGCGGTCGGCTCGTCGGCGTCCGGCGCGGGGTCGTCGGCAGGCTGCGCGTCGTGCGCGCCGACCTCGTCGTCGGCCAGCTCGGGTTCGCGGTCGGTCGAGGTGTCGCTCATGCCGGGTGTAGGACGGTCCTGGTGGCAGTGCAGGCGGACGCGGTACCGCCGGCCGCCCCATCATGCGGACATTGCCCGTCGCGTGCGTCGTTCCTGCCCGCGTACCCCGACCCGTCACCGAGCAGTGTGGCAGCCGTCGGCGCGACAGGTCGCGAGCCACGCCGCCGGGGCAGCCTCGGCCGCACCGCGCCGAAGGGGCCTTCTGGGCTACGATTTCCGACTCTTGTCTAACGGACTTTGGATCTAGGAGGCCCTCGATGGGTCGATACACCGGACCGGTCGAGCGGCTCTCCCGCCGGGAGGGCGTCGACCTGGAGCTCAAGGGTGCCCGCCGCCTCGCCGGCAAGGGCGCGCTCGAGCGCCGTGGGGCGCTGCCCCCGGGCCAGCACGGCGGCGGTCGCCGCGTGAAGACCTCGGTCTACGCGCAGCAGCTGCGCGAGAAGCAGCGCGCCAAGCGCTACTACGGCGTGCGCGAGAAGCAGTTCCGCCGCCTGCTCAACGAGGCGGCCAAGCGCAACGCCGAGAACACCGTCACCGGCGAGCGGCTGCTGCAGCTGCTCGAGCAGCGCGTCGACAACGTCGTCGTCCGGCTCGGCTTCGCGGCCACCCGCGCGCAGGCCCGCCAGTTCGTCTCGCACGGGCACGTGCTGGTGAACGGCGTCCGCCACACGATCGCCTCGGCCCGCCTCAAGCCCGGCGACGTCGTGACGATCAAGGACGGCGCGCCGATCAAGCCGCTGGCCCAGGAGGCCACCGAGCTGGTCGCGATCGTCCCGGCCTGGCTCGAGGCCGACCACGACGGTCTCTCCGGCCGCGTGCTGCGCCTGCCGACGCGGCAGGAGATCCAGGTGCCGATCACCGAGCACCTGATCGTCGAGCTCGCCGGCCGCTCCTAGCGAACGGCCCGCCACCTGCGGGATCGCTCCCCGGAGCGGCCCGCAGGCCGTTGCTCACGCGCGCCCGATGGGCGCGCGTCGTCGTTGTAGGCTCGCCTTCCCGGGGAATCCGCGGTCGCGCTCCGGGCGACCGGGCGGGCCGTCGCGGCCGCCTGGGACCCGGACGGATCGCAGGCCGCGACGGCCACCGAACGGCCAGTCGCGCCAACGTCAGCGACCGATGCGCCGTGCCGAACGCGGCCGTCGAAGCCCGTCGCCCGAATCCCCGCCGATCGGGGGAGGTCCAGGCGCGATCGCGGGCTGCGTGGACGTCCCGTGACCGAACGTCCAGCAAGGCCGTCCGAATGCCCATGGACGTCTGTTGGATATTCCGTGACATGCTGTCAGTTCTCTGTCTACTGTCGCTCGTTTGCAGGCAGTCTGCCGGCCGCTAGACCACCGTTCCGGTAGACATAGCCGGGTGTCAGCGCCTTTGAGTTCCCTCCCCCAACCGTCGTTCGGGTCGCGCAAGCGGCTCGTTTTCGTGACGGGCACCCTTCTGCTCCTGCTCGCCCTCCTCGCGGTTCCGCGCGGGGCGTTCGCCGCCACCGACACGACCGCCGCCTGGCAGTGTCGCGCGAGCGGCATCTACGCATCGATCGCCAACATGCCGGCGCCGGTCGAACCGCTCGTCGCCAACGGCATCAAGGGCAGCACGCCCGGCCTGACGTTCGACAAGCCGCTCTGCAGCAGCGACGAGCAGGGCGCTGGCAACACCGGCGGCGCCGTGCCGATCGTCGACGGGCTCCTGTTCGCCTCCGCCGCCCAGGCGAAGACGACGATCACGCCGCAGACCGGCGCGCCGAAGGCCCAGTCGGTGACCGCCAGCACGACGCTGGCCCAGGTCAACCTGAAGCCGGCCGGCCTCGCCGAGCTGCTCTCGGTCGGCGCGATCAAGGCGACCGCGACCGCGACCTGCAAGGCCGGCAAGCCGGAGTTCAACGGCACGTCGATCCTGACCGACCTCAAGGTGCTCGGCGCCCCGGTCTCGCTCGACGGCCTGGTGAGCGCGCTCAAGGGCGCGGTCGACGGCCTCGGTCTCGGCGCGCTCGTCGCGATCGACACCCCGAACAAGATCGTCAAGACGGCCAACGGCATCGTCGTCCAGCCGCTGCGGATCCGCGTCGCCCCGACGGCCGGCAGCCCCAACGGCGGCCTGCTCGACATCGTCATCGGCGAGACCAAGATCGGCGCCAGCGGCGACGTCTGCAACAGCGACGGCCCGCCGAAGCCGCCGAACCCCGAGGACCAGATCTGCCCGACGGGCTCGGTCCCCCAGGGTCGCGAGCCGATCGTCTGCGTGATCCCCGGCACCGACCGCTACGGCGTGATCGTGATCGGCGTGCCGAACAGCACCGACACGCCGCGCGGCGGCACCGTGATCCCGCTGGTCGAGGCCCGCCGCCTGGCCGGGCTCGGGCAGCTGCCCAAGTCCAAGTGCCTCTACGGCCCCGGCAACGACTACGTCGTGGTCGGCACCGCCAAGGGCGACAAGATCTACGGCACCCGCGGCCCGGACCGGATCCTCGGTCTCGGCGGCAGCGACAAGCTCTACGGCGTCGACGGCAACGACTGCCTGGACGGCAACGCCGGCGCCGACCGGATCTACGGTGGCGAGGGCAACGACCGCATCTACGGTGCGGCCGGCGGCGATCGCCTCTACGGCGGCAACGGCAACGACCGCATCTACGGCGACGCCGGCAACGACAGCATCCACGGCGATCCGGGCAACGACCGGCTCTCCGGCGGTGCCGGGAACGACTTCTTCACCACCGGCACCAGCACCAAGGCCGGCGGTGAGCGCGTCTTCACCGGGCCCGCGACCTCGAAGGGCCGCAACATCGTGAGCATCAGCATCTACACGAAGCCGGTGGTCGTGAACTGCGGCTCCTCCCGCGACGTGGTCCGGGCCAACAAGAACGAGGCCCGCAACAACCGCCTGCGCAACTGCAAGCACGTCGAGGTCACCACCCCGACGAAGAAGCGCTAGCAACGCCCTGGCGGGCGCTCGCGCCCGCCAGTGGATCGCCCGCTCGCGAAAGCGGCCGACCGGCCCCCTCGGGGAGTCCGGCCGGCCGCTTTCGCGTTCTCGGGCCGGCCGCCGCGGCGAGCCGGACGCGGCGGCGGCGATCCGCCCTGCGGCGTCGTCGCGTATCGCGTAGCGTGGGGCACGTGAGCGACGAACCCGTCCCGATGCCCGAGCCGTCCGTGCCGCTGCACATCGACCAGCTGCTGGAGCAGCGGTCGGTGGCCGCCGGCGTCGAGGCGCTCGCCCGCCGCAACCAGCACCACCTGGCCGACATGGACGACGCCGAGCGCGAGGACGCGCGGGTGCTGTGGTCGGAGATGGTCGCCGAGATCCTCGGCGCGGTTCGCGACGCGCTCGGCGGCCGCGTCGACCGCGACGGTCCCGGCCGGGCCGTGATCGTGCTCTCCGACCACCCGCAGGAGCCCGGCGAGGTCCAGGCCGAGGCGATCTTCTCGCCCCAGATCGAAGAGGTCCCGGGCGAGGGCGGCGAGACCCAGGTCGTGGCGACGTTCGCCCAGGTGCTCGGGATGCAGGTCGCCGACCTGCTGCCGCAGCTGGCCGAGCAGATGGCGTCCGACGTCCAGGAGGGCGAGGACGGCCCCGAGCTTCCCGCGCGCTGAGCGCAGGGGGTCGGTTGAGGGCGGTCGGCGGGGGCCGGCCGGGGTGGTGCTGCCGACCGCGCCGGTCGAGCAGCGACCAGCGGCGTCAGTTGCGCGCGGCGCACGACCAGCGGTGGGATTTCACCCCGCAGGGCGCGGACGACTGACGCCATCGCGGACGGCCCGGGGCGAGTTGACGCCGCTGCGGCCGACCCCCGCTGCGCGGCCCGCGGCAAGTTGTTGCCTGTGCAAGCACTTGCTATGATCGAGGCATGCCCGTGACCACCACATCGACCACCATCGCGGCCGGGCCCGTCGCGCTCGACGTCGTCGACCTCGACGGCGTCCGCCGCTTCTACCTCGACGCGCTCGGCCTGCAGCAGCGGTCGGCCGCCGAGGGCGTCGTCCGGCTGGGCACCGAGGAGCGCGACCTCGTCGTCCTGCACCAGGCGCCCGGCGCCTCCCCCGCTCCGCGCAACGCCGGGCTCTTCCACCTGGCGCTGCTCTACCCCGGCCGCGCCGAGCTGGCCGAGGCGCTGCTGCGGCTCGCCCGCGCCGGCAGCCGGCTCGACGGCGCGTCGGACCACCTCGTGAGCGAGGCCCTCTACCTGCACGACCCCGAGGGCAACGGGATCGAGCTCTACCGCGACCGCCCGCGCGATCAGTGGCGGCACGAGCCCTCCGGCCAGGTCGAGATGGCGACGATCGCCCTCGACCTCCAGGACCTGCTGGGGGCCGCCCGCAGCGACGCTCCCCCGGCGGCGACCCCGGGCGAGACGATCATGGGCCACGTCCACCTGCAGGTGGCCGACCTGGCGGCGACCCGCGCCTTCTACGTCGACCTGCTCGGGTTCGACGTCGCCACCGACAGCTACCCGGACGCGCTCTTCCTCGCCACCGGCGGCTACCACCACCACGTCGGGACCAACGTCTGGCGCTCGCGCGGGCTGGCGGCGGTCCCCGGCGCGCGCGGGCTGCGGCACGCGACCCTGCTGCTGCGGGACGAGGCGATCCGCGAGCAGGTCCTCGAGCGGCTGCGCGACGCCGGCGCGGCGATCGACGCGAGCGAGGACGGCGCCCCGGTCGTGCGCGACCCGGCGGGCATCGGACTGCGGCTGGCGCTGGCGGACGACGGGGCAGGTCGCCCCGCTTCCCCGTAGCGTTCCGGACGTGCTCCTGCTGCTCCCGCCCTCGGAAGGCAAGACGGCCCCCAAGCGCGGCCGGCCGGTGGACCTCGACGCGCTCTCCTTCCCGGAGCTGGCGCCGGTCCGGCGGCGCGTGATGGCGGCCCTGCGGGAGCTCTCGCTCGGCGACGAGGCGGTCGCCCTGGAGACGCTCGGGCTCGGCCCCCGCAACGCGGCGGAGCTGGCCCGCAACGCCGACCTGGAGCGGCAGCCCGCCGGGATCGCGGCGCGGATCTACAGCGGCGTGCTGTTCGACCGGCTCGACCTGATCGGCCTGCCGACCGGCGCCAAGCGCAAGGCCGGCCGCCGGATCCTGATCACGAGCGCGCTCTGGGGCGTCGTCGGCCCCAACGACCGGATCCCGGTCTACCGCTGCCCCGCCGGCGCCCGGCTGCCGGGGCTGCCGACGGCGACCGAGCTCTGGCGCGACCCGCTGCGGGCGGCCCTGCCCGACGACCAGCTGGTCGTCGACCTCCGCTCGAGCGCCTACCGCGCGCTCTGGACCCCGGCCAACGCGCCGGTGGTGACGATCGACGTGGTGCGCGAGCAGGCCGGGCGGCGGACCGTCGTCAGCCACATGGCCAAGGCCACCCGTGGCGACATCGCCCGCGCCCTGCTGATCGACGAGGGCGGAAGCGGTCGCGACCCGCGAACCGTCGACGGCGTCGCCGAGCGGGTCGCACGGGCTGGCTGGACGGTCGAGCTCGGGAATCCGGACCGCAACGGCAGCGTCTCGCTGACGGTCGTCGAGCGGACCGGCTGAGCGCCGGAGCCGCGGCCCTCAGGCGGTCGACAGGCCCGGGCGCTCCGCGAGCGCCGAACCGGCGGCCGGTCGCGCGCCGCCGCGAGCCCCGGCCAGCGCGTAGGCGACCACCGCGGCCGCGGCCGAGACCCCGAGCGAGTCGAAGCCGTCGGCGGGGACCGTCACCGTCAGGTCGCAGCGCGCGATGTCGGCGCGCGTCAGCCCGCCGTGGCCGGCGCCGAGCAGGACCGTCGCGTCGGCCGGCAGCGCGCCCGGATCCTCGCCGTCGTGGGCGACGGCGGCGACCAGCGGCCCGTCGCTGTCCGCGCGCAACGACGCCACGTCGGTGGCGCGGCGGACGAGCCCGGCGCGGAAGGCCGCGCCCTGCGAGACGCGCAGCGCCTTGCGGCCCCAGGGATCGGCGCAGCCGTCGAGCAGCGCCACCGCCGGCAGCCGGAAGGCCGCGGCCGTGCGCAGGATCCCGCCGACGTTGCCGGAGTCCGAGACCCCGAGCAGGGCCAGCCCGCCGCCCGGCGCCGGGGCGACCGGATCGTCGTGACGGCGCACGGCCGCGACGATCCGCGGCCGGCGACCGGTCGCGGACAGCGCCCGCAGCGCGTCGCCGACGGCGGGCACCACGACCGCGTCGTCCACCAGCGAGCGCCAGGGAGCGGGGTCGTCGAGCCGCCCGTCGTCCTCGAGCAGCAGCTCGATCCGGCAGCCCGCGTCGAGCGCGGCGATCAGCAGCGATTCGTCGTCGACCACGGCCAGGCCGCGCTCGTCGCGCAGGCGGTGATCGTGCTGGAGCTCGCGGAGGTCTGCGACCCGCGGATCGCGGGCCGAGGTGACGGGAGCCGGAGGGTCCTCTGGCATCTGCCCCCGACATCCTGCCACGTGCGGACCCGCGGGGCCATCGGTCGGGCCGCTCACGCCACGAGCCGGCGCACGACGGCGTCCGCCAGCGGCCGTCCCCGGCGCGCCAGCACCAGCCGCCCCGCGGCCCAGGCGGCGGGCTCCACGACGCCGTCCTCGAGCAGCTCGGCGACCCGCTCCGGCGCGCCGCTCGGGAGCCGCTCGGCGGCGACCCCCTCCGGCAGGCGGATCCCGGTCATCAGCGCCTCGAGCGCGCGGGCGCCGCGATCGAGCGTCTCGCGGCCGGCGGCCGGGGAGCGCCCCGCCTGCGCCCGCTCCATCCAGGCCGCCGGCCGCAGCACGTTCCACCAGCGGACCCCGGCGACGTGCGAGTGGGCGCCGGGCCCGACGCCCCACCAGTCCTCGCCGCGCCAGTAGGCGAGGTTGTGACGGCAGACGCCGGCGGCGTCGCGGGCCCAGTTCGAGAGCTCGTACCAACGGTAGCCGGCGGCGGCCAGGGCGCGATCGGCGATGGCGTAGCGGCGGCCGAGCGTCTCGTCGTCGCTCAGCCGGCGCACGCCGCGGTCGACGAGCGCGGCGTATCGGGTCCCCGGCTCGACGGTCAGGGCGTAGGCGGAGACGCTGTCGGGGCCGGCCTCGATCGCCGCCGCCAGCGACGCCTGCCAGTCCTCGTCGCGCTCGCCGTCGGCCCCGTAGATCAGGTCGAGCCCGACCGCGTCGAAGCCGGCCGCGCGGGCCTCGGCGACCGCCGCGGGCGGCCGCGCGGGGTCGTGCGCCCGCTCGAGCGAGCGGAGCACGTGGGCGCGGGCGCTCTGCATCCCGAACGAGATCCGCGTGACCCCCGCGTCCCGCAGGCGCGCCAGGCGGTCGCCGTCGACCGACTCCGGGTTGCACTCGCACGTGACCTCGGCCCCCGGGGCGAGGCCCAGATGGCGATCGATCGCGGCCAGGACCCGTCCCAGGATCGCCGGGTCGAGCAGGCTCGGGGTGCCGCCGCCGAGGAAGACCGTCGTCACCGGGGCGTCGCCGCCGAGGACCCGCGCCGCCAGCGCCAGCTCGGCGTCGGCCGCCGCCGCGAACCGCTGCCCGAGCCCGTCGAGCGCGCCGTCCGGCGGGACGTAGGTGTTGAAGTCGCAGTACCCGCAGCGCGACGCGCACCAGGGAACGTGGACGTAGACGCTCAGCGGCCGCCCCCGTCGCTCGGCCAGCGCCGCCGCCGGCAGCCGGCCGTCGTCGGGCGCCGGATCGCCCTCGGGAAGCCGCGGGCTCACCGCTCCGCGATCGACGCGCGCAGCTGCGCGTCGAGGGCCACCGAGGCCGCGTCGAGCAGCGCCTCCTCCTGCTCCTCGTCGGCGGCCACGACCCCCGACGAGACCATCAGCCCCTGGAGCTGCAGCAGCACCAGGCGGGCCCGCGTGGCGACGTCGCCGGGGGCGATCGAGCCGTCGGCGCGGCCAGCGGCGATCGCCGCCTCGAGCAGCTCGATCATCGTCCGCTGCGAGGCCCCGGGGCGGGCCGTCAGGTACGGCAGCAGGTGTTCGGGGTCGACGTCGAGGATCTTGCGGAAGAGCGGATCGGCGCGCATCGAGCGGACGGTCCGCTCGGCGGTCGCGACCAGCTTCTCGCGACCGTTGGGCAGCTCGATCGAGGACGAGATCGCGTCGATCGCCAGCCGCCCGAAGTCGTGGGTCATGAGGTCGCGCAGGACCGCCTCGACGTCGGGGTAGTGGCGGTAGAGCGTCGTCCGGCTGACGTCGGCGCGGCGCGCGACGTCGCTCATCGTCACCCGGGCGACGCCGCGGTCGAGCACGCAGGCCCGAGCCGACTCGAGCAGCCGCAGGGCGACCGGCGGCCGCTCCAGGATCACGTGGGCGGCGTGCTCGAGCGCGCGGCGCAGCGTCTCGTCGTCCCGCCAGGCGGGATCGGGGATCGCGCCGCCCAGCTGGACGGCGGGGTGGTCGTCGTCGGCCGCCATCGGTGCCGCAATCATGGCGGGTGGTCGGGTCGGACGCGGGGACGGGCGCGGCCGCGCGACGCCGCCCCGGCCGGACCGCGGCCGCTAGGCGACGGCCGGGACGGATCCGTGGACCCGCTCGAGCGCCTCCTCGGCCGCCGCGACGGCCGCCGCGCGGCGCTCCGGGACGAGGCCCAGCCGCGTCCGGCGATCGAGCAGGTCGCCGACGTC
>NZ_AGUD01000058.1 GCF_000240225.1 Patulibacter medicamentivorans
GCCGACACCGCGGCCTGAGCCCGACGCGCGCACGACGCGCCTCAGCCACGCGGAGCGGCCGGCCCTGGCGCCTCGCGCCGCCGCCCGGACACCCGGGCACCCACCGCCCGCCACCGCGCCGCCCGCCAGCGCCAGCCGCTCAGACCGCCAGCTCGTACTGGACCCAGGTCGAGCGCGAGGCGCCGAGCCGGTCGTAGACCGCCTGCGCGCGGGCGTTGCCCGGTGCCGTCGTCCAGGTCAGCGTCCGTGCCCCGTGGCCGCGGGCGCGGTCGCGGGCGCCGGCGATCAGCGCCTGCGCCAGCCCGCTGCCACGGTCGCTCGGCGAGACGTAGAGGTCGTAGAGGACCGCGATCCGTGCCGCGTCGAGGGTCGACCAGGTCCAGTAGACGGTCGCGAAGCCGACCGCGGTCCCATCGGAGTCGCGCCGCGCGAGCAGCTGGATCCCGTGACGCTCGGGGTCGGAGATCAGCGTCCGCGCCAGGTCCTCGAGCGCGTCGAGCGGCGGCGCGGGGATGCTCTCGGTCTGCTCGTAGAAGGCGCAGTAGGCCTCCATCAGCGGGAGCAGGGCGCCGACGTCGCCGGAGCCGACGAGGTCGATCCGATGGGGACTCATCGGCCAAGTGAAGCGCAGCGGCCGGTCCGCCCGCGGACCACCCGCGCGATGGTGACGCGGTCGGCCGCGCGATCCGGCATGGTTGTCGCGATGCGCGCGCTGATCGTGGGTGCCGGCGAGGTCGGGTGGTACCTGGCGGGACGCCTGGCCCGGGAGCAGCACGAGGTCGTCGTGCTCGATCGCGACCGCGAGCTGCTCGTCCGCCGCTCGCGCTCCGGGCTCGACGTGCGGGTCGAGCGCGCCGACGCGATCAGCCCGCGAGCGCTGGCCGAGCATCGCGCCGGCGAGGCCGACCTGTTCGTCGCCGTCACCGCCAGCGACGCCACCAACCTGCTGGCCTGCCTGCTGGCCAAGGAGCAGCGCCCCGACGACCCGCCGCAGACGATGGCCCGCGTCCGCGACGCCGACTACTACGCGCGCGGCGAGGACACGGCCACCGGGACGCTCGGGATCGACCTGCTGGTCAGCCCCGAGCTGGCGGCGGTCGGCGACCTCGAGTCGGCGCTGCGGGTGCGGGGCGCGGTCCGGGTCGAGACCTTCGCCGAGGACCGGCTGGCGCTGGCGGAGTGCATCGTCACCGAGGGCTCGCCGGCGGCGCGGCGCTCGATCACCACCCGCCCCCACGCGACCGACTCGCGGATCGTCGCCCTGCTGCGCGACGGCCGCGTCCACCTGGCCAGCAAGGACACGACGCCGCTGCCGGGCGACCACCTGGTCGTCGCCTGCCCGCGGGAGCAGCTCAAGGAGGCCTGCCGCGAGATCGATCCCGGGGCGCAGCAGGTCCACCGGGTGGCGATCTTCGGCGCCGGCCAGATCGGCGTCGCGCTGGCCGCCCGGCTGGCCGCCGCCGGTCGCGAGATCGTCGTCCTGGAGCCCGACGAGACCGTCGCCCGCGAGGCCGCCGAGACGCTCGCCGACCGCACGATCGAGGTCATCTGGGAGGAGGGCGCGTCCGAGGACGCGCTGCGCGAGGCCGGCGTCGACGCCTGCGACGCCTTCGTCTCCTGCGCGGGCGACGACCGCACGACGCTGCTGGCGTGCACCCACGCCGACCGGCTCGACATCGGGCTGGTGCTGGCCGTCCTCTCGCGCGAGGAGTTCGCCCCGCTGGCCGAGGCGCTCGGGGTCGACGGCACCGTCGCCCCGCGACTGGCCGCCGCCGAGCGCCTGCTGCGGACCTCGCGCGGGACCGGCGCCCGCAAGAGCACCCTGCTGGCCGACGGGCTCGAGGCGCTCGAGTACCGGATCAGCGCGGGCAGCCCGCTCTGCCAGCGACCGGTGGTCGGCGCGATGCCGCGCGAGACGCTGCTGGCCGCGGTCGTCCGCGACGGCGAGGTCCGCTTCCCCCAGCAGCTCGACCGCTTCACCGGCGGCGACGTGCTGCTGGTGCTGGCGACCGGCAACGGCGCCGCCAAGCTCGGCGCGGTGCTCGGATCGTGAGCCGGGACGGGCGCGAGCGAACGGACCCGGACGCCGCCAAGCGGGATCGGAACGCGCGGCGAGCCGCCCGCCACGTCCGGCGCTCCCCGATCGGCGCCCGCTTCGGGCCGCTGACGCGCCGTGCCCTGACCGCCGGCGCCGTCGCGATGGCCGCCGCGGCGCTGCTCTGCACCGCGGTCGCGGCCGTCTCCGACCAGCGGGCGATCGGGCCGTTCGCCGGCACCGCCGCCGCCGCGACGGCGCTGACGCTGCTGCTGCGGCGCTCCTGGGTCGGACGGGCGATGCCGACCCCGACCGGCCGCGACGGGCTGATGGCCGCCGGCCTGACCTGGATCGCCACCAGCCTCTTCGCCGGCGTGCCGCTGCTGCTGAGCGACGCCACGCCGCGCGTCGCCCAGGCGATCTTCGAGGGCACCAGCGGGATCACCACCACCGGCGCGACCGCGATCGCCGACGTCGACGGCCAGGCGCACGCGGTGCTGCTGTGGCGCTCGCTCAGCCACTGGATCGGCGGCATCGGCATCGTCGTCCTGCTCGTCGCCGTCGCGCCGGCAGCGGGCGGCGCCGCCCGCCGGGTCCTGCTCGGCGAGACCAGCCGCGCGACCGAGGAGACCGTCGCGCCGCAGATGCGCGACACCGCCCGGATCACCGCCCAGCTGTACCTGGCGGCGACCGCGATCTTCCTGGTCGTGCTGCTGCTGGTCGGCCTGACCCCGTGGGAGGCGCTCAACCACGCGATGTCGATGGTCGCCAGCGGCGGCTTCTCGACCCGGACCGCGTCGGCCGGCGGCTTCGACTCGCCGCAGGTCGAGATCGCGATGTTCGTGCTGATGGTGGCGGCCGGCGTCAGCTACGTCGTCTGGTGGCGGCTGGTGCTGCGCCGCGGGCTCGGCCACCACGGCGCCGAGCTGCGCGCGTACCTGCTCTTCATCCTCGCGATCGGCGTCCTGCTGGCGATCGCCGCCCACGGCGGCCACGCGCCGCGCTCGGCCCTCGACGGCCTGTTCACGTCGGCCTCGATCGTCACCGGCACCGGCTTCACCACCGCCGACCCGGACACCTGGGGCGAGGAGGCGCGGCTGCTCGTGCTGATCGCGATCGCGTCCGGCGGCATGGTCGGGTCGACGACCGGCGGCTTCAAGGTCCGGCGCTGGCTGACCCTCGTCGGCGGGGTGCGAGCCGAGGTCCAGCGGCAGATCGCCCCGCAGCGGATCGTGGTCGTGCGGATCGGCGGCAAGCCGGTCTCCGAGGACACCGTGCGAGCGGCGTTCGGCTTCATGGCGGTCGCGTTCCTGGCGCTGCTGGGCGGCGCCGCGCTGCTGGCGGCGAACGGGTTCGACCTGCTCTCGGCGTTCTCCGGATCGGCTGCCTCGCTGTTCAACGTCGGGCCGGGGCTCGGCAGCCTCGGCGGGACCGAGACCTACGCCGACGTGCCCGACTCGGGCCTGCTGGGGCTGAGCTTCCTGATGGTGCTCGGGCGGCTCGAGCTGTTCACCGTGCTGGCGCTGTTCACGCGCGGCCTCTGGCGGGCACGCTGAGCCCGGGCGCGCGGGCGGCCGGCACCTGCTGCGTGATGCAGTGGATGTTGCCGCCGCCGAGCAGGATCTCGCGGGCCGGGACGCCGACCACCTCGCGCTCCGGGAAGCAGCCGGCCAGGATCTCGGCCGCGACGTCGTCGTAGCGCTCGTCCAGCAGCGGGAAGACCACGCGGCTGGTGCCGAGGTAGAAGTTCACGTACGACGCCGCCAGCCGGTCGCCGGCCCGTCGGGGGAGCGTGCCCTCGACCGCGTCGACGCCGTGGGACTCCTCCTCGCTGATCAGGATCGGTCCCGGCGACGGCAGCAGCACGACCTCGATCGAGCGGCCGCGCGCGTCGGTCGCCCGCTCCAGCCGCTGGAGCGCATCGCGCGAGATCTCGTGCTGGGGATCGCTGGCGTCGTCGGTCCAGGTCAGCGCGACGACGCCCGGGCGCACGAAGCACGCCAGGTTGTCGACGTGGCCGTCGGTCTCGTCGTTGAAGACGCCCTCGCGCAGCCACAGGACCTTCTCGGCCCCGACGTAGTCGCAGAGGATCCGCTCGATCTGCTCGCGGCCGAGCTCCGGGTTGCGGTTGTGGTTGAGCAGGCACTGCTCGGTCGCCATCACCGTGCCCTCGCCGTCGACGTGGATCGAGCCGCCCTCGAGCACGATCGGCGCCCGGTAGCGGTCGGCCCGCTCGATCTCCAGCACCTTGCGGGCGGCGTGCTCGTCGGCGTCCCACGGGAAGTAGAGCCCGCCGTCGAGTCCGCCCCAGGCGTTGAAGTGCCAGTCGACGCCGCGTCGGTGGCCGCGGTCGTCGACGACGAAGGTCGGGCCCATGTCCCGCATCCAGGCGTCGTCGGCGGACATCTCGACGACGCGGATCTCGGGGCGCAGGACCGACCGGCAGTGGTCGAACTGCTCGGCCGAGACCGCCATCGTCACCGGATCGCTCGGCTGGATCGCATGGGCGACCGCGGCGTAGGCCTCCTGCGCCGGCTTCGCGCCCCAGCGCCAGTTGTCGGCGCGCTCGGGCCAGACCATCCAGCAGCCGCTGTGGGGCTCCCACTCCGCCGGCATCCGGAAGCCGTCGGCGGCGGGCGTCGAGCCGATGGTGGCGCTCATCGCGAGCCGCCCGTCGCGACGCGGGTCCCGCCGCCGTCGACCGCGACCGGTCGTCGGCTCCGCGGGTGGTGGCGCCGGAGCTGGCGCCAGAGGATGATCTCGCCGGCGACCAGGGCGGCGACGACGATCCCCAGCAGCGGGCCGGTGTAGCCCCAGTCGGCGGGGCGCCCCGGGATCTCCGGCCAGACGAACAGCAGCGCGGTGGCCGCCACGAACAGCGAGGTGATCGCGCTCAGCGCCGCGACGACCGGCGTGCCGCCCGGGATCCGGAACGGCCGCGGGCGGTCGGGATCGATCAGCCGCAACCGCAGGACCGCGGGGAACATCAGCAGATACGGCAGCAGGAAGACCACCGACGAGGCGGCGAAGATCGCGTAGAACAGCGAGTCCTGGGTGTCGATGAAGACGGCGGTCACGAGCAGCACCGCGGTCGAGACGATCCCGGTCACCACGAAGGCCGCGACCGGGGTCCGGCGCACCGGGTGCTCGCGAGCGAGGAACGCCGGCAGCTCGCCGTCGGCGGCCGCCTCCGCCGCCGCCCGGTTGGAGCCCATGCTCCAGGTCGTCATGTTGGTGAAGAACGTGTAGAGCGCCGCGATCCCGAGCGTGTAGACGACGACGTCGCCGGCGGCGCTGGTGCCGAAGATCGCCTTGAAGGTGTCGACCAGGCCCCCGACCAGGCTGAGGTCGTTGAGCGACAGCGCCAGCAGGATGCCGACCGTCGCGAACAGGTAGAGGCCGGCGGTGATCAGGCCCGAGGCGAAGAACGCCCGCGGGATCTGCTTCTCCGGCTGCTTGATCTCGTCGCCCATCGACGAGACCAGCTCGAAGCCCATCAGCATGTAGACGATCACCGGCAGGAAGTCGGTCGCGACGTGGAACGAGGGCACGAGGCTGCCGGCGTCGATCGAGTTCGCCGCCCCGTCCTTGATCGCGACCACCACGCCGCCGACCGCGATCGCGAGGATGATCGCCATCTTCAGCCCGGCGCCGAGGTTGTTGACCCACTTCCCGACCTCGAGCCGCATCACCCCGACGGCGACCACCAGCCAGGTAAGCAGCACGGCGATCGCGACCTGCGGCCACTTGCCGCTGGCCCAGTCGGTCCATCCCGACGCGAACAGCTGGCTGAAGACGCCGGCGAAGAGCAGGAAGACGGCCGGCATCCAGAGGGCGACGTTGATCCAGTACCAGTAGGTCGTGCGGGCGGCCCAGCGGGCGCCGAACGCGCGCTTGACCCACAGGTAGATCCCGCCCTGCCCGGGATAGGTCGTCGCCAGCTCCGAGGCGATCAGCCCGTAGGGCACGAGGAACAGGACGATGCAGAGCAGCCACCAGCCGATCGTCTTGCTGCCGATCGACGCCGACGCGGTCAGCTGGTCGACGACGAGCATCGCCGAGACCGTGAACAGCGTGATGTCGAGCAGCCCGAGGACGCGGCGGCGCTTCGGTGGATCGTCGACCGTGGTCGACGGCGCGGGTGATGCTTCGGTGCTCATCAGCGGGTCCTCCCGGAGGGCGCCGTCAGCGGCGCGTCGTGGAGCGGCGCCTCGGCGGCGACGCGGTAGCTGGTGTGGGCCGAGCCGGCGCGGTCCCAGCCGGCGCGGCCGAGGAGCGACTGCAGCCGTCCCTCGTGGTACTGGCGCAGCGCCGGCGAGGCCCGGCGAACCGTCGGGTAGGTGAGCCAGACGAGGATGCCCTTCTCCGCGTGGAGCCGGTTCTCGGCCTGGTCGAAGACGATCGAGCGCTCGTGGTCGATGACCTCGTCGGTCACCTCGACCCCGCGCGAGGCGGGCAGGCAGTGCATGAACCGCGCGTGCGACGGCGCGCGTGCGAACAGCTCGGCGTCGACCTGGTAGCGCGGCAGGAAGGCGGCGCGGCGAGCGGGGATCTCGTCCTCCTGATCGACCCACCACCAGAGGTCGGTGTAGACGAAGTCGGCGCCGGCGACCGCGTCCTCGACGTCGGCGGTGACCTCAACGCTGCCGCCGGTCGTCTCGGCGATCGCGCGCGCCGCGCCCACCCAGTCGGGCGGCGCCTGGTAGGCCGGCGGGGCGGCGTGGACGAAGCGCATCCCGAACTGGGCGGCGATGAACATCGTCGAGCTGCAGACGTTGGTGCGGTCGCCGACGAAGACGATCGTGGCGTCGGCGAGCGTGCGGCCCGGCGGCAGGTGCTCGCGCATCGTCAGCACGTCGCAGATCGCCTGCGTCGGGTGGTTGAAGTCGGTCAGGCCGTTGATGACCGGCACCTCGGCGGCCTGCGCGAGCGCGGTCACGGTGCCGTGGCTCAGCGTGCGGGCCTCGATCACGTCGCACATCCGCGAGAGCACCTTGGCGGTGTCGTAGAGCGACTCGCGGGCGCCGAGGTGGATCTCGCCCGGCTTCAGGTACAGCGCGTGGCCGCCGAGCTTCGCCATCGCGACCTCGAACGAGACGCGCGTGCGCGTCGAGGGCTCCTCGAAGATCATCCCCAGCGAGCGCCCCTCGAGCAGCCGCGGGACCGCGCCGTCGGCGTCGGCCTCCTTGAGCGCCGTGATCAGGTCGAGCAGCCGCTCGAGCTCGTCGCGCTCGACGTCTCGGGTGTCGATCAGGTGCTTGATGGGCGACGCCGCGGGCATGCGTCGCATCGTGCTGCGCGCCGGGACCAGCGGCGACGGGGGCCGGCCGCACGGCGCAGCGGGATCCGCCGACCGCCGGATCCGTGGGGACTACCGACGTGCGCCCTGCAACGGGCCCCACGGCCGCCGGTGGCGGGATGCCCCGGAGCGGCGCTCGGGGCCGTGCTCGAGGCGGGCGTAGGCGGTCGCGGCGATCGCGGCCGCGGCCAGCGCCGCGACCCCGCCGATCGCCATCCCGATCCGGGGGCCGGCGACGCTGGCGATCCAGCCGACCAGCGGCGCGCCGATCGGGGTCGAGCCGAGGAAGACCAGCGAGTAGAGCGCCATCACGCGACCGCGCATCGCCGGATCGACCTCCAGCTGCAGGGTCGAGTTGACGCCGGCGGAGAAGGTCACCGAGGCCATCCCCAGCAGCACCAGCGGCGCGATCTGCAGCGGCAGGCTGGGCGCGAACGCGGCGAGCAGCTGGAAGCCGCCGAAGAGCGTCGCCGCGCCGACGATCAGGCGCGGCGTGACGCGGGCCCGGGCGCCGGCCACGAGGGCCCCGATCACGGACCCGACGGCCATCGTCATCGTCAGCAGCGTGAAGGTCGTCGCCGTCCCCCGCCAGGTGTCGTGGGCCATCAGCGGCAGCACGATCTGGAAGTTGAAGGACAGCAGCCCGATCACCGCCATCATCCCCAGCGGGATCAGCAGCGCAGGGGTCCGGCGGACGTAGCGGACGCCGTCGCGGAGCGCGCCCTTGCGACGCTCCAGCCGCGGCGCCTCGCCCATCTGGTCCGGGTCCAGCCGCCAGAGCGCGACGATCATCGCGACGAAGCTCAGGGCGTCGATCGCGAAGCACCAGGCGATCCCGGCGATCGCGATCGTCGCGCCGGCGATCGCCGGGCCGATGATCCGCGACGTCTGGATCACGACGCTGTTGAGCGCGACCGCGTTGACGACCCGCTCGGGGCCGACCAGCTCGATCGGCAGCGCCTGGCGGGCGGGGTTGTCGATCGCCATCGCGGCGCCGCGCAGGAAGACCATCGCGTAGACCACGAGCGGCGTGACGACGCCGGTCGCGGTGGTGACGGCCAGCACGATCGCCGGCAGCATCAGCGCGGTCTGGGTCGCGAGCAGCAGGCGCCGCTTGTCGACCCGATCGGCGAGCAGGCCGCCCCAGGCGCCGAACAGCATCAGCGGCAGGAACTGCAGCGCCGCGGTCAGGCCGACGGCGAGCCCGTCGCCGGTCAGCTGGACCATCAGCCACATCGCGGCGACGTTCTGGATCCAGTTGCCGCTGACCGAGACCACCTGGCCGGCGAAGTAGCGGCGGTAGTTGGGGACGTGGAGCGAGTCGAACGTGCGGTGGAGCGCGCGCGTCATCGCGCTCCGCTCGTCGCCGGGTCCGCCGCGGCGACCGGGTCGGCCGCCTCCAGCAGCTGCTCGAGGATCGTGGCCGCCCGCTCGAGGGTCTCGCGGTCGTCGGCGCCGAGGCCGTCGAGCCGCCGGGCCAGGAAGGCCGTCCTGCGCGAGCGGACCTCGGCCAGGTGCGCGACCCCGGCGTCGGTCGCCCGGACCAGGCAGGAGCGCCCGTCGGCCGGGTCGGCGTGGCGCTCGAGGTAGCCGTGCTGCTCGAGCTTGGCCACGATCCGGGTCGCCGACGGCCGCCGGATCCGCTCGCGCTCGGCCAGCTGGCTGGGGGTGATCGGGCCGAAGCGCTCGACCGTCGCCAGCGCGGCGCCGAGGGTCGGGCCGAGGTCGCCGCCCGACTCCTGCCGCAGGCGGCGGGCGGCACGGGCGATCGTGATCCGCAGGTGGGCGGCCAGCTCGGCGGTCGGGATCGTTGATCCTGGCGGAGTAGTTCGCACTGGTAATTAGTTTAGCGAACTACATGCGAGCGGGGCGGAGGTGGCGTCATTTCGCGCTCCTCCTCCGAAGTGGCGTCATTTCGCCCCGGCATGCAGGGCGAGATGACGCCACGTCGCGGCGGCCAGGGCGAGATGACGCCACGTCGCCGGCGCCGCGCCTCCTAGGCCGACGTCGGCCCGCGCCCGCGGCCGTTGACGCCGGGCAGCGACGTGTAGTCGACCTCGAACCGCCCCGGGTCGGCGGCGTTCCACCAGGCGCGCCACTCGGCCGGCGGATCGGCGAGCAGCTCGCCCTCCCCCAGCCAGTCGTAGAGCTCGCCGTAGTTCGCCGACCACGCCGAGCCGATCCGCCGGCGGAGCTGCGAGCGCCGCAGTTCGCTGCTGTCCCGGACGCCCATCGCGGCCATCATCCGCTGGGCGCTGCTGACCGTCGCGGCCTGGAAGCGCGCGACCCGCGGCGCCTTGTCGGACACCACCAGCGAGCGGTAGCGCCGGGGATCCTGGGTCGCCACGCCCGACGGGCAGGTGTTGGTGTGACAGCGCTCGGCCTGGATGCAGCCGAGCGCGAACATCATCGCCCGCGCCGAGTTGGTGAAGTCGGCGCCCTGGATGATCCGCTTGACGATGTCGGCGCCGGTGGCGACCTTGCCGCTGGCGCCGATCCGGATCCGGTCGCGCAGGCCGCAGCCGACGAGCGCGTTGTGGACGAACAGCAGGCCCTCGGTCAGCGGCAGCCCGACGTGGTCCTCGAACTCCAGCGGGGCCGCGCCGGTCCCGCCCTCGGCGCCGTCGACGATGATGAAGTCCGGTGTCACGCCGCTCTCGACCATCGCCTTGCAGACGGCCAGGAACTGGACCCGCGAGCCGACGCAGAACTTGAAGCCGGCCGGCTTGCCGCCCGACAGCTCGCGCATCCGGGCGACGAACGCGACCAGCTCCCGCGGGTTCGAGTAGACCCGGTGGCCCGGCGGCGAGATGCACGTCGCGCCCTCCGGCACCTCGCGGGCGGCCGCGATCTCGGCCGTCAGCTTGGCCCCCGGCAGGACCCCGCCGATCCCCGGCTTGGCCCCCTGGGAGACCTTCAGCGAGACCATCTTGACCTGGCGGTGCGCGGCCTGCTCGCGGAACCGCTCGGGGTCGAAGTCGCCGTCCTTCGTGCGGGCGCCGAAGTAGCCGGTGCCGATCTCCCAGACCAGGTCGCCGCCCGGCTCGCGGTGGTAGCGCGAGATCCCGCCCTCGCCGGTGTCGTGGGCGAAGCCGCCGATCCGCGCGCCCTCGTTGAGCGCCAGGATCGCGTTGCCCGAGAGCGCCCCGAAGCTCATCGCCGAGACGTTCAGCAGCGCCATCTCGTACGGCTTGGCGCAGTCGGGTCCGCCGACGGTCACCCGCGGCTGCTCCGCGTCGGGCGCGGGCGGCGCGAGCGGCGCCATCGAGTGGACCAGGTACTCGCGGTCGACGACGTCCAGGTCGAGCTCGGTCCCGAACGGCGACTCGGCCTCGATCCCCTTCGCCCGCTCGTAGACGATCGTGCGGGTGTCGCGGTCGAACGGCCGCCCGTCGGTGTCGTTCTCGACGAAGTACTGCTGGAGCTCGGGCCGCAGCGCCTCGGCGATCCAGCGGCCGTGGCCGGTCAGCGGGTAGGTCCGCAGCACCGCGTGCTCGGTCTGCAGCAGGTCGCTGACGGCGATCGCCGTCAACACCAGCAGCGGGACCGCGGCCCACCACCAGCCGGCGTCGGAGGCGAGCGCCAGGACGGTGGTGAGGAGCGCGAGGAACGCGACGAGCGCGGCGGGCAGGAAGCGGAGCACGGTGAGGGACCTCCAGGAGGGACGCCGACAACGCTACGGGCCGGACTGGCGCGACCCGGCGCTCCGGGCGGACCGCCGCTCGCGGCACGCTCGCCGCTCAGGCCCCCGACGCGAACGCCCCGGCGACGGCCGCGACCACCGCCGCCGCGGCGGCGCGCCGCGCATCCTCCTCGCCGGGCGGCGTCGTGCGGGTCAGCCGGTGGTAGTAGAGCGGCGCCGAGACCGCCCGCACGACGGCGGCCGCGTCGGTCCCCGCCGGCACCTCGCCGCGGCCGACGGCGTCCTCGACGCACGGCGCCCAGACCGCGACCCGCCGGTCGTAGAAGGCCTCCAGCGCGGCGGCCGTGCGGGCGTCGCAGGTCGCGGCCGCCACGATCGCCGCGTACAGGCCGCCCTCTTCCGGATCCGCCAGCGTCCGCTGCACGCGACCGGCGTTGACCTCGAGGTCGCCGAGCAGCGAGCCCGTGTCGACGCGGTCCCCGGCGCGATCCGCCATCTCGACGAGCAGGTCCGCGACCAGCGCCGTCGGCGTGCCCCAGCGACGGTAGACGGTCGTCTTGCCGACCCCCGCGTCGTGCGCGACCGCGGTCAGGTCGAGTCCGTGCAGCCCGCCGCTCGCCAGCGCGTCGCGGGTCGCGCGCAGCACCGCCTCGCGCACGCGGGCGGTGCGGCCACCGGGACGGGGCTGAGCGTCGGCCATCGCCGGCGATCTTAACGGGTCCATCGGCCCATTAGGACCGGGATGCGCTACCGTGCCTAACGGAACACTATTCCCATTAAGGAGCTGCTGATGGAGTACAGGCGATTGGGTGCCTCGGGTCTGCTGGTCCCCGAGCTGAGCTTCGGCGCCGGGACGTTCGGCGGCCGCGGGCCGCTGTTCGGGGCCTGGGGCGACAGCGGCGCGCGCGAGGCGCGCGAGCTGGTCGACATCTGCCTCGAGGCGGGCGTGACCCTCTTCGACACCGCCGACGTCTACTCGGACGGCGCCTCGGAGGAGGTCCTCGGCGCGGCCCTGCGCGGACGCCGCGACGAGGTGCTGATCTCGACCAAGGCCGGCCTGCCACTGAGCGACGACCCGCGCGACGGCGGGACGTCCCGGTCGCGGCTGATCGCCGCCGTCGACGCCGCGCTGCAGCGTCTCCAGACCGACCGGATCGACCTCTTCCAGCTCCACGCCCACGACGCCGGGACGCCCGTCGAGGAGGTGCTCTCGACCCTCGACGGGCTGGTGCGGGCCGGCAAGCTCCGCTACGTCGGCGTGTCGAACTTCCCCGGCTGGCAGCTGATGGACTCGCTGGCGACGGCCGACCGCCACGGATGGCCGCGCTACGTCGCCCACCAGGTCTACTACTCGCTGGTCGGACGCGACTACGAGTGGGACCTGATGCCGCTCGGCGCGGCGCACGGCGTCGGGGCGCTGGTCTGGAGCCCGCTCGCCTGGGGCCGCCTGACGGGCCGGGTCCGCCGCGGCAGCCCGATCCCGGAGGGCAGCCGCCTGCACCGGACCGCGGAGTTCGGCCCGCCGGTCGATGACGAGCGGCTCTACGACGTGGTCGACGTGCTCGAGCAGATCGGCGCCGAGAGCGGCCGGACCGTCCCCCAGGTGGCGTTGAACTGGCTGCTGAGCCGCCCGACGGTCGCGTCCGTGATCGTCGGCGCGCGCAACGCCGAGCAGCTGCGGGACAACCTCGGCGCCGTCGGCTGGCGGCTGACCGACGAGCAGCGCGCGCGGCTCGACGCGGCCAGCGCCCAGACCGCTCCCTACCCGCACTTCCCCTACCGCCGTCAGGAGGGGTTCGCGCGCCTCGCCCCGCCGATCGCAGGCTGAGCGAGGCGCCGCCGGGAGGCCGCGACGGCGGCGCGGGGCGCTGGCCGGACGACCCCGGCCGCGGCCCCGGCGCGACGTCGGGTCAGGCCGGCTGCAACCGCGGCGTGCCGTCCTCGACGACGAAGCTCTTCGCGGTCCGGACCGGAGCGCCTGGGCGGCTGACGTAGTCCAGGCTGCGGTAGTCGGCGCGCGCCTCGCGGGCGTCGACGGCGACCCGCACGTAGCCGCGGCGGCGCTGGTACCACTTGACCTGCGGGTTGTCGGCGAGCTGCGCCGGCTGGCTGTCGTTGCCGTCGCCGGTCGAGGTGATCGAGGTCCCGATCAGCTCGACGGCGACCGCGGTCGAGGCCGGGTCGCGGGCGTCGCGGTTGACCTCGCAGGCCCAGTTGGAGTGGACGTCGCCGGTGATCACCAGCGGGTTGCCGACCCGGCGATCGACGATCCCGGAGAGGAACCGCTCGCGCGCCGCCGGGTAGCCGGCCCAGCCGTCCATGTAGAGCGTCAGGCCCTCGCCGGCCTTCTGGTCGATCGCCGTCAGCGGCACCTGGTTGGCGATCACGTTCCAGCGCGCGCCCGAGCGGCCGAGGTCGCGCAGGACCCGCCGCTCCTGGTCGTCGCCGAGGAAGGTGCGGGTCGGGTCCTCCCACTCGGCGCACGGCGCCTTGGTGCCGTCGCCGCAGGCCTGATCGCTGCGGTACTGGCGGGTGTCGAGGACGGTGAACCGGGCCAGCCGGCCGTAGTCGAGCGTCCGGTCCAGGCGCATGTCGGGGCCCTTCGCGCGCTGGCGACGGCGCAGCGGCATGTGCTCCCAGTAGGCCTGGTAGGCGGCGGCGCGGCGGGCGCGGAAGGCCTCCGGCGCCTGGCCGTCCTCCGGCACCAGGTCGGCGTAGTTGTTGTCGACCTCGTGGTCGTCCCAGGTGACGACGAACGGGTGCGCGGCGTGGGCGGCTTGCAGGTCGCCGTCGGAGCGGTACTGCGCGTGGCGCCGGCGGTAGTCGAAGAGGGTCGTGATCTCGTCGCCGACGTGGTGGCGGACGTTGCCGTCGGCCGACTTGTAGACGTCGGTCCCGTGCTCGTAGATGTAGTCACCGAGGTGCAGGACCAGGTCGACGTCCTCCTCCGCGACGTGGCGCCAGGCGGTGAAGAAGCCGTGCTCGTACTGCTGGCAGCTGGCGAACGCGAACGCCAGCGCCGCCGGGGTGTTGCGCGGGTCCGGCGCGGTCCGGGTGCGGCCGACCGGGCTGACCTCGTCGCCGGCGGCGAAGCGGTACCAGTAGTCGCGGTGCGGGCGCAGGCCCTCGACCTCGACGTGGACGCTGTGGGCGGCGTCGCGGTCGGCGACGGCGACGCCGCGGCGGGCGACCCGCCGGAAGCCCTCGTCCTCGGCCAGCTCCCAGCGGACGAGGATCCGGTCGTGGGCGATCGGCTCGACGCCGAGCGCGTCGGTCGCCAGCCGGGTCCAGAGCACGACCCCGTCCGAGGTCGGGTCGCCCGACGCCACGCCGAGCGCCCACGGGGCGGAGGGGAAGGTCGGTCGGGTGCGGGCGAAGGTCGAGGCGACCGGGAAGCCGGCGGTGGCGGCGACGGTCGCGCCGGCCAGGCCGGTGCGCAGCAGGGATCGACGAGTCAGGGACGACACGCGGGGACCTCCGGGGGGGATGCGGGCGGCCGTGCCGGGGCTCCGGCTGGAAGGGGGCGGCCGCCGGGACCCGCCGATCACACCAGCGCGCCGACCGGCCGCGTGTGACCGTTCGGTGATCGGTCGGCGCCGCGGCTCCCGCGCGGGCCCGCCCGTCGGCCCGTCAGCCCGTCAGCGCCCGTCGCGCGAGGCGCGCGGCCGGGCCGGCGCACCGGCGGCGCCGGCGTCCTCGTCCCACGGCTCGCGGATCCGGACGGTCGCCCAGCGGGGCCGCGGATCGACGACGAAGGCCCGCTCGCGCGCCAGCCGCACGAAGACCTCGGGATCGCCGTCGCGCGCGCCGCAGGCGACGCCCCAGGAGTCGATGCCGACCAGCACCGAGCGGCGGCGGGCGGGGTCGCGGCGCAGCAGCGGCCCGCCGCTGTCGCCGTTGCAGCCCGAGGCGAACGGCGGGCGGCCGTCCGGGTCCTGGGTGCAGAGCATCCGGTCGGGGTGGAACTGCGGTGCCTGCTCCGGATCCACGCGCCGCAGCTCGCGGCGGCAGACGGCGGCCGATCGCACGACCAGCGTCGCCTGGCGGAGCTTCCCGAAGCGGCCGGGATGATCGGGATCGGCGGTCCCGTAGCCGAGCAGCCGCAGCCGCTCGCCGCGGCGGGCGGGTCGCGTCGAGATCGGGATCGGGGCGACGCCCGCGACCGGGCGATCCAGCTGGACGATCGCGACGTCGCGGTCGGGCTCGGCCGGGTAGGCCGGCAGCTGATAGCGGAACCGCGGATGGCGGGCGACCCGCACCGCCACGTAGGACGCCGCGCCCGGCCCGATCCGGACCGTCGTGCGGCCCGGGTCGACGTGGCTGGCGCAGTGGCCGGCGGTCAGCAGCCGGTCGCCGCGGACCAGCGTCGCGGTGCAGGCTTCGGCCAGGGTGACGACCGCGGGGTGCGCGCTCGGCGTCAGCCGGACGCCGCCGACGACCGCCGACGCCGGTCCGGCGACCACGCCGCCGAGGGCCGCGGCCGCGGCCAGGGCGAGTCCCGCGCGGCCGGCCCGGCCACGAGCCATCCACGCGAACGACATCGTCCGAGACTAGACCGTCGCGCGGCGGGCCGAGACCCCCACGGCGTCGCCGGCCGCGGGTGCGCCGTCCACCTCCGGCCCCGGCCGGCGGTCGCCCGCTCCCACCCCGGCCCGCGATGCCGGACGAGGCGGGCGGCGGCCAGGTCCCCCCGTCCGTACCCTTCCGTGGTCGGATGCCCGCCGTACGAGAAGACCTGCGCACCGTCGCGATCGTCGCCCACGTCGACCACGGGAAGACGACGCTGGTCGACGCCATGCTGCGTCAGTCCGGGTCGCTGCACCGCGGCGAGGACACCGAGCGGATCATGGACTCCGACGACCAGGAGCGCGAACGCGGGATCACGATCCTCGCCAAGCACACGGTCATCAGGTGGCGCGACACCACCGTCACGATCGTCGACACGCCCGGCCACGCGGACTTCGGCGGCGAGGTCGAGCGCGGCCTGGCGCTGGTCGACGGCGTCGTGCTGCTGGTCGACGCGGCCGAGGGCCCGCTGCCGCAGACCCGCTTCGTGCTCCGCAAGGCACTCGAGGCGAAGCTGCCGGTGATCCTGGTCGTCAACAAGATCGACCGCCCCGACGCCCAGATCGAGGAGGTCGTCGGCCAGGTCGAGGAGCTGTTCCTCGAGCTCGACGCCGAGGACGAGCAGCTGGAGTTCCCGGTCTACTACGCGATCGGCCGCGACGGCCGCGCGGGGATCCTGCCCGACGAGCTCGGCGACGACCTCAGCGAGTTGCTGGACGGGATCCTGGCCGCGATCCCCGCTCCCGCCTACGACCCCGACCATCCGCTGCAGGCGCAGGTCGGCAACCTCGACGCGTCGCCCTACCTGGGCCGGCTGGCGATCTCGAAGATCAGCCACGGCACGCTGCGCCGCGGCCAGCAGGTGATGTGGGTCAAGCGCGACGGGACCGAGGTCCGCGCCAAGGTCGGCGAGCTGTTCAAGACCGAGGGCCTGGAGCGCGTGCCCGCCGAGGAGATCGGCCCGGGCGAGATCGCCGCGATCGCCGGCTTCCCGGACATCGTCCTCGGCGACACCCTGACCGACATCGACGACCCGCGGCCGCTGCCGCCGATCACCGTCGACGAGCCGTCGCTGGCGATGACGATCGGCGTCAACACCTCGCCGCTCGCCGGCCGCGACGGCGACAAGCTGACCGCCCGCATGATCGAGGCGCGGCTGCAGCAGGAGCTGATCGGCAACGTCTCGCTGAAGATGGAGCCGACCGAGCGCCCCGACACGTGGGAGGTCCACGGTCGCGGCGAGCTGCAGCTGGCGGTGCTGGTGGAGAACATGCGCCGCGAGGGCTTCGAGATGACCGTCGGCAAGCCGCGCGTGCTCGTGCGGACCGACGAGGACGGCAAGCGCGAGGAGCCGCAGGAGGCGCTGACGATCGACGTCCCGGAGGAGCACCTGGGCGGCGTCACGCAGCTGCTGGCCGAGCGCAAGGGCCAGATGCTGAACATGACCGGCCACGGCACCGGCTGGATCCGCCTGGAGTACCGGATCCCGGCCCGCGGCCTGATCGGCATGCGGACCGAGTTCCTGACCACCACCCGCGGCGCGGGCATGATGCACTCGATCTTCGACGGCTGGGCGCCGTGGGCGGGCGAGATCCGCTCGCGCCAGTCCGGCTCGATGGTCAACGACCGCGCGGGCAAGATCACCGGCTACGCGGTGATCGCCCTCCAGGACCGCGGGACGCTGTTCGTCGCCGTCGGCGACGAGGTCTACGAGGGCTCGGTGATCGGCGAGAACAAGCGCGCCGAGGACCTCGACGTCAACGCGGTCCGCGAGCGCAAGGTCACCAACATCCGCTCCTCGACCGCCGAGGAGCTGGTCAAGATCGTGCCCCCGCGCGAGATGACCCTCGACCAGGCCCTGGAGTTCATCGCCGACGACGAGTGCGTCGAGGTGACCCCGAAGTTCGTCCGCCTGCGCAAGCAGGTGCTCGACACCAACCAGCGCCAGAAGGCCGCGAAGCAGAAGAAGCGCGGGGACGCGCCAGCGTAGGGCGCGGCCGGCGGAGGCGCGGCAGCGGGCGGCACGACGCGGCGGCAGCCGGCACGTTCCGGTCGCCCAGCGACCGGTTCGTCACGGCGACCGGCGCCGCTACTCCTGCGGCTCCTCCTCCGTCACCTCGTTCTCGTAGCGGGTCGTCGTCGGCTGGCGGACGGTTCGGCCGTCGGCGTAGCGGATCGTGCGGGTGACGGTGATCTGGAAGTTGCCGCCGTCGACCGGCTGGCGCTCGCCGGCGGTGGCCGTCACGCGGCGGCCGCCGTTGTCGCCGTAGAGCGTGACCGTCACGCCGGCGCTGTCGTAGCTGGTGCGGACCAGCACCGGCGCCTGGGTGTCGTTGGTCCACTTCAGGTCGATGTCGGGGAAGTTCAGCGTCGACTCGCGGCCGGGCGGGTAGCGATCGATGTAGAGGCTGTGGGCGCGGTGCGCGTCCAGCTGCAGGCCGGCGAAGAAGGCGGCGTTGTACATCGTGGTCGAGAACTGCGACACGCCGCCGCCGACCGACGGCTCGATCTTGTTGCCGGCGATGAACGGGGCCTCGACGTAGCCCTTGGCGGTCGTCCGCTCGCCGGTCAGGCCGTTGAGCGAGAACGTGCCGCCGACCGGGATCACCGTGCCGTCGATCGTGCGGGCCATCCGCTGGATGTTCGTCACCCGCGGCTGCCCGGCGACGTAGGGCGTCGTGAAGCTGCCGATCAGCGAGTCGACCTTGCGCGCCGCCTCGGTCGTGACCGTCGGCTGGGCCGTGGCCATCGGGACCCGAACCGTGTGCTCGCCGTCGCGGACCGCGCGCCGGATCGCGGTCGCCAGCGCGTCGCGGCGGACGGTCCTGCCGGTGCGCGCCGGGACGACGCCGACCTCGGCGCGGCGCGGCCGCCAGCTCACGTCGCCCTTGCCGGTCTCGATCGCGCCGGTCGCGGGAGCAGTCGGACGGGCGTTGCGGGCCGGCCGGTCTCCGCGGGCGGCGACCCGCGCCACCAGCGCGCCCATCTGCGCCTCGCCGACGCCCAGCCGCGCCCGGCGGCCGCCCTCGCGCCCCTCGAGCGCGAGGATCCGCGCCAGCTCGTCGGCGCCGAGCTCGAGCGGCGCGCCGGCGCCGGTGATCCGCAGCGGCGCTCGCAGGTAGCGCTCGGCCTGCCCCGCCAGCTCGCGCAGGCGGTCGCCCGGGACGGCGTCGACCGTCTCCTGGGGGACGTCCAGCGGACCGCGGCCGCCGTCCAGCAGCTCGCCGCGGATCCCGCGGGCCAGCGCGTCGACGTCGACCGCCTGGCCGGGTCGCGAGGGGCTGGTCCTCACCTCGTGCGTCGCCGGGTCGATGTCGAGCGCGCCCGGGAACGGGTCGCGGTCGATGCGGGCCGCCAGGCGCTTCGCGGCGCCGCGCAGGGCCGCCGGGGCGACCGTCGCCCGGACCGCCACGCGGCGGGTGCCGACGATGCTCGTCAGCGTCGCCGGCAGGCCGCCGAGGATCCCGTCGCGACCGGCGTCGACCGCGGCCCGCGCCGTGGCGTCGAGGTCGAGCCGGTAGCCGGCCTGGGCCGGCGCCAGCCGCAGCTCGCG
>NZ_AGUD01000057.1 GCF_000240225.1 Patulibacter medicamentivorans
CGGGTCGCGGCCCGGAAGACGCCCTCGACGTCGACGCCGCCGTGCTGGTAGAAGCGCCGGTCCTCGACGGCGACCGTCGCCTGGCGCACCAGCGGCGACATCTCGCGCGACTTGACCGGGGTCCGCAGGACCGGCCCGTCGATGTAGCCGAGCTTGGTCCCGTCGGCGGCGAAGACGACCGAGTTGCCGCCGGGGTTGGCGGGCCGCAGCTCGTCGAGGTCGACATCGTCGGCGATGCTCGCCACGTAGCCGACCGCTCCGGCGCCGGCGACGACGATCCCGACGACGATCGCGACGAGCAGGACGAGGAGGACGCGCGTGGCGCCGCCCTTGGCACGGCGCTGACGGCGCTTGCGAGCTGCGTGGGACATCGAGGGAGGCGGGTGCGCCCGCGAGGGATCGTCCCGCACGGACGACTCCTTCGAGGAACGCGATCACGCCAAGAGTACCGGGGGCGCGCCAACAGTCCTGCACGCTGCACGGGCCGCTGCGTCGAGGCGGTTGTCGCGCGAACGCCCGCCGTCCGCCACCATGGGCCCGGATGGCTGCCCGCGACCAGCCGCTCGCCGCGCCGGCCCGGCTGCTGTCGGCGCCGGCGCGAGCGGCCGACGTCCCGCACCGGCTGACGTGGACCCAGACCGCGCTCGCCGTGCTGCCGGCGTTCGTCGTCACCCGCCTGATCGCGCTCGCCGCCGGCGCCGGCGCCGTCTCGCTGTGGGGCACGACCGCGCGCGACGGGGTCCCGACGTCGAGCACCTTCGACCCGCTCGGCCGCAGCGCCGAGCTGAGCCACGGCCTCAGCACGCTGGTGGCGCCGCTGGTGCGCTGGGACAGCATCTGGCTGCTGGACGTCGCCGACGTCGGGTACCCGACCGACTACGCCCCGCGGACCGCGTTCTTCCCGCTCTACCCGCTGCTCGTCCACCTGCTCGGCGGGCTCCTGCAGTCGCCGCTGCTGGCCGGCCTGGTGATCTCGGGGGCGTGCGCGTTCGGCGGGACGATGATCGTCCACCGCCTGACCGACCGCGAGCTCGGGCGGCCCGCCGCCACGGCCGCGGTCTGGGCGCTGCTGCTGTTCCCCGGATCGCTGTGGCTGAGCGCGGTCTACACCGAGGGGCTGTTCCTGCTGCTCTCCGCCGGCTGCGTGATGGCCGCGCGCGACGAGCGCTGGGCGCTGGCCGGCGGGCTCGGGCTGCTGGCGGCGCTGACCCGCAGCGCCGGGATCGTGCTGGTCGTCGCGGTGCTGGCGACGGCGGCCGAGCGCTGGTGGCGGATCCGCCGGGCGCGGGGCGACGGCGCCACGGCGGACGGGCGTCGGTGGTCGCCGCGGGCGCCGCTGCTGGCCGCCGCGGCGATCCCGCTCGGCACCGGCGCCTACCTGCTCGGACTGGCGCTGTCGGGCTGGAGCTGGAGCACGCCGTTCAGCGTCCAGGAGCAGTGGGGCCGCCAGAACGTCGGGCCGATCAGCGGCCTGCTGGAGGCGCTGCGGGCCGCCGGCGACGGGACCGCGCGGCTGCTCGGGATCGACGCCGGCGGGCCGTCGACCGCCGAGGCGTGGATGAACGTCGGCCTGCTCCTGACGCTCGTGGCCGGCCTGGTGGCGCTGCTCGGCGCGGCACGGCGGCTGCCGCCGGCCTACGCGGTCTACGCCGGCTGCGCGCTGCTGCTGCCGCTGAGCGCCCCGGTCACCGGCGAGGCCCAGCCGCTGATGTCGCTGCCGCGGTTCCTGGGGGTGCTGTTCCCGCTGGCGATGTGGGTCGGCTGGTGGGCCAGTCGCGGCTCGCGGCCGCGGGCCTGGGCGCTGGCGCTGGTCGGCGGGGCGCTGCTGGCGGGGGCCGCCGCGCTGACCGCCCGCTGGACCTTCGTCGCCTGAGCCCCGCCGGAGCGACCGCGGCCGTGGGGACGTGCGCGGCCGCCCGCAGGTAGCGTTGCGCCGACGATGAACGGCCCCCCGAACCCGTCCGGCGCCCCTCCGCGGCGCGATTCGTGGGGCGCGCTGGAGGGGATCCTGGTCCTCGTCACGACGCTCGGCGTGACGCTGTTCGCGTCGATCCCGGCGCTGGCGATCGGGACCGGCAGCGACGCCGCCGAGGTCGCCGGCAAGGTCCTCTCGCTGCTGCTCCAGAACGTCGTCTTCGTCGGCGTGCCGATCGCGTTCCTGACGCTGGTCGGGGTCCGGGTGCGGCGCAGCAGCCTGGGGCTGCGCGTGCCGACGCGGATCTGGGTCGCGCTCGGGCTGGTGGTGCTGGCGTTCGTGGTCTACCTGCTGCTGTCCAACGGCCTGGCCGAGCTGCTCGGCGTGGCCGACGAGCAGGACGACCTGCCGAAGGACCTCGGCGTCGACATCAGCCCGCTGGCGGCGATCCTGATCGGGCTCTGCACCACCGTCCTGGCGCCGATCGGCGAGGAGCTGCTGCTGCGCGGCGTCGTCTACCCCGGACTCCGCAACGGGCTCTCGAAGGTCGCTCCGGCCGGGGTCGCGATCGGCGGCGCGGCGGTGATCGACGGGCTGCTGTTCGGGGCCCTGCACGCGGGCGGCACCGACGTCGGGTTCCTGCCGATCCTCGCGACCTTCGGCGCCGTGCTGTGCCTGCTCTACCAGGCGACCGGCACGCTCTACGCGCCGATCCTGCTGCACGCGACCAACAACACGATCGCGATCTCGGCGGCCAAGCACTGGAGCTTCGGCCAGGGCCTGGCGCTGTGGGTCGGCGCGCTCGTGCTGCTGGCGACGATCGCCCTGGCGGCCCGGCTGGTCGAGGCGCGCGTGGTCCCCGGCGCGCCCGACGCCGGCACCGCCTAGCCCGCGGCGACCAGCGTTCCCTGGGGTGATCTCTCGGGTCCCTTGGGTGCCCCTCCGGGGTATCTTGTGCAGGATGAACCGCTCCCGCCTTCGCCATCGCGGACCGCTCGCGGCGCTCGTTCCGGTCGCCCTGCTCGTCGCCGCACCGACGGCCGGAGCCCAGGCCCCGGTCCCCGCGCCGGCGGCTGCGCCCGCGACCACGGCCTCGACGCCCGCGACGACCACCGCGACAGCGCCCGAGGCGACGGCCACCGGCCGCCAGGCACCGACGCCGCCGCCGGCGCCCGAGGTCCTGAAGCTGAGCCTGTCGACCGAGAAGGCTCGCGACGGCCTGGCCTTCAAGGGCGACCACTGGCGCGCGCTGGTGGTGAGCGACACGTACGTGCCGGGCGTCAAGGTGACGGTGACCTTCGCCGTCGACCACAAGAAGACGATCACCCGCCGGGTCCCGCTGGTGAAGGCCAAGGACGGCGACCAGGGCGTGGCCCGCGCGGTCTACTTCAGCCGCAGCGCCCAGCGCGTCGTCGTCCACGCCCAGATCGGCAAGGACCAGCCGGTGGCCGAGACGAAGCCCAAGACGACGGTCGTCACCCAGCTGACGCCGTCGGTGCAGGCCGGCGCTCGCGGTCCGGCGGTCCGCTGGCTGCAGGCGAAGCTCAAGGCCAAGGGCTACGTGATCGGCCAGAAGGGGCTCTACGACGCCCGCACCCAGCGTGCCGTGCTGGCGTTCCGCAAGGTCCTGCGGATGGCTCGCACGACCAGCGCCAACAGCGACGTCTTCCGGGCCCTGCAGGCCGGCCGCGGGGCGTTCAAGGTCCGCTTCCCCAGCCACGGGCGCCACGTCGAGGGCGACATCTCCCGCCAGGTCCTGGCCCTGATCGGCACGGGCGGCAAGGTCGAGCGGATCTACCACACGTCCTCGGGCGCGCCGGCGACGCCGACCATCCGCGGCAGCTTCCGGGTCTACATGAAGGATCCGGGCACCAACGCCAAGGGCATGTACAAGTCCTCGTACTTCATCCGCGGCTACGCCGTCCATGGCTACCCGTCGGTCCCGACCTACAACGCCAGCCACGGCTGCTTCCGGGTCCCGATGGCCGACGCGGCGTCGATCTACGCCTGGATGACGATGGGGACGATCGTCGACACGTACTAGGCGGAGCGTGGCCGCGCCGTCGGTGGGCGGGGTGGCGTCAATTGGCCGGGGCGGGACGGAAGTGGCGTCAGTTCGCCCCGGCATCCGAGGCGAACTGACACCACCGCGCGGAGGTGGCCTGAAGATGACGCCACCTGCCGACGGTCGCGGCGGCCGGATCCTCTAGCCTCCGGCCGCATGAGCGCGAAGGACACGTTGATCGCCGAGCTGCGCGAGCACGCGCTGGTGATCGGCGAGGTGACGCTGACCAGCGGCGCGACCGCGTCCTACTACGTCGACGCCAAGCGGGCGATCCTGCGCCCGGCCGGGTTCCTGGCGCTGGGCGAGCTGGTCGCCGCCGAGGCCGAGCGGCTCGGCGCGACCGCGGTCGGCGGGATGACGATGGGCGCCGATCCGGTCGCCTGCGCCGCGCTCGCGGGGGGCGCCGACGTCAAGGCGTTCTTCGTCCGCAAGGAGACCAAGGCCCACGGCCTGCAGCGGCGCGTCGAGGGGCCATTCTTGACCGACGAGGACCGCTGCCTGGTGGTCGAGGACGTGGTGACCACGGGCGGGTCGACGGTCAAGGCGCTCGAGGCGCTGCAGGCCGAGGGCCGGACCGTGGTCGGGGTGGTGTCGGTGCTCGACCGGCTGGCCGGCGGCGGCGAGCGGATCGAGCAGGCCGCGGGCGCGCCGTACGTGGCGCTGGCGACGATCGACGACGTGTACCCGGGACGGCCGGCGAACTGAGCGGGGAGCGACGCCGATCGCGACCGGGCCTCCGGACTGGGGTTCCGCCGGACGCGCCCGACGATCGGGCGCGGTGGGCGACGACGACGCGTCGCTGTTCCTCGGAGACGGCGTCGCGCTCTACCGCGGGCCGGGCGGCGATGGCAGCCGCCACGCCCACCACGCCGTCCAGGTCGCGTGCGCGTTCGACGGCGTCCCGATCGAGCTGGAGCTGGACGAGCGCCGGCTGACCGCCACGGCGCTCGCCGTCCCGAGCAACCTCCCCCACCGGCTGCGGACCGGGTCCCGGCGGCTCGCGATCCTGTTCCTCGACCCGCTCGGGCACGACGGCCGGCGGGTCGACGCGCTCGTCCGCGCCCGGCTCGGCGAGTCCCTCGACGCCGCGCTCGGGCAGCTCCGCTGGCCGGCGGCGGGGGCCGCGGGCGCGCGGCGGTTCGTGTCGGCGGCGCTGACCCAGCTGCTCGGCGACGACGGCCCGCGCCCGGGCCGGTCGCTCTCGCCGCCGGTCGCCGCGGCGGTCGACCACGTCGCGCGGACGCTGCCCGACCCGCCGACGCTGGCCGCAGCCGCCCGCGCGGCGCATCTGTCGCCGTCGCGGCTGACGCACCGCTTCTCGCCCGAGGTCGGGCTGCCGTTCAAGCGCTACGTGCTGTGGATGCGCCTGCGGCACGCGGTGGCCGGGCTGGCCGCCGGCGACTCGCTCACCCGGGCGGCGGCCGATGCCGGGTTCAGCGACTCGGCCCATCTGAGCCGCACGTTCCGACGCGCGTTCGGCCTGCCGCCGTCGGCGCTGCTCTCGATGCGGCTGCTCGACGACCCGGGCGGCCGGGATGCGGACGACCGCTCCGTTCAAGTCCCGGGGCCTCCGCCGATCTAGCGTCCCGGGCATGAACGACCGCCGCGGCGACGCGATCCTCCCGGCCAGCGGCCGCTTCCTGCCGGTCTCCGTCTACGACCGCGGCCTGGCGATGACGATGCGCGAGGGCCGCTGGCGCCCTGCCCTGACCCGCGCGGTGCTGGACCACCTGCCGCTGGCCGGGCGGGCCGTCGAGGTCGGGGCGGGAACCGGCGCCCTGACCGGCCGCCTGGCGGCCGCCGCGCCACCGGGCGCCTCGATCACCGCGATCGAGCCGGATCCGGCGGCGCGCGCGATCGGCGAGCGGCGGACGCCGGGCGCGGCGGTCGTCTGGCGCGACGGTCGCGCGGAGGCGCTGCCGCTGCCCGACGCCAGCCAGGACGCGGTCGTGCTGGCGCTCGTGCTGCACCACCTGCGGCCGGACGCGAAGCTGGCGGCGCTGCGCGAGGCGCGGCGGGTCCTGCGGCCGGCGGGAGCGCTGCTGGTGGCGGACTTCGGCCCGCCGCAGGATCGGCTGATGCGGCTGGCGTTCACCGCGATCGAGCTGCTCGACGGGCCGGCGACGACGAGATCCCACCGCGACGACGTCGTCCGCCGGACGATCGCCGCCGCGGGGTTCGCGCCGCCGACGACGCTGGTCCGGTTGCGGACGGCGGTCGGGACGCTCGAGCTGCTGCGGGCCGAGGTCGGCGCGGGCGGGGACGGCGGCTGACCGAGGGTCAGCCGCGGTCGTCGCGCGGTGGCTTGGCGAAGCGCCCGGCGACCCCGCTCTTCAGCAGCCGGCGGCCGAGCGCGGCGCCGCGGGAGTTGCCGCCGACCATCCCCGTCTGGGCGATCGACAGCGCCAGCATCGCGATCGCCTGCCGCAGCTCCTCGATCGTCTCGGCCTCACCGGGCGTGGGCTCGCCGACGGCGTCGGGATCCGGGGCGGGGGCGGCCTCCGGGGCGGGAGCGGCCCCGGGGACGGGAGTCACGTCGGCGTCAGGGGCCGGCGGCTTCGCGGCAGCAGGAGCCACGCTCTCGGCCGTCGTGCCGCTGCCCGCCTCCGCCGCCCGGTCGCCGGTCGGCCGCCCCAGCAGCCCGTCGCCGGCCAGCATCTGGCGGGCGCGCGACCCGCCGAGCCGGACCGTCAGCTCGCGGACCCGCTGCGCGTCCTCCCGCAGGGCAAGACGTTGCTCCTCGGGCAGCGCGCGGTACTGGCGGAGGGTCGAGATCGACAGGCGGAGCAGCTTGAAGGGGAGCATGCGGGATCCTCGACGGCGGCCGGAGGGCGGCGACGGCACGACCGCGATCCGCGACCCGACGCCACCGATCGACCGCGAGGCACGGGCGACCGGCCCGATTGTCCCGGGCCCGGCGGACCATGTCCAACGCGCCACGTCGCCGCCCCCCGCACGCCCGCCAGCGACGCGACCGTCCGCTGCGGTCACCGTCTACCCTCCAGCCTGAGCCCCCATAGCTCAGGGGATAGAGCATCGGTTTCCTAAACCGTGTGCGCGTGTTCGAATCACGCTGGGGGCGTGGAAGCACCGAGGCCGGCTCGCCCGGCCGCGGCGACCGGTGACCGGCCGCCGACGCCCCACCCGGCCGTCCCGCCGAGCACGCCGGCCGCCGCTCACCGACGACGCCGGCAGCGTCGCACCAGCGGCTCCTCCAGACCGCGGCGGCAGCCGCCGACGCGCCACCTCCTGCCCCATCGGCCCGCCACCTGCCCCACCCGTCAGCCCCTCGGCCGTCGACGCCCAACCCCCTGGACACCATCGGTACGCACGTGTACCGTCCTCCTGGAGCGGCACCCGCCGCCGTCCCACGCTCGACGCTCCAGGAGTCCGCCTTGCGCTCGACCAGCGAGTTCCGCATGCCGCCCGGCCCGCCCCTGCCGTCGCTGGTCTCGGGCGCCGTCTACCTGTCCGGCCGGCAGGCGCCGATGCGCGCGATCCAGGGCCGCTACGGCGACGCCTTCACGCTGAAGCTGCCCGGCTACGGCCGCTCGGTGGTGGTCGCCGAGCCGGGTCTGGTGAAGCAGGTCTTCACCGCTCCCGCGGAGGTGCTCCACGCCGGTGAGCAGAACCCGCTGAAGGCCCTGTTGGGGCAGGGCTCGCTGTTCGCGATGGACGAGGACCGCCACCTGCGCGAGCGCCGGCTGCTGCTGCCGCCGTTCCACGGCGAGCGGATGCACGAGTACGCGCGGATCTTCGAGGAGGAGGCGCAGGCGGCGATCGCCGGGTGGCCGGTCGGCGAGCGCTTCCGGACGCTGGAGTCCCTCAGCCAGGTCACCCTCAACGCGATCCTGCGCGCCGTCTTCGGCGCCGAGGGCCAGGAGCTGGCGGGGCTGCGCCGGGTCCTGCCGCCGCTCACCGTCCTCGGGTCGCGGCTGGCGTTCGCGCAGTTCCTGCGCCGCGACTACGGCCGCTGGAGCCCGTGGGCGCGCTTCCTGCGCCACCGCCGCGAGTACGACCGCCATGTCATGAGCCTGATCGCGCGAGCACGGCGCGACCCGGCGCTGCAGGACCGCGTCGACGTCCTCTCGCTGCTGCTGCAGGCGACCTACGAGGACGGCACCCCGATCTCGGACGGCGACGTCGCCGACGAGCTGCTGACGATCCTGACCGCCGGCCACGAGACGACCGCCAGCACCCTGGCGTGGGCGGTCGAGCGGCTGCGCCGCCACCCCGCGATCCTGCGCCAGCTGATGGAGGAGGCCCGCGAGGGCGGCCGCGAGCTGCGCGAGGCGACGATCCGCGAGCTGCAGCGCTCGCGGCCGGTGATCAACGGCACCGGCCGCACCGTCATGCGGCCGTTCGAGCTCGGCTCGTGGCTGCTGCCGCCCGGCACGCTGATCATGATCGGCACCCGGCTGCTGCACGAGGACCCGCGCTTCTACGACGCCCCGCAGGCGTTCGACCCGACGCGGTTCCTGGATCGCAAGCCCGACACCTACGCCTGGGTGCCGTTCGGCGGCGGTCGGCGCCGCTGCATCGGGGCCTCGTTCGCGCACATGGAGCTGGACATCGTGCTGCGGACGATCCTCACCGACGTCGAGCTGGCGCCGACGACCGACCGCGACGAGCGTTGGGCCTTCCGCGGCGTCGCCTTCGCACCGGGTCGCGGCGGTCAGGCGGTGGTCCGCCGCCGGCTGACGACGACGGCCGCGACGCCGGCGCCCGCCGAGGCCGTCGCGGCCTGGCGCGGGCCGTCTCCGGACGCACCGCCCGCGACCCCCGATCGGCGGTCCCGTGGGCCGGGACGTCTGGGAGACTCGGCTGGTGCCGAAGCGGGTCGACGCACCGTCCGCGCAGTACGTCGAGCATCGCGACCGGCTCCTCGACGCGATGGCCGAGGCGGTTCGGGCCGACGGGCTCCGGGGCTCGACCGTGGCCGACGTCGTGCGGATCGCGCGGGTCTCGCGCCGGACCTTCTACCAGCACTTCGACGACCTCGACGACTGCTACCTGACGCTGATGCGCCGCGTGTCGGACGACGCGCTCCGGCAGGTACGAGAGGCGGTCCTCGACGGCGGCACGGCGGAGCGGCGCATCACGCGGGGCTTCGAGCGCTGGCTGGCGCACCTCGATCACGACCCGGCGCTGTACCGCAGCCTGTGGCTGGAATCGCACCTGACCGGCGAGCGCGGGCGTCACGCCGACGCCTCGCTGAACCGCAGGTGGATCGAGCTGTACCAGCAGCTCGGCACGGCCCTGCGCTCCGAGGCCGGGCTCGATCCGCTGCCCCACGAGGTCGCGGTGATGATCTCGGGCAGCATCCGCGAGCTCGTGCTCGACGTGCTGGAGCGCGGGCGCTCGCCGCGCGAGGCGGCGCCTTACCTGATCTGGCTGACGATGCTGGTCGTCACCGCCGAGGCGCCGGCGGTCGAGGCCGACGCGGCGCCGTTGGCCCGGCGGCGCCGCTGACGCCTGCAACGTTCGTCCACGGCCCCTCAAGGCGGGGGGCCCGGCGGCCGATGCCATCTGTGCCAACCGGTCCACCCCAACTCCGGTCAGCAGCCAGCGCCCCGCTCAGTCCCCCTGGCGGGGCGCTCTGCGTTGGGCCCTCGCCCGGCCGGTCCGGCCGCCCGGACCGATGCGCCGGTGGCGACTGGCCCGTTGCAGACCGGTCCGGCCGGTACCGTGCGCGCCGTGGAGCTGACCGTCTCCAACCGCACGATCGTCCGGATCTTCGCGATCGTCGCCGGGCTCGCCGGGCTGCTCTACCTGCTGTGGACGGTGCGCAGCACGGCGGTGCTGGTCTTCCTGGCGATCTTCCTGGCGGTCGCGCTGGGTCCGGCCGTCGACTGGTTCGTCCGACGGCGGGTGCCGCGGGCGCTGGCGATCCTGCTCGTCTACCTGGGGATCGCGCTGTCGATCTTCGGCGTCGGGCTGCTGATCGTGCCGCCCGTGGTCAACGGCGTCGACGACCTCTCGCGCGACATCCCGACCTACGTCCACGACCTGCGCGACTCCAAGACGTTCCGCAAGTACGACGACAAGTACGGGATCACGGACAAGCTGACCGAGCAGGCGAAGAAGCTGCCGAGCCGGCTCGGCGACGCCGCGACCGCCCTGCAGTCCGTGACCGTCGGGGTCTTCGGGGCGATCGTCCAGCTGGTGACCGTGTTGACGCTGACGTTCTTCCTGCTGCTGGACGGCGCCAAGGTGCTCGCGTTCCTGCACCGCGCTCGCGGGCCGAACGCCAGCGACCGGCTGGAGCGGGTGCTGGCCGAGATCTACCGGTCGACGTCGGGCTACGTCGTCGGCAACCTCCTGATCAGCCTCTGCGCCGGCATCACGACCTGGGTGGTGCTGACGATCCTCGGCGTGCCGTTCGCCGCCCCGCTGGCGGTGCTGATGGCGTTCCTGGACCTGATCCCGCTCGTCGGCGCCACGATCGGCGGCGTCGCGATCGGGTTGGTGACGCTGTTCCACAACTTCCCGACGGCGACGATCATCTGGGTGATCGTGCTGATCGTCTACCAGCAGGTCGAGAACAACGTGGTCCAGCCGATGGTCTACCGGCGGACGGTCAACGTCCATCCGGTGCTGGTGATCATCGCGATCCTGATCGGCTCGTCGCTGCTCGGCGTGCTCGGCGCGCTGCTGGCGATCCCGATCGCCGCGGGGATCCAGGTCGTGATCCGCGAGCTGTGGGCGATCCGCGAGGAGCGGCGCGCGCCTCCGTCCCTGGAGGACGGCGCGGCGACCGGGCCGGCGACCGGCCCCGAGCCCGCGGCCGGTCGCTGACGACCGGCCGACGACCGCGCTTCTCCGCAGCGATCCGCGGAGAACTGCGGTCGAGCCTGCGGCGGGGAACGGATGGCCCCGCAGCCGGCGGCGGCCAGGATCGGCGGCATGGAGTACGCCGATCGCCACGAGGCCGGACGGGTCCTGGCCGCCCAGCTGCGATCGCTCGCCGCGCAGCGGCCGGTGGTCGTCGCGCTCCCGCGCGGCGGCGTCCCCGTCGCCTGCGAGGTCGCCCGCGCGCTGCGGGCGCCGCTCGACGTGCTCGCGGTCCGCAAGCTCGGCGCGCCCAGCAACCCCGAGCTGGCGATCGGGGCGATCGCCGAGGGCGGGCACGCGCTGCTGGACAGCGACAGCGCCCGCCGCGTCGGGGCGACGCAGGCCCAGATCGACCAGATCGCAGCGCGCGAGGTCCAGGAGCTGCGCCGGCGGGTCGCGCGCTACCGCGGCGACCGCCCGCCGCTCGAGGTCCGCGACCGGACCGTGATCGTCGTCGACGACGGCCTCGCGACCGGCCTGACCGCCCTGGCCGCCGTTCGCGCGCTCCGCGCCCGCGGCGCCCGCACGATCGTGGTCGCCGCCCCGGTCGGCGCCCGCGAGTCCGTGAGCCTGGTCGCCGAGGAGGCCAACGAGGTCGTCTGCGCGTCGATCCCGAACCAGCTCTACGGCGTCGGCCGCTGGTACCGCGACTTCTCGCCGGTCGAGGACGACGAGGTGATCGCGCTGCTGGACGCGGCCGCGACGCCCGAGCAAGTCCCGCCCGCGGACGACGGCGCCGCGCCCGCCGCGACGCCCGCCGCGACGCCGGCCGCCACGCACGAGACCGTCACCCTCGACGCCGGCGTCGAGCTCACCGGCGATCTGGTGCTGCCGCCGCACGCCCGCGGACTGGTGCTGTTCGCCCACGGCAGCGGCAGCAGCCGGCGGAGCCCGCGCAATCGCGAGGTCGCCGCGACGCTCAACGCCGCCGGCTTCGCGACGTTGCTGTTCGACCTGCTGACCGAGCCCGAGTCCCACGATCGCCGCCTCGTCTTCGACATCCCGCTGCTGGCGCGGCGCCTGGAGCTGGTGACCCGGATCGTCCAGGAGGACGCCGTCACCCGCAGGCTGCCGATCGGCTACTTCGGGGCGTCGACCGGCGCCGCGGCCGCGCTCCGGGCCGCTGCCGCCGTCGGCGGCGCCGTCCGTGCCGTCGTCTCGCGCGGGGGGCGCCCGGACCTCGCGATCGACCGGCTGCCCCAGGTCGTCGCGCCGACGCTGCTGATCGTCGGCAGCGAGGACCCGGAGGTGCTCGAGCTCAACCGCCACGCCGCCGCCCAGCTGCGCAACGAGCACCAGGTCGTGGTCGTCGAGGGCGCGAGCCACCTGTTCGAGGAGCCCGGAACGCTGGAGACCGTCGCCGAGCTGGCCCGCGACTGGTTCGACGACCACCTGCAGGTGCCCGCGCCCGCCACCCTGACCGCGACGGAGGCATGATCCCGATGTCCGCGCCCGCCACCCTGCCGCTCGGCGAGCAGACGACCCTCGCCGCGATCCGCCGCGCGGCCCATCCGCTGACCGGCGACCGTCGCGACTACGACGCGCTGCTCGCCCGGATCGGCGACGCCCGGATCGTGCTGCTGGGCGAGGGCAGCCACGGCACGCACGAGTTCTACCGCGAGCGCGCGCGGATCACGAAGCGCCTGATCGCCGAGCAGGGCTTCACCGCCGTCGCGATCGAGGGCGACTGGCCCGACGCCCACCGCGTCAGCCGCTACATCCGCGGCGCCCGCGAGGACGGCGACGCCGAAGAGGCGCTGCGGGGCTTCCGGCGGTTCCCCACGTGGATGTGGCGCAACAGCGACGTCGTCGACCTGGTCGGCTGGCTGCGCGCGCACAACGACGGCCTGCACCACACCGCCCGCCAGGTCGGCTTCTACGGCCTCGACCTCTACAGCCTCGGCGCCTCGATGACCTCGGTGATCGACTACCTCGACCGGCAGGACCCCGACGCCGCGAACCGCGCGCGGGTCCGGTACGCCTGCCTGCAGCCGTACTCGGGCGAGGGCTCGGGCTATGGCCGGGCGGTCCTCCAGGGCGTCGGCGAGCCGTGCCGTCGACGGGTGATGGAGCAGCTGGTGGACCTCCGCCGCGGCGCGGGCGAGTACCTGCGGCACGACGGCATCGCGGCCGAGGACGAGCAGTTCTTCGCCGAGCAGAACGCGGCCGTCGTCGCCGACGCCGAGGAGTACTACCGGACGATGCTCGCCGATCACGCCGGCTCCTGGAACCTGCGCGACCGCCACATGGCCGACACCCTCGACCACCTGCTGGCGCACCTCGACCGCCACGGCGGCACGGCCCGGATCGTCGTCTGGGCCCACAACTCGCACGTCGGCGACGCCCGCGCGACCGAGATGCACCACCGCGGCGAGCTGAACATCGGGCAGCTGCTGCGCGAGCGCCACGGCCGGGACGTCGTCAGCGTCGGCTTCACCACCTACGCCGGCACCGTCACGGCGGCCGACGAGTGGGGGGCGCCGGCCCAGCGCAAGCGAGTGCGGCGGGCCCTGCCCGACAGCGTCGAGACCTTGATGCACGGGACCGGGATCCCCGCGTTCCTGCTCTGCCCGCTGACCGCCGGCGACGCCGGACACGCGCTGCGCGAGCCGCGCCTGGAGCGCGCGATCGGCGTCATCTACCGCCCCCGGGCGGAGCGCCAGAGCCACTACTTCGCCGCCAGCGCCGCGCAGCAGTTCGACGCGCTGGTCCACATCGACCGCACCCGCGCGGTCGAGCCGCTGGAGCGGACCCAGACCTGGGATCTGGGCGAGCCGCCCGAGACCTACCCGAGCGCGCTCTGACGCGCCCACGAGGAGCACCTGATGAGCAACGACGCGCAGCAGATCGTGATCGTCGGCTCGAGCTTCGCCGGCATGACGGCGGCGCTCGAGATCCGCCGCAAGCTCGACGAGCGCCACCGGATCGTCGTCCTCGACCCGCACGCCGACTTCACCTTCATCCCCTCGCTGATCTGGCTGCCGTTCGGCCTTCGCGAGCCCGAGGACGTGACCTTCCCGCTCGGCCCGATCTACCAGCGCAAGGGGATCGACTTCCGGGCGACCGCGGCGACCGGGTTCGACCTCGATCAGCGGATCGTCCACACCGCGGACGGCGAGGACGTCCACTACGACAAGCTGCTGCTCGCCACCGGCCCGCGGCTGGCCTTCGACAAGATCCCCGGACTCGGCCCGCACGGCGGCCACACGCAGTCGGTCTGCACCCTCGACCATGCGCTGCTGGCCCGCGACGCCTGGACGCGGTTCCTGGAGAACCCGGGCCCGGTCGTCGTCGGCACCGCCCAGGGCGGCTCCTGCTTCGGGGCCTCCTACGAGTTCCTCTTCAACGTCAAGCACCGGATCGACAAGGCCGGCCTGGCGGCCGCCGCGCCGGTGACGTTCGTGACCGCCGAGCCGTTCCTCGGCCACTTCGGGTTCGGCGGGGTCGCCGATTCCGCCAAGCGCGTCGAGCGGTTCTTCGAGCGCCTCGGCATCGAGGGCATCCCCAGCAACGCGATCGCCGAGGTCCGCGACGGCGAGATGCAGCTCGAGGGCGGGCGCGTGCTGCCCTTCGCCTACTCGATGATCGTGCCGCCCTTCACCGGCGTCGACGCGATCCGCGCGACCCCCGGACTCGGCAACCCGATGGGCTTCGTGCCGATCGACGACGAGTTTCGCCACCCGCAGCACCGCGACGTGTTCGCGGCCGGCGTCGACATCGCGATCGCGCCGCCGGCCCAGACGCCGGTCCCGGCGGGCGTCCCGAAGACCGGCCAGATGAGCGAGGCGATGGCGCGCGTCGCCGCCCACAACATCGCCGCCGACGTCAACGGCACCGCGACCCAGCAGATGCCGCTGTCGGAGATCGCCGCGGTCTGCGTGCTCGACGCGGGCAACAACGGGATCATCTTCAAGGCCGACCACGTGCTCGGCGACAGCCGCCACCCGCACGTGATGGCCGGTCCGCAGGCGCACTGGGCCAAGGTGGCCTTCGAGCGCTACTTCCTGGCGACGCGGCGGCGCGGGATGGCGTCGCTCTGACCCTGCCGGCCGGGCGCCGCGTACCGCGTCATCACGAGCGCGAGGGTGCCATCATCGGGGGATGGACGCGCTGATCGTCTTCGGCCTCGTGGTCGTCACCGGCGTGCTCCTGGCCGTGCTCGTCAGCGGCGAGTTCGCCCGCGCCGTCTGGGCCCACTTCGGGGTCGTGCTGCTGATCGCCGTCGGAACGGTGATCTACCTGGGGCTGACCGGGCACCTGAGCAGCTGACGCCGCGGGCGACCCGCCGCGGTCAGCGACCGGTCAGCAGCGGGTCGCCCGCGCGGGCGCCGGGCCCCGGCAGCGGGGTCACGCCGTGGGCCTCGATCGGCTCGCCGCAGTGGTCACAGACCACCACCGGGTGGGTGATCTGGCCGCAGGCCTCGTGGCGCAGCAGCATCGGCGGGCCGTCGGTCAGGCCGGTGTGCTTGTTGCCCCACTCCATCAGCGCCGCCATCAGCGGGTAGAGCTCCAGCCCGGCGTCGGTCAGCCGGTACTCGAAGCGGGTCCGGTTCGCGGTCTCCTCGTACGGCCGCCGCTCCAGGATCCCGTCCTGCTCGAGCCCGCGCAGGCGGTCGGTCAGGACGTTGCGGGCGATCCCCGTCCGGCGCTGGTAGTCCTCGAACGTGCGGGCCTTGAGATACGCCGCGCGGAGGATCGTGAAGACCCACCGGTTGCCGAGGATCGCCCCGGCCCGCGAGATCGCGCAGTTGCTGGTGGCGAGCTCGTCATGGCGCACGATCCGAGTGTAGCGAGCGGTCGGTTGCGAATCGCAACGCTGCCCTCTAGGGTGCGTTGCGGTTTGCAACCCATGTCGCCGAAAGGCCGTCCATGACCCGCCGGACCCTCGCGCTGATCGCCATCTGCGGCGGCTCGTTCCTCGCGTTCCTCGACGCGACGATCGTCAACGTCTCGTTCCCCGACATCCGCCGCTCGTTCGACGACGCCACCAACGCCCAGCTGAGCTGGATCCTCGACGGCTACTTCATCGTCCTCGCCGCGTTCCTGATCCCGGCCGGCGGGATCGCCGACCGGCTCGGGCGGCGACGCGTCTTCCTCGCCAGCACCGCCGCCTTCATCGCCGCCAGCGCGCTGTGCGCCGTCGCGCCGAGCTGGCAGACCCTGATCGCGGCCCGCGTGGTCCAGGGCCTCGCCGCCGCGGTGATGGTCCCGGTCTCGCTCGCGCTGCTGCTGCCGATGTTCCAGATCGAGCGGCGGGCGGCCGGGATCGGGATCTGGGGCGCCGCCGCAGCGCTGGCGGCGGCGTTCGGCCCGCCGCTCGGCGGCGTGCTGGTCGAGATCGCCGACTGGCGCTGGATCTTCCTGGTCAACCTGCCGCTCGGCGCGCTGGTCCTCGCCGCCGGCGTCCGCGGCCTCGACGAGAGCCGCGACGAGCACGCGACCGGGCTGCCCGACCTGCTCGCGTCGGCGCTCAGCGCGATCGGCCTCGGGCTGCTGGCGCTGGCGATCGTCGAGGGCAACAGCTGGGGCTGGGCCGCTCCGCGGACGGTCGCCGCGTTCGTCGTCGCGCTGCTGCTGCTGCTCGTCGTCGCCCGCCGCTGCACGACCCACCCGCGACCGCTGGTCGACCCCGCGCTGCTGCGGATCCCGTCGTTCCGCTGGGGCAACGTCGGGACGCTGCTGTTCTCGATGGCGTTCTTCTCGACGATCCTCGGCAACATCCTGTTCCTGACCGGCGTCTGGCAGTACTCGGTGCTGCACGCCGGCCTGGCGACCGTTCCCGGCCCGCTGATGAGCGCGATCGTCGCCGGGCCGGCCGGCAGGCTCGCCGACCGCTTCGGCCACCGGGCCGTGATCGTCCCCGGCACGCTGATCTACGTCGCCGGGCTGCTGACGCTGCGCAGCGCCGGCGCGGAGCCGGACTACGTCGGCACCTGGCTGCCGGGGATGAGCATGACCGGCATCGGCATCGGGCTCGCGTTCCCGATCCTCGGCGCCGCCGCGGCCGCCGACATCACCGCCGAGCGGTTCGGCATCGCCAGCGCGGTCACCGGCGCCTTCCGCCAGTTCGGCGCGGTCCTCGGGACCGCGATCCTGGTGGCGATCGTCGGCGACCCGCAGACGCTGGCCGCCGCCGGAGCCGCCGCCGACGACGCCTACCTGTTCGGGGTCGGCGCCGCGCTGCTGGCCGGGGTCAGCGCGCTCGCCCTGCGCCGGGCGCCGGCGCCGATCGCCGCGAAGCCGGCACGGCAACCCGTGGCTTCCCGCTGACCCGTCCGTAGAGGGCACGGGTTGGCGCCGCGCGGGCGCCAACGTTCGTCCAGGACGTGACGCTGCGGGCCGTCCTGCGCCGATGCCTCCTGTGTGCACTCCGCACATCGCCCACGCCACGCCGGTGATCCCGGCTTCCGCCGACCGGCCCGCCACCGCGGGCCCTCGCCCGCCGGACCGGCCACCGCTCGCGGCCAGCGCGGCTTCGCGCTGGTCGAGCTGCTGACCGTCTGCGCGATGCTGGCGGTGGTCACCGGAGCGCTGCTGTCGCTGCTGGAGACCGCGACCCGGATAGTCCCGCGCGACGTCGAGTGGAGCCACGTCGTGACCGAGAGCCGGACCGGCCTACGACGGCTGGTCCGCGAGCTGCGGCAGGCCGACGCGATCCACGGCGCGACGCCGAACGCGGTCGACTTCGAGGTCACGATCGGCGGCCGGCAGCGGCGGGTGATGTACGCCTGCGACGTGCCCGACAGCGCGCCGGCGGAGCGCCGCTGCACCCGGGTCGAGGCCGCGCCCGGCGCGGCGCTGCCGGCCCCGGCCAGCGGCGCGCCGGTGATCGGGCGGCTGCGCAACGGCACCCTCGCCGACCCGGTCTTCAGCTACACCCCGGACGCGATCGCCCCCCGCCACGTCGAGGTGCGGATCCGCGTGCCCTCCAGCGGCGAGCGGTCGCGCTCCGGCGGGCCCGTCCACGACGTGGTGCTCCACGACGGCGCCTACCTGCGCAACCAGGACCTGGTCGGATGAGCCGGGGGCGCGGACAGGCCGGCTTCACCCTGATCGAGATCCTCGCCTCGACGCTGCTGCTCGCCGTCGGCCTGCTGTCGACGGCGATGGTCGTCGACGGTGCCCGCGACCTGACCTCGGTCTCGGAGCGGACCGCCGCGATGACCCACCGGGCCGAGGACGAGATCGAGCGGGTCCGGGCGCTCGGCTACGCCGCGATCGCGATGGACGGCGCGCCGAGCCGCTCCTCCGACCCCGCCGACCCGAGCTCCGTCCTGACCGCCGGCGATCCGCCGGGCATCCGGCCCGACCGCGCTTCGCCGGCCAGCGAGCCGCTGGTCGTCGACACCGCGCAGGGCCGGGTCTCGGCGACGCCGCGGACGTGGGACGACGGCCGGCTGCACGGCACCGTCCGCGTCTACGTCAGCTGGCACGCCGACGGCCACTGCGGGAGCGGCTGCCCGACGTCGCGCAACACCAAGCGGATCACCGTGGCGGTCACCTCGAGCGACAGCGCCGCCGCGCACCGCGGCCCGGTCTGGCTCTCGACGATCGTCGCCGACCCGAGCGCCGCGCCGGCCGGGCTGGTCGAGGACGGCGTCCGCAACCCGCTGGCCGATCCGGAGACCCGCTGCCAGCCCGACAGCGGCCCGACGGTCCCCTGCACCAGCTCGATCGGATCCGACAGCGCGGCCGGCTGGTTCCTCTACGACACCCCGGCGACGAAGGCGACGTGGACGGCCACCAGCGGCGACCACCCGACCCATCCGACGATCGCCCCGACCGGCCTCTGCAGCGGGCTGACCGCCGCGCTCGCGATCGGCTGCCCGGTCCCCGACCTGATGGGCGAGGACCCGACGCCCTCCGACGGTGGCGACCAGGCCGACCCGCCGCCCGACCGCTCGACCGACCAGGGCGGTTCGGCGGGCAGCGGCGGCCGGGTCCTGCGGCGCGACGTCTCGTGCGGCGGTAGCCCGTCGTCGGACAACCACCGCAGCCAGCTGTGGGTGACGCCGCCGCAGGCCACCACGCGAACGCTGACCGGCAGCGGCGGGATGACGCTCTTCACCCGCACCGCCGGCGGCGCCACCGCCGCCGTCACGCTCTGCGTCCGCTTCTACGTCGTGCCGGGCTCGATCCTCAACCTGATCGCGATGCCGCCGGTCGCGCTCGGCACCGTCAGCTACGCGCTCGCCGCCTGGCCCGGGGTCACCACGCCGGTCTCGTTCACGTTCTCGCTGCCCGGCAGCGATCTGCGGATCGGAGCCGGGGAGCGGCTCGGGGTCCGGATCTGGGTCGCGGCGTCGGCCGAGTCGGACGTGGTGGTGGCCTACGACGACCCGGCCCTCCAATCCTCGCTGCAGGTGAACCTGCGATGACCGCGATCCCTCGATCCGGCCGCGACGGCGAGCGAGGAGCCGCGATGCTGGTCGCCCTCGGCGTGCTGCTAGTGACCCTGCTGCTCTCGGGGCTCGCCGTGGCGGCCGCGACCGACGGCAACCGGATGTCGAACGACGACGTCGACGGCAAGCGGGCGCTGCAGGCGGCCGAGGCCGGGCTGCAGACCGCGCTCTACCGGATCAACATGCTCCAGCCCGCGGCCGATCGCTGCGTCACCGACGCCGTCGTCGACCCGGTCGCCGGCCGCTGCCCCGAGCACGGTCCCGAGGCGCTCGGCAATGGCGCGTCGTTCTCGTACCGGACCAGCGTCGAGCTGCCGGCCGGCAGCGGCTGCGCCGGGATGCCGGTCCAGGCGCAGACGGCCCTCAGCCAGCGCTGCGTGACCGCGACCGGCAACGTCCACGGCGTCGTCCGCCGGGTCCAGACGCGGATCGCGTCCTACGCCGCCACCCCGCTGTTCCCCGTCGCCGGCCTGCTCGGGCTCGAGCGCGTCGACCTCAGCGGCAACGTGCGGATCGACACGCCGGCCGCGACCAACGGCGTGTTGAGCATGAACGGCAACGTCGACACGGCCGGGGTCGTCCTCGGCCCGGCCGGCAGCAGCCGCCGGACCGGCAACGTCAGCTCCGGCCCGATCGTCCAGCGGACCGCCGCCCAGGGGCCGTTCGTGCTGGCCGCGGTCGATCCGGGCAACTCCGCGACGGTCAACGACGACCAGCGGATCGCGAACGGGCTGCGGACGCCGCCGCAGCCGCCGTTCGACACGGTCACGTCGCAGTCGGGCCTGTCGTTCGACCCGGCCACGCGCGCGTTGCGGAGCACCGGCAACACGACGCTGACGCTCGGCGGCGGGGTCTACAACTTCTGCAGCATCTCGATCTCCGGCAACTTCACGGTCGTCGTCGCGCCAGGCGCGCGGGTCTCCCTCTACGTCGACTCGCCCGACGACCCGAACTCCGGCTGCCCGGCCGGCTCGGGCGGCGTCAGCGTCACCGGCAACTTCGCGTCCGGCTCGGCGACCGGCGACCCGACCTCGCTGCAGCTGTACCTGTACGGCACCAACGACGGGCTCGGGCGGCTGACGATCAACGGCAACGCCACGCTCAACGCCACCGTCTATGCGCCGCGGACGAACCTGGTCGTCGCCGGCAACGCCCGGATCCGCGGCGGGATCGCGGCGCGCTCGGTGACGATGTCGGGCAACGGCTTCCAGTGGGACGAGCGCGCCGGCGGGCTCCAGACCGGCAGCCGCGGCATCTACTACCGGACCGCCTGGCGCGAGTGCACGCCGCGGCCGACGGGCAGCGACCCGGCGTCGGGCTGCTGAGCGCGGCGGGTACGCTGCGGCCCGTGTCCGCGACCGCCGCCCGCCGATGACCGCCGATCCCGTCCGCGAGGAGGTGACGGTCGCGATCGCCGACGGCGTCGCCACCATCGCCCTCGACGCTCCGGAGCGCCGCAACGCCCTGACCGTCGCGATGGCCCGCGCGCTGATCGCCGCCTGCGAGCGGATCGACGGCGACCCCGCGGTCGGCGCGGTCGTCGTGACCGGTGCCGGCGGCTACTTCTGCGCCGGCGGCGACCGGCCGACCCTGGCCGACGCCGGCGCCGCTCCCGCCGACCCCGACCAGTTCACGGGGATGGGCGAGATCTACCGCTCGTTCGCCCGCGTCGGCGAGCTGCAGCCGCCGACGATCGCGGCGATCGTCGGCGGCGCGGTCGGCGCCGGCATGAACCTGGCGATGGCGACCGACCTGCGGATCGTCGCCGCCGACGCGCGGCTGATGTCCGGGTTCATCCCGATCGGCCTCCACCCCGGCGGCGGCCACGGCGTGCTGCTGGGTCGCAGCGGCCCGCGTGAGGCGGCCGGGGCGCTGGCGCTCTTCGGGCAGCCGATCGACGGCGCCCGGGCCGCGGCGCTGGGCCTCGCGTGGGAGGCGCTGCCCGCCGAGCAGGTCCTGCCCCGCGCCCAGGAGCTGGCCGCGATCCCCGCCGCCGACCCCGAGCTGGCGCGGCGGACCGCGCAGACCCTGCGGCTGGAGCTGGGCCCGCCCGGCCTGCCGTGGCCCGCGGGCCTCGAGCTGGAGCGCGCGTCGCAGATGTGGTCGATGCGCCGCAAGCACCTCGGCGGCTGACCGCCGCCCGGCCGTCAGTGGCCGGGGGTGGTGGCGGCGCCGTCGGCCGGCGGGATCGGCTTGTCGTTGAGCAGCTGCTCGACGCCCGAGTCGACCCGCCACGGGATCCCGGGGTTGCCCTCGGTGTCCGGCCCGCCGCTGGTCCCGTCGCCGGCCACGCGCACGACCCCGAAGCGCAGCGCGGCGCCGCGCCCGCGGACCACGACCGTCGCCCGATCGCCGCTGCGGCGGACGCTGAAGTCGAGCTTGGAGATCACGCGGTCGAACGAGGTCGGCTCGTCGACCTCGCCCGGCAGCAGCGACGGGGTCTTGCTCAGCGCCGCCCGGCACGATCCCGCCGGCCCGCGGTCGAGGCGGGCGCGCGCCGGGTCGGACAGCAGCCCGCAGGCCCGCAGGCCGTTGGCCTCGCCGGTCGCCGCCTGCAGCAGACGGCTGACCGCCGTCCGCGGGTCGTCGTCGGGGAACTTCTGGGCGTCGCCGCAGCCGCTCGCCGCGAGCCCGGCGACCGCCAGCAGCAGGACGGCGCCGAGGCGCGAGCGGGCAGCGCCGCCGAGGGTGCGACGGCGCATCAGGCGAGGAACTCGAGGATCTCGGCCACGGCGCGCCGGTCGGGCGTGCGGACCTCCTGGCGCAGCGGGCCCAGGTGGATCAGGCCGAGGACCTGCTCGCCCTCGGGCACGCCCGCGGCCGCGCGACCGGCCGGCTCCAGCAGCACCGCCGGCGTGCGCCAGTAGGCGGCCAGGCCTCGTGCGTGGGCCGCCAGCAGCAGCCCGTAGACCGCGGCGGCGGTCGCGTCGCGATCCTCCAGCGCCACCCGCGGATCGGGGTCCTCGACGACCGAGGCGACGATCAGCGTCGGCGCGCGGTCGAGCTTGCCGGCGGCGTCGGCCGGCGACGCGTCCTTGAGCGCCTGCAGCGCCCGCGGGCCGAGGACCCGGAAGCGCCACGGCTCGGTCAGGTGGTGGTTGGGCGCCCAGCGGGCCAGCTCGACGAGCTCGCGGACCGTCTCGGGATCGACCGGCTCGGGTCCGTAGACCTTGTGCGTCCGGCGGGTCCTGATCGCCTGCTCGAGGCTCAGCGACGGCGCGCCCTCGCCGCTCGCCGCCGGAGCCGCGCCGCGCTGCGGGGAGCCCGTCACGCCGGGTGGTCCTCGCCCTCGTCCTCGTCGTCCTCGGCGTAGAGCGACTCGCGCGCCAGCTCCTTGCCGTCCCCCGCCAGGACCGCGATCTCGAGCGTGTCGCCGTGGTAGTCGTCCGGCGCCAGCAGCGTGAAGGCCCCGTCGCGGACCGGGCAGCGGTCGACGACGGTGCCGTCCAGCTCGGCGATCGCGTGAGCGGCGCCGGCGACCAGCGGCCGGCCCCAGACGAGCGTCATCGCGGCGGTGTCGCCGTCGCCCCGCCACGCCCCGACGACCGTCTCGCAGAGGTCGATCTTCCAGTCGGGGTTGTTCTCGGCGACCTCGGAGGTGATGTCCGCCTCGCCCTCGAGCGCCTGCGGCTCGCCGCCGTCCTCGGAGGCCGGGATGAACCGCACGTGCCCGTACAGCTCGAGCCCGGTGCTGGTGCGGGTCGACACGGGGAGGAAGGTCCGCCCGTGCCAGGTGCGGTCCGGGAACCAGGTCGGCTCGCCGGGGTCGCCGACCCCGCCGGACTGGGCCTCGTCCTCGGGATCCAGCTCGACCTCGCGGGCCGCGACGAGGAACGCCGCCTCCAGCCGCTCGGACCAGCGGCCGTAGGGCGCCGTCTCCTGCGGCGGCTCGGCCGCGTAGCGGGGCAGGAAGCGCTCGAGCTCAGGCATCGCCGGGCAGTCTACGAAGCGGCGGGCCCTGTGCGGGCAGCCGGGCGCCGCGCCGCTCGGATCCGGGCTAGCCCTCGGCGGCGGCGACGCCGACGCCGTCGATCTCCGCCTGCTGCTCGCGCTGGCGCTTGCGCGCCCCCGGCTCCGGGATCGGCACCGCGTCCAGCAGCCGCTGGGTGTACTCGTGCTGCGGCGCCGCGAAGAGCTGCGCCGAGTCGGCCATCTCGACGATCTCGCCGGCGAACATGACCGCGATCCGGTCGCACATGTAGCGCACGACGGAGAGGTCGTGGGCGATGAACAGCAGCGACAGGCCGAGGTCGCGCTGCAGCCGCCGGAGCAGGTTGAGGATCTGCGCCTGGATCGACACGTCGAGCGCGGAGACCGGCTCGTCGGCGATCAGCAGCTTCGGCTCCAGGGCGAGCGCCCGCGCGATCCCGATCCGCTGCCGCTGGCCGCCGGAGAACTCGTGCGGCAGGCGGTTGTAGTGCTCAGGGTTGAGCCCGACCAGGTCCATCAGGTCCTGGACCCGCTTGGTCCGCTCCTTGGCGTCCTTGGCGACGCCGTGGACGATGAACGGCTCGCCGATGATCGACCCGACCGTGTGGCGCGGGTTGAGCGACGAGTACGGGTCCTGGAAGACCATCTGGACGTCGCGGCGGAACGGCAGCAGCTGCTTGCGCCCCATCTTCGCGACGTCGGTGCCCTCGAAGCGGATCTCGCCCGAGGTCGGCTCCTCGAGCCGGCAGATCATCCGCGCGGTCGTCGACTTGCCGCAGCCGGACTCGCCGACCAGGCCGAACGTCTCGCCGCGGAGGACGTCGAAGCTGACGCCGTTGACGGCGTGGACCTGCTCGTGGTTGCCGCCCAGCACCCCGCCGCCGCTGCCGAACGTCTTGCGCAGGTCGCGGACCTCGAGGATCGCGTCCCGGGCCGGCGACTGCTCGTCTGCGGCGCTCATGCGGCGTCCTCCTCGGCCGACGTGATCCCGACGGCCGCGGCCGCCTCGCTCGGACTGCGGCCGGCGGAGAGCGCGTCCCAGACGCGGGCCCGGCGCTCCTCCGGCATGTCGCAGCGGACACGGTGCTGCTCGTTGCCGGCGACCGCGTCGAGGGTCGGGTCCTGCTCGCCGCAGCAGCCGCCGACGTACGGGCAGCGGGGCTGGAACGAGCAGCGGCCGGTCAGGTGGATCAGGCTCGGCGGGCGGCCCTCGATCGGCACCAGGTCGACGTCCCGCGGAAGATCGAGGCGCGGGATCGAGCGCAGCAGGCCCCAGGTGTAGGGGTGCCGCGGCTGGCGGAAGAGCTGCTCGACCGGCGCCTGCTCGACCACCCGGCCGGCGTACATCACGACGATGTCGTCGGCGATCTCGGCGACGACGCCGAGGTCGTGGGTGATCATCACGACGGCCATCCCCAGCTCCTGCTGGAGCCGCTCGAGCAGCGCCAGGATCTGCGCCTGGACGGTGACGTCGAGCGCGGTCGTCGGCTCGTCGGCGATCAGCAGCTTCGGGTCGTTGGCCAGCGCCATCGCGATCATCACGCGCTGGCGCATGCCGCCCGAGAACTCGTGCGGGTAGTCGTCGACCCGCTGCTCCGGCTTCGGGATCCCGACCAGCCCGAGCAGCTCGATCGCCCGCGCCCGGGCCTGCTTCTTGGTGACGTCGCGGTGGGCGCGGATGCCCTCGGTGATCTGCGCGCCGACGCGGTAGAACGGGTGCAGCGAGGACAGCGGGTCCTGGAAGATCATCGCGATCTCGTTGCCGCGGATCCGCTGCAGCTCGCGGTCGCTGGCCGTGACCAGGTCGCGTCCGCCGAACAGCACCTCGCCGGACACCTGGGCGCCGGCGCGGCGGGTCAGCCCCATCAGGGTCAGCATCGTCACCGACTTGCCGGATCCCGACTCGCCCACCACGCCGAGCACCTTGCCGGGCTCGACGGTGAAGCTGACGCCGTTGACGGCGTGGACGTCGCCGTCCTCGGTCGGGATCGCGGTCCGCAGGTCTCGGACGTCGAGCAGGGGTTCCGTCATGCGAGCCTCACGCGCGGATCGATCACCGCGTAGACGATGTCGACGAGGATGTTGGCGATGATGATGAAGAACGCGGCGAAGAGCACCGTGCCCTGGATCACGGGCAGGTTGCTGTCCTGGATCGCGTCGTAGGACAGCCGGCCGATGCCCGGGATGTTGAAGACCGACTCGGTGAGCACCGCCCCGCCGAGCAGGATCCCCAGGTCGAGGCCGAAGGCGGTCACGATCGGCGTGATCGCCGCGCGCACCGCGTGGCGCATCACGACCCGCCGCCGCGAGAGGCCCTTGGCCTCGGCCGTGCGCACGAAGTCCTGGTCGAGCGTCTCGAGCAGGTTCGCCCGCATCAGCCGCGCGTAGATCGCGGCGAACGAGAGCGAGAGGATGATCCACGGCACCAGCAGCGAGGTGAACCACGCCCCTGGGTCCTGGGTCAATGGCTTGTAGGACCCCGTGTTCGGGATCAGGTGGATCACGCCGTAGCTCTGGGAGAGCAGCGCCAGCACCACCAGGGCCAGCCAGTAGACCGGGGCCGAGATGCCCAGCAGCGCGCCGCCCATCGCGATCCGGTCGAAGAGGCTGCGGGGGCGCAGCGCCGACAGGATCCCGATCGCGACGCCGACGACGAGCCAGATCACCGCGGCGCCGAGCGCCAGCGAGATCGTGGCCGGCAGGCGGCTGGTGAGCTGATCGGCGACGTCGGCGTTGTTCGAGTAGCTGAAGCCGAAGTCGAAGTGCAGGACGACCTGCTTGATGTAGTGGAAGTACTGCTCGTAGAGCGGGCGATCCAGGTACAGCATGTGCCGCACCCGCTCGATCTGCGCCTCGTCGGCGCCCTTCCCGGCTCGCTGCGCGGCGGGGTCGCCGGACGGCAGGGCGTAGAAGATCAGGAAGGCGACCAGGCTCACGACGAGCAGCAGGAAGACCATCCAGACCAGTCGACGCGCGATGTAGCGCGAGGTCGGCGATCCGAGCGCGCGGAGCGGGGAGGCGAGGGAGCGAGTCATGTCACGGAGGGGGTCGGTCGGGGGTGCGGCACCGCACCCCCGACCGGGGTTTTCGTGGCTCGATCGGCTACTTCGTCAGCGACGTGTAGGCGAGGTCCCAGATCGAGTTCCAGGTGGCGATCACGCCGTGAACGCCCGGACCCTGGATGCTCGACTGCGTGTCCCACAGCCACGGGATGGCCGGCACCTGCGCCGTGATGTCCTTGTCGGCCTGACCGAGGATCTGGTTGCGCTGGGCCTCGTCGGCGGTCCGTCCGCCCTTCTCGACCTCGGCGTTGATCTTCGGGTCGCTGAAGAGCGACGGGTTGTTCATGTTGATCGGCTGGATGCCCTTGTCGGTGAGGACCGGGGCGATCATCGGGTAGGCGTCGACGAAGTCCGGCAGCCAGCCGAAGTTCGGGCAGCCGTCGACGGACTCCATCGCCTTCACGACCTGGCAGAACTTCTGGTACATCGTGATGTGCTTGACGCTCTTGACCTCGACCTGGATCCCGATCTTGGCCAGGCTGTTCTTCGCGACCTGGGTCGTCTCGCGACCGGGCGACTCGGTGTCGCCGACGAACACGACCTTCGGGCCCTTGTACATGCCGTCCTTGAAGCCCGCCTTCTTCAGGTAGGACTTCGCCAGCTCGAGGTTGCCGTTCGCCGAGGCGAGGAAGTCGGCGCCGGTGCCGTTCTCACCGCCGGCCTCGTCGAAGCCCGGCGAGCCGGGGAACAGGAAGTGCGTCGCGATCTCGCCGACCAGCGGGCCGCCGCGCTGCTTGCGCATCGCGCTGCGGTCGAGGATCGCCGCCGCGGCCTTGCGGACGTTGAGGTCGTCGAACGGCTTCTTCTTCGTGTTGAGCGCGATGTAGCGGTTGCCGAGGGCGCTGAACGTGATCTGCTGCGGCGCCTGCTTGACGTAGCGGGCGACGCCGTCCGACGGTGCCGGGTCGAGGCTGATCGTGCCCTTGGTGTTCTGGATCTCGCGGGCGTTGACCGACGAGTCGCCGCCGATCGCGACGTCGATCTGGTCGACGTAGGCCGGGCGCGGGTCGCCGCTCGCCTTGCCGTTCCAGGCCGGGTTGCGGACCAGCGTCAGCGAACGGCCGGCGCTGTAGCTCTTGATCATGTACGGACCGGTCGCAGCCTGCAGCGTCGGGTCCTGGTCGAACGGGTTCGGGGTCTTCTTGTCCTTCGGCTCCGCGTACTCGCGCGGGAACGGCGAGGACAGCGGCAGCACGAGCGCCTTCGACAGCGTCGCGCCCGAGGGGGCCTTGAGCTTGAAGACGATCGTCGTCTTGTCGGGCGTCTCGATCCCCTTGATCTTGCCGCCCTTGGCCTTGTCGGCACCGATGATGTCGCCGAAGTAGGAGGCGAAGTAGCCGTTGGCGACCGACGCCGCGAGGCCGCGCTCGATCCCGTACTTGACGTCGTCGCTGGTCACCGTGCGGTTGACCGGCGGGCCGAACTTGACGTTGTCGCGGATCTTGACGGTGACCGTCTTGCCGTCGGGGGAGACCTCGGCCGGACCCGTGGCGAGGTCGGGCAGGACCTTCGAGCTGTCGGCCGGATCGTAGGTGTAGAGCTGGCGATGGACGATCGAGGTGACGATGTAGTCGCCCTGGAAGTAGGCGGTGCCCGGATCGAGGTGCTGGAAGCCCTCGGCCGAGCTGGCCTTGAGCGTGCCGCCCTTCTGCTGGTCGGCCGTGGGGACCGCCTTGTAGAACTTGCCGGACTCGACCTGGGCCGGACCGGAGATCTTGTTGGCGGTCTCGATCGAGACCCCGCCGCCGGAGCCGCTGGAGCCGTTGCTGCTCGAGTCGTCGCTGCCGCAGGCGGTGATGCCGAGGGCGAGGGATCCGGCTGCGCCGATGGCGACCAGCCGTCGTACTGTCCATTCCATGGAGTACCTCCTGGTGGGGGTCGAACGTGTCACCGGATCTACCGGCGCTTGCGAGGGTTGAGCGCGTCCTGCAGGCCGTCGCCGAGCAGGTTGAAGGCGAGGACGGTGGTCAGCAGCGCCAGGCCGGGGAAGAGCATGAACCACCACTGGTCGGGGTTCTTGGAGGCGTCGCCGAGCATCTGCCCCCAGCTCGAGGTCGGGTCCTGGACGCCGACCCCGAGGAACGACAGCGCCGCCTCGAAGAGGATGTTCTGCGGGACCAGCACCGTCGAGTAGACGATGATCGGCGCCACCAGGTTCGGCACCAGGTGGCGGAGCATGATCCGCCACGGCGAGGCGCCGATCGACTGGGCGGCGAGGACGAACTCCTTCTCGCGCAGGGACAGCACCTGTCCGCGCACGATCCTCGCGATGTAGGGGAAGCCGGCGATCGCGATGATCAGGACGACGACCGGGACGCCCGGGGTGATCAGCCCGCCGAGGCAGCCGTTGCCGATGCTGCAGGCCGAGGCCAGGCCGATGCCCAGCATCAGGATCGGGAACGCCAGCAGGACGTCGAGCATCCGCGACACGATCGCGTCGACCCAGCCGCGGAAGTAGCCGGCGATCACGCCGACGAGCGTCCCGAAGACCACCGAGAGGGCGGTCGAGAGCAGGGCGACCGAGAGCGAGATCCGCGCGCCGTAGATGACCCGGCTGGCGACATCGCGGCCGAGCTGGTCGACGCCGAGCGGGTTGGCGCCGGTCGGCCCCGTCGGCTGGCCGAACTCGTCGACCGCGTTGGAGTTCTGGAAGTCCGGGGCCGGGAGCCCGAAGAGCTTGACGATCAGCGGCGCCAGGATCGCGATCGCGATCAGGCCGACGACGACCCAGAGGCTGACGACCGCGACCCGGTCGCGCTTCAGCCGGGCCCACATCAGCTGCCGCTGCGATCGGGCGACCGGTCCGGACTCCGCTGGCCCTGCGGGGACGACGGCGGATGGGTCCGGGCCGGGGTCGGCCGCGATCGAGGTGCTCATGTGGTGAGGAGTCCTGGAGGGGGACGTAGGGCACGTCCGACGTGACGGCCGTCAGCGGCCGCTTCACGTGGCTCGTGAACCAATCGTGAATCGACTCTACAGATGCCCCGGATGACGGTGAGGTTTCCTGACCAAGAACGACCGTGCGCGATTGTCCAAGCGGACAACGGCGCTCGCGAAGGCCCTGTGCCACGCGTGCGCGAAACGTTTGAGCGACTGGCCGGAGGGCCCGCGGGACGGCGCTTGCAGCGTCGCCGGAGGGCCCCCGCGGAGGCTCAGCTGGACTCCCGTTCGACCATGACGGTGACCGGACCGTCGCCGGCCGAGAGCACGGTCATGTCGGCGCCGAAGACGCCGCGCGCGGCGCCGATCCGGGTGCAGAAGCGCTCGTAGAGCGGCTCGGCGATCGGCCCCGGCGCGGCCCGCGACCAGGACGGCCGCGTGCCGCGGCGGGTGTCGCCGTAGAGCGTGAACTGGCTGACGCAGAGGACCTGCCGCTCGCCGAGCGGTTCGTCCATCCGCCCGTCGGCCCCGGCGAACAGCCGCAGGCTCGCGACCTTGTCGGCGACCCAGTCGCAGGTCGCCTCGTCGTCGTCGCGGGCGACGCCGAGCAGCACCAGCAGCCCGGGCCCGATCGAGGAGACCTCGCGGCCGTCGACGTGGACGGCGGCCGAGCTGACCCGTTGGACGAGAGCGCGCACCGGCCGAGGGTGACCGATCTCGCGGTCCGGCGGTCGGCCGGTCGCCCCGCTCGCGCCGGGCCTCAGATCCCGGCGACCGCGACGACGACGGCCCCGAGCGTCACCAGCGCCGTGGTCCAGACGATCGCGCCGGCGATCGGGCGCAGGTCGAGGTCGAAGCGGTGCGCCACCAGCATCCCGTTGAGGCCGGTCGGCGCGATCGCCTGCAGCAGCATGCCGTCGGGCAGGTCGAGCAGCGCCAGCGAGACCGCCAGCACCAGCGCCGGCGCGACCACCAGCCGCAGCAGCACGACCACGGCGATCTCGCGGGTGAAGCGCGGCGGCAGCACCGGCACGCCGTGCTCGGCCTCGGCGGCGAGCTGGATCCCGACCACCAGGAAGCCCAGCGGCAGCAGCACGACCACGACGTCCTGGGCGATCTCGTAGGCCCAGCCCGGCGCGTCGAACGGCAGCACCAGGCCGAGCACCGACGCCCACAGCAGCGGGTTGCGGAGGAAGGCGGCGAGGCGCTCGCCGCGCGCGTCGCCGCCGCTGCCGACCGTCGGGCTGAAGGCCGCGCCGATCGCGAAGGCGACCGCGAAGAACATCGGGCCGCTGACGAAGCTGTCCCACGCGACCGCGTTGCCCAACTGGTCGCCCCCGAGCGTCGCGCGCGTGAACGGCAGGCCGAAGTAGCCGGTGTTGGCCAGCACCACGGCCAGGATCAGGCCGCCGGTGGCCGGTCGCGACAGGCGCAGCAGCCGGGTCGCCGCCAGCCAGGCGAGGGCGCCGACCACGGCCAGCACCGCATAGGCGGTGACGACCCCGCCGACCACCGCGCCGTCGACGTGCAGCCGCGAGACCAGGACGAAGTAGACCGGCGGCAGGACCCACAGCAGCATCACCTGCATCACCGACCGCGACCCGCGCTCGGCCGCGCCGTGCCAGCGACGCTCCGCGAGGACCCCGGCGAGGGTCGCCGCGACCATCGCGGCGACGAGGACCGGCAGGCTCATCCCGCGGCGGCGAGCGATCGACTCACGGGCGGCGACGGCGGCGCGGCGGCACCACGGCCTGGACCATCCAGACGTGCGGGATGCCGGCCTCGTCGAAGACCTCGCCGACCTCCTGGTACCCGGCCTTGCGGTACAGGGCCGCGGCCTCGACCTGCGCGGCCAGCCGCAGCTCCTCGGCCCGCTGGTCGAGCGCGTACTCGTAGGCGCGCTGCAGCAGCCGCGAGGCGATCCCGCGCCCGCGCCACGCGCGCTCGACCGCGACCCGGCCGACCTTGATCGTGCCGCCGTCGGCGACCAGCCGCATCGTCGCCACGACCGTGCCGTCCGGAGTCACGGCGACCGCGTGGCGGGCGACGTCGTCGTGCTGGTCGACCTCGAGCTCGCGCGGGACCCCCTGCTCGTCGCAGAAGACGCGGATCCGCAGGTCGAGCGCGGCCCGCAGGTCGCGGGCGTCGCGCACCCAGCGCAGGCTGATCGGACCGGGCGTGCTCATCGGCTCGGCCTCCCGACCGACTGGAGGCCGCCGTTCGCCCCGGGCGCGGGACGGGCCCCGGCGTAGCGCCGCAGGTCGCGCTCGAAGTCGGCGAGGCTCGTGTAGACGCCCTGCTTGACCTGGACGATGTCGCCCTTGGCGTCGAGGAAGATCGTCGACGGGTAGGTGACGTTCGCCTCGAGCGCCGAGGCGATCTGCTCGTCCGGGTCGCGGACGTGGGGGTAGAGCGTCGGCTCGCGGCGCAGGAAGCGGCGGGCGTCCGCCGGCTCGTCGCCGCTGTTGAGCCCGACGAAGGCGACGCGCGACCCGTGGTCGGCGGCGGCCCGGCGCAGGATCGGGAACTCGGTCCGGCAGGGGCCGCACCACGAGGCCCACTTGTTGATCACGACCGGGTGCCCGCGCAGGCGACGGACGAGCGCCACGAACTCGTCGCCGTTCACGCGCAGCAGCGCGTCGCCGTCGGCGTAGAGCCGCCGCAGCGCGGCCGGGGCGCCGCGGACCTGCTGGCGCGCGTCGGCCACGGAGGGCACGCGATCGGGCCGGCGAACCGCCCCGTCGCCCCCACCCTGCGCGAGCCCGATCGCCGTCACGACGACGATCGCGACCACCACGGCGGTGGCCGCCAGGGCGCGTCGAGACGGACGGCGGAGGCGCACCCCTGGAAGGGTCGCACAGGCGAGCCGCACCCCACCACGCGACGTCCGCCGCGCGACCGCACCGCGCCGGTCGCAGTCCGGTACTGTTCTGGTTGCCTGCACGGCTGGGATCGACTGTCTTCCCGGTCCCGTCCGCCGGCACGCTTCGTCGCCGATCCGCGTTGTGGTCGCTGCGGCGACGGGTCCTCCCCGTATTCCTTCCATCCTGCCTGGCATGGCGCAACGTCCGTCGGTGACCGCGGAGGTCACCCCCGTTCCCTCGCACGAAGACGTCGTGCGCGTGGCCGCGTTCACTCGCGAGCCCTTCGTCTGCGACGACGAAGTGGCCGTCGAGGTCCTCGCGCCGGGGACGATCCGCCGCCAGGCGTTCGAGGCGGCGCGGGCCGAGCTCGATGCGGGCGCCGCGATACCGAGCCAGAAGTGGCGCCGCCGCTGGTCGCTGCTGCTGGGGCTCGATCGGGTCCTGCACTACGACGAGCCGGCCCTGGCCGACGGGACGACGCTCAACCCGCACCAGGTCGACGCGCTCTCCGGCACCTACGCCGCGCTGCTCAGCGACGCCCAGCGCCGCGCCCGCGGTGGCGGCGGCGACGAGGACGACGAGCTGGTCCTCTCGTTCGAGGAGCCGCCCGCGCCGGAGCGGGACGAGCCGCCCGCCGCGCCGCCGCCGTCCGACGCCGAGGAGCCGGAGGAGGACGACGACGAGGAGCGCGATCCCGACGAGGACGACGAGGACCGCGGCAGCGTCGAGGACGAGCTGGAGGAGCTGCCCGAGCTGGACCCGGCGATCGCCGCCAAGCTCGACTCCGCCTACGACGACGAGGCCGAGGAGGACGTCGACGAGGACATCGACGAGGTCGCGCTCGACGATCCCAACGCCCACAAGCGCTTCTGGTTCGAGCACGCGACCGGGGCCGGCAAGACCGTCGCGGCGATGGGCTTCGTCGAGAGCTGCCAGTCCGGCGGCGTCCTGATCCTCACCCACCGCCGCAACCTCGTCGACCAGTTCATCGGCGAGATGGACGACCGCGGATACAAGGACCGCCTGAGCAAGCCGCTGCTCGGCGACGCCGACATCGCGGCCGGCCACCCGGGCCCGGTGACGGTCGAGACCTACCAGTGGTTCGTCCGCAACGCCGGCCAGATCTCGGGCGCCTACACGGTCGTCATCTGCGACGAGGCCCACACCGCGCTCGGCGACAAGACCTCGGCCGCGATCCGCGCCTGGACCGGCCCGATCTTCATCGGCATGACGGCGACGGGCGCCCTGATCGCCCGCCACGTCACCGACCTCTTCCCGACCCAGACCTCGCGCTTCGACCTGGCGCAGGCCGCCCGCCGCGGCGTGATCTCGCCGCTGCGCTCGCTGCGGATCCCGCCCGGCCCCGGCGTCCGCACGATCGCCAAGGTCCCGCTGCGCAAGGGCGAGGTCGACATGGAGTTCGATCAGGACGAGCTGGCCAAGCTGCTCGACCAGGTCCCCTTCAACCTCGCGATCGCCGACCTGTACAAGACGCGCTTCCGCAACGCGCCAGGCGTGGTCTACGCCGCCGGCGTCAAGCACGCCTACAACGTGGCGGAGAGCTTCCGCGCCGCAGGCATGAAGGCCGAGGCGGTCAGCGGCGAGACGAACAAGCGCGAGCTGGCGAAGATCCTCGCCGACTACGAGGCCGGCGAGATCGACGTCCTGGTCAACGCGCAGCTGCTGGCCGAGGGCTGGAACTCGCCGCGGGCGACGGTCTGCATGCACCTGGCGCCGACGGCGTCCAAGCGCATCTACCAGCAGCGGGTCGGCCGCGTCACCCGTCGCCACCCGGGCAAGGAGGCCGGCGTCGTCGTCGACTTCGTCCACCCGGCGACGACCCACGACGACCCGGTCGTGACGCTGCACTCGCTGCTCGACCGCGACGTCTACCGCGGCGGCGCGATCGTCGTCGGCCCCGTCCGTCGCGGTCGCGGCCGGCGGGTCAAGGTCGAGCGGCGCGTGCTGCCGGTGACGCCCGACATCGAGCGCCGTCGGCTGGTCTTCGAGCGCGAGCTGTGGCGGATCGCCGTCGAGCAGCTGGACTGGGGCGAGCAGCGGGTGTGGGCCGCCCTGGCCGGCGCGAAGGCGTCGCCGACCAACTGGCGCCGCGCCCGCGCGATGCTCAACTTCGACCGCACCGGCGAGCTGCGTCGCCAGTTCCTGGTGACGGCGCTGGAGCGCAACCGCAATCCGCAGCTGCGAATCCGGGCGGTCCAGGAGATCGCGGTCCTGAAGGAGCCGGAGCCGTTCGACACGGCGATCGACCAGATCGGGCAGTGGCCCCGCGACGAACGCCGCGAGGCCTCCCGGATCCTGCTGCAGGCGATGGCCGACCGCCGGATCGGTCGCCGCGACCAGGCCACCGCCTGGATCTGGCGCCTGGCCGGCTGGACCCGCGACCTGCACGAGGAGTACGCCGCCCAGCGCTGGCCGGCGACCAAGCACCTGCTGGGGCTGCTGGTCAACTCCTCGGGCGCGGCCCACGCCCGCAACGCCCGGCGGCTGGTCCACGCCGCCCGCCAGCACGACCGCCGGCTGCAGGCCGCGCTGCTGGCCGCCGCGGTCGCCCACACGCCGGAGGCCGAGGAGGTCCTGCGCGAGGCGCGGACCCGCCTGGCCCGCAAGCCGGGCGCGCTCAGCCGCGACCTGCTGAAGGACTTCCCGAAGGGCAAGAAGCGCAAGAAGCGGCCGCGCAAGAAGAAGCCGGTGGCGGTCGCCGCCGGAGCGGTCGCCGAGGGCGCCGCGATCGACGGCGCCGTGGCGGACGACGGGGCCGAGGCGACGGCGGGCGGCACGGCGGACGGCGGCGCAACGCCGGCCAACGGCGGCAGCGGCGGCAACGGCGGTGGCAACGGCAACGGTGGCCAGCGCTCGTCGCGACGGTCGCGACGGCGGCGCGGCAATCGCG
>NZ_AGUD01000056.1 GCF_000240225.1 Patulibacter medicamentivorans
CGCGCCCGGGACCCCGGCCGCGCGCTCGCCGATCGCCGCCCCGCCGCCGACGATCCGCCGTCACGCCGGCGAGCGGGCGACGCCCGCTCCGGGACCGCCGGCGGGCTGCAACGCGATCGGCGGGGCGAAGCGGCTGGCGGCCGCCCAGAGCTACCGGCTGGACCCGTGGAGCCTGCGGGTGCGCTCGGCGACGGACGCCGGTCACGGGCCCGGGGCGCTGGACCCCGAGGTGACGGTCGAGGACTGGCCGCTGACGGCGGCCGACCTCGACCCGTACCACGACCGCGTCGAGCGGCTGCTGGAGGTGGCCGGCGGCGCAGCGTCCGGCGGCCGGGAGCTGCCGGGCGCGCTCGCCCCCACGGCGTGGACCACGCGGATGGCCGGGGCGGCCCGCCGGCGCGGCTGGACGCCGTTCGCGGCGCCCGCGGCGCTTCGCGGCGACGCCCTTGCGCCGCCGGCTGCGGGGTCGGTCAGCGACGAGCTGCTGGCCGCCGCCGTCTCCTCGGGGGCCGTCGAGGTGCGCTCCGAGGCGACGGCGCTGGAGGTCCTCGTCGACGGCGACCGGGTTCGCGGCGTGCGCTATCGCCGCGCGGGGCGGACGCTCGAGCAGCGGGCCCGCGCGGTGGTGCTGGCCGCCTCGGTCTTCGAGAACGTGCGGCTGCTGCTGCTCTCGCGCTCGCCGGCGTTCCCGGCCGGGCTGGCCAACGGCAGCGGGCAGGTCGGCCGCCACTTCATGGCTCACAGCGTGCTGCTCGTCCACGGCCTGTTCGCGGGAGAGGACCTGGGCCGCGCGTCGGGGACCCCGGCGCAGGCGACGGCGATCGCGGACTTCGACGGCGACGCGTTCGACCACCGCGGCCTCGGCTTCGTCGGCGGATCGCTGCTGCAGGCCGCGATGACGGGACCGACGGCGCCCGGCGGCGGCCCGCTGGCGACCGCGCCGCCGCCCGGGATCCGGCCGGGCACGCCCGCCGCCCGCCGCTGGGCCGCCGACCACGGTCGGTCGGTCGGCAGCGTCTGGGCCCAGCCCGAGCAGCTGCCGCGCGCCGGCCACCGGCTCGACCTCGACCCGGCCCATGCCGATCCGCTGGGGCGGCCGGTGCTGCGGGTCACCCACGGCCTGGCCGTCGACGATCGCCGTCGCGCGGCCTTCCTGGCCGCGCGGATGGGGGAGTGGCTGCGCGAGGCGGGCGCCGCGCGGGTCTGGACCGCGCCGCTGGTGCCCCAGCCCCTGGGCACACACCTCTACGGCGGCGCGCGGATGGGCGACGATCCGGCGACCTCGGTCGTCGACGCGGACGGCATCGCCCACGGGCGGGACGACCTGGCGATCGTCGGCTCCTCGACCTTCCCGACGACCGGCGGACGCGGCCCGACCCAGACGATCGAGGCGCTTGCGTGGCGAACCGCCGAGCGGCTTGCCGCCCGGCTCGGGGGCGACGGAGCCGCGCGCCCTCAGCGCGCGTCGTGGACGACCTCGCCGCCGACGACCGTGACCAGCGCGCGGCCGTCGCGGCAGGCCTCGGGCGGATCGCGCAGCGGGTCGACGTCGAGCGCGACCAGGTCGCCGACGTAGCCCGGCGCCAGCCGGCCGCGGTCCTCGGCGCGGGCGATCACCGCGGCGCCGGTGGTGTAGAGCGCCAGCGACTGCTCGGCGGTGATCGCCTCCTGGGCGCCGATCGGGTCGTCGCGACCCTCGACCGTCCGCCGCTGCATCTGCCAGAACGCGAACAGCGGCGCCAGCGACGGCAGGTCGGGCCCGTCCGATCCGCCGCCGACGGTGGTCCCCGAGGCCAGCCAGCTGCGCAGCGGATGGGCGCCGCCGACCGCCTCCTCGCCGAAGCGGCGGATCAGCCCGGGGCCGAACTTCCACTGCAGCGGCGCCTGGGTCGCCAGCAGCACGCCGAGGTCGCGGGTGCGCGCCATCTGCTCGCCGGTCGGCCACAGGTAGGCGTGGATCATCGTGAAGCCGAGGCCGGCGATCGGCCGGACCGCGTCGGCCTCGGCGAACGCGTCCAGCAGCAGGTCGACGGCGGCGTTGCCGACGGTGTGGACGCCGAGCCCGGCGCCGGTCTCCGCCGCCCAGCGGGCGTAGGCGCGCAGTCCGGCGGTCGAGGTCGTCTGGTTGCCGAAGTAGTCGGTGGTGCCCGGCCACGGGTCGCGCAGCAGCGCGGTCCCGAGCGAGCCGCCGCCGTCGAGGAAGAGCTTCCAGGGGCCGATCCGCAGCCGCTCGCCCTCGCGCCGGTCGAGGTCGACGCCGGCGGCGCGGAACGCGCGGTCGACCTCGGCCGGCGCGACCTCGCCGTCGCCGAGCGGCATCGCGGTGGTGCGGACGGTCAGCCTGCCGCGCTCGTCCGCGGCCTGGTACGCCAGCAGCTCGTCGATCGTCAGCGCGGGGTCGACGACGCTGGTGATCCCGCGCGCGAGGAACTCCGGCTGGATCGCGTCCAGCCACCGCAGCCGCTGCTCGAGGTCCGGTGCGGGCAGCAGCCGCTCGATCAGCTCCATCGCCGGCCGCTCGACCAGCAGGCCGGTGGCCTCGCCGGCGGCGTCGCGCTCGATCACGCCGCCGACCGGGTCGGGCGTGTCGCGATCGATCGCGGCCGCGTCGAGGGCGGCGCCGTTGACGAGCGCGTCGTGCGCCCGGCGGTCGAGGAACAGGGGGCGGCCGTCGGTGACGGCGTCGAGCTCGGCGCGGGTCGGGAAGCGCCCCTCGGCCAGGTCCTCGGGGTCGAGGCCGGCCGAGCCCGCCAGCCACGGCTGCTGCGGGTGGTCCGCGGCGTAGCCGGCGACCGCGTCGAGCAGCTCCGGAACGCTGCGGGCGCCGGAGACGTCGAGCCGCCCCAGGTCGCGGCCGCCCCAGAGCATGTGGACGTGGGAGTCGATCAGCCCCGGGACCACGGTGCCGGGCAGCTCGAGCGTGGCCGTTCCCGCCGGGCAGGCGGCGCGGGCCTCGTCGACGGTGCCGGTCGCGGCGATCCGGCCGTCGACGATCGCGACCGCCGCGACCCGCGGCCGCGACGGATCCATCGTGATGACGTCGCCGGTGACGATCAGCGGACGCGGCGGGGCAGTCATGGGCAGATTGTATCCGTTCTTCTTGGTATCGGATACAGTAGATCGCCCATACCTGCCACGGAAGCGGAGCTCCCATGCCCTTCGGTCCTGCCGAGATCGCCATCGTCCTGCTGATCGCCCTGGTCCTCTTCGGCGCCAAGCGGCTGCCCGAGACCGGGCGCTCGCTCGGGGCCGGCATGCGGGAGTTCCGCGACGGGGTCCGGGGGCCGCGGCGCGACGTGGACGCGCTCCCGGACCCCGACCGCGACGCGTGATCGGATCGGCGCCGCCCTGGCGGTGGCGCCGTTTGCTCCCCGTCACGCCGGACGCTAGGCTGAGCCATGGATCCAGCTGTCGAATTTATGGATCCATGGACGTCTCGTATGGTGTTCTCCGTCCCCCTTCGGCGCCCCCGCGCGCGACGGGTGCGTCCGTTCCCCGCCGCTCGTCGCCGCCTTCCCACCCAGCTGCTCGCCGCTTGGCGAGGGTCGACGGGTGGCGGTTTGGACAACGGGAGCTTGCCCCGCAGCGTCGGTCGGGTTAGGCTCCCGACCGATTGTGGATCCATTCTCTTGCCTGATGGATCCAAAGACGCGCGACAGCAATGACCTGGCATCGAGCTCCCGGCTCTCCTGAGCGTGGGGCCTCGGCCGGTCTCGAGGGGAAGACGATGAATCGACGTAGCGAATCCGACCTCACCCGACGCGGCCTGCTGCGGCGAGCCGGTCTCGGGGCCGGCGCCCTGGCGCTCGGCCCGACCCTGCTGGCCGCCTGCGGGAGCGACGGCTCGGGTACCACCACCAAGGCGGCGTCGGCCGCCGCCGAATCGCCGGAGCTCAAGAAGCTGCTGGACGGGATCACCTCCAAGCAGGTCGTGATCGGCAACTACGGCGGCACCACCGAGGCCGCCCGCAAGAAGGCCTTCTGGGATCCCTTCACCGAGCGGACCGGCGTCCGCGTGGTCTCGGCCGATATCCCCGGGCGGCTCGGCAACCAGATGCTGGCCGGCGAGGTCCCGGCGAAGTGGGACGCCTTCCACGGCTCGGCGGCGGAGGCGCTGACCGCGCAGCAGGAGGGCAAGAAGCCGCTCCCGAAGGTGCCGTCGATCGCCTACGAGGACCTGATCCCGGCCGAGTTCCAGCCCTACATGTGGCAGTCGTTCTACGTCGCCTACGTGCCGGCGTCGCTGAAGGGCACCTTCAGCGGGGCGGGTCCGCAGACCTGGGCCGACTTCTTCGACACCAAGAAGTTCCCGGGCAAGCGCTCGTGGCCGGGCAAGGACTACACGCCCGGCACGCGCGAGGCGGCGCTGCTCGCCCTCGGCGTGGCGCCCGACGAGATCTACCCGATCGACATCGAGCGGGCCGACGCCAAGATCAAGACGATCTGGGACGACCTGGTCTTCTACGACCAGTTCCCGCAGGCGCAGTCCTTCCTGACGTCGAAGACCGTCGCGCTCTCGTTCGGGCCCAACGGGATGTGGAAGGCGCTCCAGGGCAAGGGCATCTCGGTCGACGTGCGCTGGACGATGACGCCGATCCTGCAGCCGAACGGGATGAACACGATGCCCGACGCGCCGAACATGGATGCGGTCCAGGCGCTGGCGGCGTTCTGCGCCCAGCCGGAGCGGCAGGCCGAGTTCGCGGTCCTCACCAACTACGGACCGCCGTCGAAGGCCGCCTTCGACGCGATGAGCAAGGCCGAGGCGTCGGCGCTGCCCAACGCCCCCGGACGGACGGTCGTCGCCCCGGACATCAAGTGGCTGGCCGACAACGAGGGCAACCTGCAGGACGCGAACAAGAAGCTGTTCGCGGGCTGAGCACGGCCGTCGCCGGGCCGCTCGAACCCGAACCTGCGCAGGAATGGATCCAAAGATGCTAGGATTGTATTCATGAACGACACCACGGCGACGGCCACGGTGCCGGCCGGCGGCCGCCTCGCGAGTCCGCTGCGGGGCGCGCTCGGCGGCAACGGCGCGCTCTGGCTGCTCGTGCCGCCGGTCACGTTCCTGGTCCTGCTGCTGGTCGTCCCGCTCGGGTTCCTGGTCTACCTGGCGCTGCAGGACTCGGGCTTCAGCAAGGCGCTCGGCGACGAGATCTTCCGCGCCTCGATCTGGCGGACGCTGGTGCTGGCGGCGACGGTCTCGGTGCTGACGCTGATCTTCGGCACGATCTACGCGATGGCGCTGGCGATCGCGCCGAAGGGCGTCGCGATCGCGCTGCTGATCGCGCTCTTCACGCTCTTCTGGACCTCGCTGCTCGTCCGCACCTACGGCTGGATGCTGCTGTACCTGCCGCAGGGGCCGATCTACTCGGTGCTCCACGGGCTCGGGCTGCGGGACGCGCCGGTCGAGGTCTTCCAGAAGACCGCGGCGGCCTACCCGGCGATGGTCCACGTGATGCTGCCCTACGTGGTGCTGCCGGTCTACGCGGCGATCCGCCAGCTCGACCCGATGCACCTGCGGGCGGCCCGGGTGCTCGGCGCCGGGCCGCTGCTGACGCTCCGCAAGGTCGTCCTCCCGCAGCTGCGCTCGGGGATCATGGCCGGCGCGGTGCTGGTCTTCGTGATGTCGCTCGGCTTCTACGTGACGCCGCAGCTGCTCGGCAGTCCGACCGGCCCGATGGTCGCCAGCCTGATCGGCGCGTCCTTCAACACCCCGGGCGAGACCAGCACGGCGGCGGCGATGAGCCTCGTCCTGCTGGCGGTGGTGATCGTCGTCTACGTCGCCGCCGACCGCGTCTTCAAGGTCAGCGAGCAGTGGGGACGATGATGGATCGCGAGCTGCGCGACGGGCTCGGCCTGGCCCGGATCCCGTTCCTCGTCCTCGGGGTCGTCCTCGGGCTCTTCATGCTGGTGCCGCTGGCGATCGTCGTCCCGACGTCGTGGACGGCCGGCCAGCTGCTCGAGTTCCCGCCGAAGGGCTTCTCGCTGCAGTGGTACCGGGCCGTCTTCGACGACGACACCTGGACCGGGCCGATCATGGTCTCGCTGCGGGTCAGCCTCTTCGCCAGCCTGCTGTCGACGGTGATGGGCACCGCGACCGCGCTCGGGATGCGGCGGCTGATGCAGGGGCGGACCTCGCGCGTGATGCGGAGCCTCTTCATCATGCCGCTGGCGATCCCCTACGTCTCCTACGCGCTGGGGATCTACCACCTGTTCCTGAAGCTGCCGTCGGGGCTGGCCGACACGACCCTGCCGCTGATCCTGGCGCAGGCGACGATCACCTTCCCGCTGGTCTACGTGGTCGTCGCCGGGGCCCTGGCCAACGTCGACCCGCGGCTCTCGAGCGCGGCGTCGACGATGGGGGCGCGGTGGCCGACGATCCTCTGGCGGATCGAGCTGCCGCTGATCAAGACGGCGATCATCGGCGGCTGGGTGTTCGCGTTCGCCACCTGCTTCGACGAGGCGACGCTGGCGATCTTCCTGTCGCCGGTCGACCAGACGACCCTGGCCCAGCAGCTCTACCGCGAGGCGTCGGAGTCGATCGCCCCGACCCTCTCCGCGGTGTCCACGATGATCACCATGCTGGCGATCCTCGTCCTGGGCATCGGAAGCCTGATCATGGGCCGTGGAACGGCCGCTCGCCGAGGAGGCAACGCATGAGCGTGCAGCTGACGTTGGAGGACGTCCGGGTCGCCCTGGGCGGCAACGAGATCCTGCACGGGGTCTCCCTGGACATCGCTCCGGGGGAGTTCCTGACGCTCCTGGGCCCGTCGGGGTCGGGCAAGACCACGACCCTGAACGTGATCGCCGGCCTGGTGCCGACCTCGGGCGGGCACGTCCGCTTCGACCAGCAGCCGGTCGAGAAGCGGCCGCCGCACGATCGCGACATCGGCCTGGTCTTCCAGTCCTACGCGCTCTTCCCGCACATGACGGTCGGCGAGAACGTCGCCTTCCCGCTCCTGACCCGCAAGGTCGACAAGGCCAAGCGGCGCGCCGTCGCCGAGCAGATGCTCGAGCTGGTCCAGCTGCCGGGCACGGCCGACCGGCCGGTCCGCTCGCTCTCCGGCGGCCAGCAGCAGCGGATCGCGCTCGCCCGGGCGCTGGCGCCGTCGCCGAGCGTGCTGCTGCTCGACGAGCCGATGGCCGCGCTCGACAAGCAGCTGCGGGAGACGATGCAGATCGAGGTCAAGCGGATCCAGCAGGAGGTCGGGGTCACCACCGTCGCGGTCACCCACGACCAGACCGAGGCGATGACCATGTCCGACCGCGTGGCGATCATGCGCGACGGCAACGTCGAGCAGATCGACACGCCGGAGGCCCTCTACCGGCGGCCGGCGACGCTCTTCGCCGCCCGCTTCCTGGGCGAGACGAACCTGGTGGCGGTTCGCGACGGGCGGCTGGCCGGCTTCGGGACCGGGGTCGGCGCCCGCAGCGGCACCGCCGTCCTGCGGCCCGAGGACTTCGCGCTCGGCGGCGACCTGCCGGGCTCCGCGCCGCGGCTGTCGGTACGGGTGACGACCGCGAGCTTCCAGGGCACCCGCTACCGGCTCGACGTCGTCCATGACGAGGTCGGCGCGATGATCGTCACGCTGCCCGCCAGCACCGACCCGACGACGATCGCCCCCGGGACGACGATCGAGCTGGCGCTGAACGACGGGTGCGACCTGCACGTCGTGCCCGAGGACGTCGAGTCGGAGCCGCCGCTGGTCTCGGCGGACCTGACGATCGCGGCATGATCGAGACCGTCCTCGGCCCGATCCCGGCCGCGGAGCTGGGGCCGACGTCGATGCACGAGCACCTGCTGTCGGACGCGCGGGTGCTGCACGCGCCGGCCCGCGAGCCGCTGCCGGAGGTCCGCGAGGTGACGATCGAGAACCTCGGCTTCCTGCGCTGGAACCTGCTGGCGCTCGAGGACAACCTGGTCCTCGACGACCCCGCCCTGGCGGTCGCCGAGCTGGCCGGCGCGGCGTCGCTGGGGCAGCGGACGGTGGTCGACCTGACCTCGTGGGGGCTGGGGAGCCGCCCGGCCGCGCTGCCGCAGATCGCCCGCGGCTCGGGGATGCACGTCGTCGCCGGGGTCGGGGTCTACCTGGACCGGCCGCATCCGCCGTGGATCGCCGGGCTCTCGGACGACGCGCTCGCGGATCGCTTCGTCGCGGCGCTCGACGACGAGCTCGAGGACGCCGGCTTCCGGGCCGGGATCCTCGGGATCGTCGGGACGAGCGAGCCGATCACCGCGTCCGAGCGGCGGGTGCTGCAGGCGACCGGCGCCGCCGCCGGGCGGACCGGGGCCGCGATCGTGATCCGGCTCGACCCGAGCGTCCAGCGCGGGGTCGAGGTGCTGGAGCTGCTTGGCGCCGCCGGCTGCCCGGCGTCGCAGGTGATCTTCGGCAACGTCGACGAGTACGTCGACCTGGGCTACCTGCGCGAGCTGGCCGGCGCCGGCGCGACGCTCGAGTGGTGCTTCGGCAATGAGGCCTACTACCGCGGCGGCTACAAGGACCCGACCGACGCCGAGCGGCTGGACGCGATCGTGGAGATCCTCGCCGGCGACCTCGACGATCGCTGCGTGCTGGGCTGCTCGGTCTGGACCAAGACCCAGCTGCGGGCCTACGGCGGCATGGGCTACGACCACCTGCTGCGGCGGATCGTGCCCGAGCTGCTGCGCCGCGGCGTCCCGCAGCCGTCGATCGACCGGATGCTGGTCGCGAACCCGGCGCGGTTGCTCGACCGCTGAACGGGCTCAGGCCGGCGCGGGGGCGTGGCGCCGCGCGCCCGCGGCCAGCAGCGCCAGGCCCAGCAGCTGCGCGGCGGCCGCGCCGTAGAGCGCGGCGGCCTCGCCCTGCCAGCCGGCCAGCACCCCGCCGCCGATCGACCCGATCGCCATCCCGAGGTCGAGGAACGCCAGGTAGACGCCGAGCCCCGTCGCCCGCTGGGTCGGCGCCAGCCGCGCGGTCGCCAGCATCGCCAGCGCCGGGTAGAGCGGCGCGAAGCCGAACCCGAGCAGGACGGCGCCGATGGCGGCGACGGCGATCGACGAGGCGGCGGCGAGCACGGTCAGGCCGGCGCCGATCGCCAGCAGCGCGATCGTCGCCGCGCGGGTCGGGCCGATCCGGTCGGGCAGCCGCCCGAGCAGGATCCGCGCGCCGATCACGCTGATGGCGAAGAGCGTGAAGACGCTGGCGGCGCTGAGCACGCCGGTCGAGGGCAGCCCGCGGTGCTCCAGGTGCAGCACGAGGAAGGCGAGGATCGCGCCCTCGCCCGACCAGGCCAGCGCGCCGACGACCCCGGGTCGCAGCACCGCGCGGGTCGCGGTCCGCCAGCGCCGCGGCGCCCGGTCCTCGTCGGCGTGGCGCTCGATCGCCGGCTCGGGCAGCGGCAGCAGGCACAGCAGCGCCGCGATCGCGAGCGCCGCGCAGGTGATCCAGACCGCGCGGTAGCCGCCGAGGTGGAGCGCGGTCTGGCCCAGCTGCGGGCCGAGCGCGAGGCCGATCCAGATGCTGATCCCGAACACGCTCAGCGCCCGGCCGCGGGCGTGGCGCGCGGCGGTGTCGATGATCCAGGTGGTGACCGCGGTGTTGATCGCCGCGCCGCCGAGGCCGAACAGCACGCGCCCGCCGGTGCCGCTGGCGACGCTGGTCGCGACGGCCAGCAGCAGCACGCCGGTCGCGGCGCAGGCGGCGCCGGCGATCGAGAGCCTGCGCCGGCCGTAGCGGTCGGTCAGGAGCCCCAGCAGCGGCCGCACGGCCACCGCGACGATCGAGGAGGAGCCGACGACCAGCCCGACCGTCGCCGCGTCCCCGCCCAGCCGCGACTCGACGAACAGCGGCAGCACCGGGGTCGACGCGCCGTTCGCCATGCAGATCAGCAGCGAGGCGGCGAAGATCGCCCAGAAGCCGCGGCCGAGGCTGGTCTCGGGGGTCACCGCGCGGAGGGCGTCGCGCGGTCGCGGCGTGGGGGACGGACGTCAGAAGGACGCTTTTGGGGCAGATCTGGATACAACGACCTTTGAGATGTATCCATTACGGGGTACGATGTTCCCATGGGTGTCGAGCCAGGCCGCACGCTCCGCCTCCGGGCTGGTCGAACGGGTTTCGGGAGGTGATGGATCCAAAATGATACAGTTCGGATCCCATGGTCGTTCTCGTTGCCCATCCCCCGATCGCGAGCGTTGCTTGATGGGCCGCCGCGAGCTGCCCGATCGCGCCCGCCTGCGGCGCACGGGGGAGGGTCTCGGCGACCGATGAGCGAGGTGCTCTCCGACGATCGCGGCATCAGCTCCGCCACGTCCCCGGCGATCGACGTCGCCGCCGAGCGCGCCCGCACGCCGGGCGTCTTCGGGGCGCGGCACCTGAACGCCGCGGGGGCTGCGCTGCCGACCTCGACGGTGCTCGAGGCGGTCGTCGAGCACCTCGACCTGGAGTCGCGGATCGGTGGCTACGAGGCCGCGGCGGCGGCCCGCGAGCGGCTCGACGCGGTCTACGACCAGGCCGCGCGGCTGATCGGCGGGCAGCGCGACGACATCGCGCTCGTCGAGAGCGCGACGGTCGGCTGGCAGCGGATGATCGACGCCCTGCAGCTGGGCCCGGGGGACCGGATCCTGGCGGCGCGCTCGAGCTACGTCAGCTCGGCGCTGAACCTGCTGGAGCTCGAGCGGACCCGCGGGATCGAGCTCGAGGTGCTGCCGCGCGACGCGGCCGGTCACGTCGACGTCGCCGCGCTCGAGCGGGCCCTGGAGCGGCCGGCGGCGCTGGTGACGATCGCGCAGATCCCGACCTCCTCGGGGCTGCTGGAGCCGGCGGCCGAGGTCGGGCGGCTGGCGCGGGCGGCCGGCGTCCCGTACCTGCTGGACGCGACCCAGAGCGTCGGGCACCTGCCGGTCGACGTGCGCGAGATCGGCTGCGACGCGCTCTTCACCACCGGCCGCAAGTTCCTGCGCGGGCCGCGCGGAACCGGGTTCCTCTACGTCGACGCCGACCTCCGCGGCCGGATCCGCCCGCCCGCTCCCGACGTCCGCGGCGCCCGCTGGTCGGGCGAGCACGCCTTCGAGCTGAGCGACACCGCGCTCCGCTTCGAGACCTGGGAGACGTCGCACGCGCTGCGGCTGGGCCTGGGGGTCGCGATCGCCGAGGCCCGCGCGCTCGGCGTCGACGCGGTCGCGGCCCACGTGACGCGGCTCGGGCAGGCCCTGCGCGAGCGGCTGACGCAGCTGCCGGGGGTCACCGTCACCGACCCGGCCGGCGCCGTCGGCGGGATCGTGACCTTCGTGCGCGACGGCGAGGACCCGCGGGCGACGCAGCAGGCGCTGCAGGAGCTGGGCGTCCACGTCGTCCCGGTGCCGGCCGGCCACGGCCAGTGGGACATGGCGCCGCGACGGCTCGAGGCCGTCGTCCGCGCCTCCTTCCACGTCTACAACGACGTCGACGACATCGACGCGCTCGAGCGGGTGCTGCGGGGCGGCGGATCGCGCAACGGACGCGCGCCGCTGGTCCCGCCGGCGACCCCGGGCGCGCAGCCCCCGGACGCCGCGGGGACCGCCGGCGCGACCACGACCACGGCCCCCGCCCGCGCGCCGTTCCGCGGCGGCGTCCAGCGGATCGACGTGGTCGTCGTCGGAGCCGGGATCCACGGCAGCGCCGCGGCCTGGCAGCTGGCCCGCCGCGGGCTGCGGGTGCTGGCGCTGGAGCGGCTGCGCGGCGGCCACCTCGAGGGCTCCTCGCACGGCCGCACCCGGATGATCCGCCGCGCCTACCCGTCGGCGGCCTGGGACGGCCTGGTCGACCGCGCGTTCGGCGCCTGGGACGAGCTGGCCGACGCCGCGGGCCGCCCGCTCGTGACGACCGTCGGCGGCCTCTTCGCCCGTCCGGCCGGCGGCCCCGGCGGGCTGCGCGGCCCCGGCTGCGCCGCCGTCGACCCCGAGCAGGCGGCGGCGATCTTCCCGGCGCTGCGACTCGACGAGGGCTTCGAGGCCGTCCACGACCCGCAGGCCGGGATCATCGACGTGCCGGAGGCGCTCGCGGCCCTGGGCGCGCTCGGCGCGCGGGCCGGCGTCGAGCGCCGGGACGCGTCGCCGGTCGTCGCCTGGGCGCCGGACGGCGAGGGCGTCGCGGTCCACACCCCGGCCGGGCGGGTGCTGGCCGAGCGGCTGGTGATCTGCGCCGGGCCGTGGACCGGCGCGCTGGTCCCCGAGCTGGCTCCCGCGCTGCGCGTGATCCGGATCGTCAACGCGCACTTCGGCTCCAGCGCCCCGGACGTGGTCACCGCGCCGGCGCTCGGCGCCTTCTCCGTCGACGTGCCCGAGGTCGGGCTGCTCTACGGCTTCGGGGCGTTCGGCGGCCGCGGGGTCAAGGTCGGCCTCGACGACGGGCCGCCCGACGACCTCGACCGCCCCCGGGAGCCGGTCTCGGCCGACGAGGTCGAGCTGCTGCGGGGACTGCTGCGGCGGTTCCTGCCCGCCGTCGACGGCGACTGTCAGGAGGCGCTCTCCTGCCGCTACACGATGGCTCCGCGCAACCGCTTCGCCGTCGGCGCGCTGCCGGACCGGCCGCAGGTCCTCGTGGCCGCCGCCTGCTCCGGCCACGGCTTCAAGTTCGGTCCCGCGATCGGGGCCGCGCTGGCGGACCTGGCGACCGGCGAGGAGCGGCCCGACCTGGCCTTCCTCGACCCGGCGCTGATGCTCGATCGGCAGTTCGGCGCGGCCGGCTGAGCCGCGTCCGGCCGGGCGTCGCGGAGCCGCCGCCGGCGACCCGCGTCCCGGATCGGCCGCTCGCGGGCGGCTCAGGCCGCCGGCTCGAGCAGCAGCTCGGCGACCCGCTCGCCGATCACCGTCGCCGGCATCGCCGTCGTGGCGCGCGGGATCGTCGGCATCAGCGAGCAGTCGGCGACGAAGCAGCCGGGCAGCCCGTGGACCTCGGCGCGGGCGTCGACGACGGCGGTCGGATCGCCGGCCGGTCCCATCCGGCAGCTGCCGACCGGGTGCCAGTAGCTGTCGATGTTGTGTCGCAGGTGGGCCTCGATCTCGGCCAGCGAGGCGGTCGCCGGACCGGGCGTGCGCTCGCGTCCCAGCAGCCGCGCCAGCTGCGGCTGGGCGGCCAGCTCGCGCAGCAGCGCCACGCCCTCGGCCAGCACGCGCACGTCGTGCCCCTGCTCGTCGGTCAGGAAGCCGTGGTCGACCGTCGGCAGCGTCTCCGGGTCGCGGTCGACCAGCGCCACCCGTCCCCGCGAGCGCGGCAGCAGGCAGCCGGCGCCGGCGTGCCAGGTCCGCCCGTCGCCGATGTGGGTCGGGCTGTAGGGCAGCAGGTGGAGGTCGAAGAGGCCGGGGTCGAAGCTCGACGCGGCCTTCGCCATCACCTGCTCGTCGGGCGCCCAGCCACGGGCGGCGGCCGCGTCCATCGCGCGGGCGATCTCGTCCGATCCCTCCCACGTCAGCAGCACGAACGGCTGGTCGTGGAGGTTCGCCCCGACGCCGGGCCGGTCGGCGACGACCGGGATCCCGAGCGCGCGGAGGTCGGCGGCGGGGCCGACGCCGGAGCGCAGCAGCACCGCCGGCGAGCAGAACGTGCCGCCGGCGAGCACGGTGCGGGCGGCGCGGACCTCGACGGGCGCGCCGCCGTGGCGGACGACGACGCCGACGGCACGACCGTCCTCGACCAGCAGCCGGTCGACGAGGGCGTCGCCGACGATCCGCAGGTTCGGGCGCCCGCGGACGGGGTCCAGGTAGGCGAAGGCGTTGTTGAAGCGGACGCCGCCCTCGACGACGTTGACCGACTCGGGAGCGAACCCGACCGTCTCGTCGAGGTCGTTGAGGTCGGCCAGCTGCGGCAGCCCGACCGCGGGGCCGGCGGCGCGCCAGGCCTCCTGCCACGGGGTCAGCTCGTCGATCGCGTAGGTCGTGACCCGCAGCTGCTCCGAGGCGCGCCGGAACAGCGGCAGCAGGTCGTCGGTCGCCCAGCCGGGGTTGCCCGCGGCCGCCCAGTCGTCGTAGTCGCGGCGGTGGCCCCAGGTCTGGACCGCGCCGTTGTGGGTCGAGCAGCCACCGAGGATCCGCGAGCGCTCGAAGCGGATGGTCTGGTCGGGGTAGCTGTCGCCCGAGTCGAAGCCCCAGTCGCAGGAGTGGCCGAGCCGCGTCGCGTCGACCAGGTCGGCGGGCCAGCGCGGGTCACCGAGCGGACCGGGGTCGGGGCCGGCCTCCAGCAGCAGCACGTCGACCCCGCGCTCGGCCAGGCGCGCGGCGACGACCGCCCCGGCGGTTCCGCCGCCGACGACGATCAGCTCGGCCTCGGCCGGCAGTGGAGCGGGGTTCTTGGTCATCGGATCGCCCGGTCGCGGTGGTCGGTGGTGGTGGGCGCGGCCGGGGCAGGGGCCCGGCCGGTCGCCACGAGCATGCCGGCCACGACGGTGGCGGTCGCCGTCGCCTGCCGCAGGTCGGCGGCCGGGGCGCGCAGCGGGTCGACCGAGAGCGCGGTCCAGTCGGCCGCGGCGCCGGGCCGGATCGTGCCCTGGCGCCGCTCGCCGAAGCAGGCGTGGGCGGCGCCGCTGGTGTACATCCGCAGCGCCTCGGCGGCGGTCAGCGCCTGCTCGGGGCCGAGCGGCTCGGGCGCGTCGCGGACCCGGCGCGTGCGCGCCTGCCAGAGGCCCAGCCGCGGGTCGAGGGGGAAGTCCGGCCCGTCGGATCCGCCGGCGACCGCCACGCCCGCATCGTGCCACGCGCGCAGCGGGTTGGAGGCGGCCGCCGCCGGGCCGAGCCGCGTCACCAGCCCGGGCCCGTTGACCCATTGGATCGAGGGCTGCGCGGCGACGACCACGCCCAGCTCGCGGGCCAGGCGCATGTTCTGCGGCGAGGGCTCGAGGTAGGCGTGGATCAGGCTGAAGCGGAGGTCGCCGATCGGCCACCGGCGATCGGCGGCGGCGAAGGCGTCGAGGACCGCGTCGATGCCGCCGCCGCCGACGACGTGGACCCCGAGCGACCACCGCTCGCGCGCGCAGAAGCCGGCGATCAGCGCGAGCTCCTCGTCGTCGATCCGCTGCCATCCGCGCGAGCCGTCGGGGTCGCCGGGCCACGGCTCGCGGCGCAGCGCGGTGCCGGCCATCCCGACGCCGTCGAAGTAGACCTTGATGCCGCCGAGGCGCAGGCGCTCGTCCCCGAAGCCGGTCCGGACGCCGAGCCCGGAGAGCCGCTCGATCGCCGCCGCCGCGCCGTCGGAGAGGTCGGGGTGGGGCATCGCCGTGACGCGGATCGTCAGCTCGCCGCGGCGGTGGCACTCCTGGTAAGCGGCCAGCTCGGCGGCGGTCGCCGCGGGATCGACGACGCCGGTCAGGCCCAGCCGGTGGAGCAGCGGCTGCGCCAGCCGCAGGCCCGCCAGCCGCTGCTCGAGGGTCGGCGGCGGGCCCGGCCAGGGATCGCCGAAGGCATCGCCGTCGAGCGCCTCGAGCGCCTCGTCGACGGCGAACGGGCGGTCGCCGAGCAGCCGCAGCAGCTTCAGGCCCGTCCACTGCAGGTGCAGGTGGGCGTCGATCAGCCCGGGCACGATCGCCCGGGCCGCCGGCTCGACCACCGGCGTTCCCGGCGGGCAGGCCGCCAGCGCCTGCTCGCGGCCGCCGACGGCGACGACGGTGCCGTCGGCGACGGCGAACGCCTCGGCGCGGGGCCGGGCGGGGTCCATCGTCAGGACCGGGCCGGCCACGACGTGGACCGGAGGGAGCGGGGCGCTCAGCGACACGGATTGGATCCTAACAGCGACAGATTGGATGCGTATGGCTGATAGCGTGGCGCCATGCCCGCCTCGGACGCCACCTGGCTCGCCCCGCGCACGTCGCTGACCGGCAGCCGCCACGCCGTCTCCTCCGGCCACCACCTGGCCTCGGCGGCGGCCTTCGCGATCCTCGAAGCCGGCGGCAACGCGATCGACGCCGGCTGCTGCGCCGGCATCGCGCTCGCCGTCCTGCACGCCGACGAGGTCAACTTCGGCGGAGTCGCGCCGATCATGATCCGGACCGCCGACGGGCAGGTGGTGACGATCGACGGCCTCGGCGTCTGGCCGCGCGGGATCCCCGCCGACCTCTTCGTCCGCGAGCACGACGGGACGATCCCGACCGGCCTGCTGCGGACCGTCACGCCCGCAGCGCCGGACGCCTGGATCACGGCCCTGCGCGACCACGGGACGATGACCTTCGGCGAGATCGCGGCCGCCGCGATCCGGCTCGCGAGCGACGGCTTCGCGATCTTCCCGCTGATCGCCGAGGGGATCGCCGCCCGCCAGGCCGGCTACCGCCGGTGGCCCGCCAACGCGGCGATCTACCTGCCCGAGGGCCGTCCGCCGCGGGTCGGCGAGCGGTTCGTGCAGACCGACCTGGCGGCGACCCTGCAGGCGATGGTCGACGGTGAGCAGGCGGCCGGCGGGACCCGCGAAGCCGGCCTCGAAGCGGCCCGCGCGGTCTTCTACCGCGGCGAGATCGCCGAGCGGATCGTCGCCTATCACGAGCAGCACGGCGGCTACCTGACGCGCGAGGACCTGGCCGCGTTCCGCTGCCGCTACGAGCCCGCGGTCGTGACCCGCTGGCGCGACCTCGAGCTGCTGACCTGCGGCCCCTGGTGCCAGGGGCCGATGCTCGCCCAGGCGCTGCTGGTGCTGGAGGCCGCCGGGCTCGATGGCCTCGACCACAACTCGGCCGACTACGTGCACCTGGTGGTCGAGGCGCTGAAGGGGGTCTTCGCCGACCGCGAGCACCACTACGGCGACCCGGCGTTCGTCGACGTCGACCTCGAGCGGCTGCTGTCGCCCGCGCACGCCGACGCCCGTGCCCGCGCGATCAACCGCGAGCGGGCCGCGCCGGGCCTGCCGCCGGCGCTGTTCGGGGAGTCGCAGTCGCTGCCGGCGCCCTCGCGGCTGGACGCGCCCGCGGTCGTGGGCGAGGGCGGCGTCGGTGGGGAGGCCGAGCCGAAGGAGGGCGGGACCTCGTACGTCTGCGTCGTCGACCGCTGGGGCAACGCGTTCTCGGCGACCCCCTCGGACGGCGCCTCGACCTCGCCGGTGATCCCGGGCACGGGGATCGTGCCTTCGCTCCGCGGCCTCCAGTCGCGCCCCGATCCGCGCCATCCCGCCGGGGTCGCGCCGGGCAAGCGCCCGCGGCTGACGCCGAACCCGGCGATCGCGCTGCTCGACGACGGCTCGGTGATGCCGTTCGGCTGCCCCGGCGGCGACATGCAGGTCCAGGCGATGCTGCAGGTGCTGCTCAACCGCTTCCACTTCGGGATGGACCTGCAGCAGGCGATCAACGCGCCGCGGTTCTCGACCTGGAGCTTCCCGAACTCGTTCGCCCCGTTCGACTACCTGCCGGACCGGCTGCTGGTCGAGGACCGCTTCGACGAGCCGACCCTGGCCGAGCTGGAGCGGCGCGGGCACGTGGTCGGCCGCTGGCCCGCCTTCACCCGTGACGCGGCGGCGGTCGAGGCGATCGTCCGCGACCGGACGTCCGGGTTCCTGCACGCGGGCGCCGACCCGCGCCAGCCGGCCTCGGCGATCGTGGGCTGAGCCGGGGCCGGCGTCAGCCGACGAAGACCGTCGCCGAGCGCCGCTCGTACCAGCGGGCCAGGTGCTCGCCGGCGCCGACGACGTGCTCGACCATCTCGCGGCGGGCGCGCTCGCCGTCGCCGGCGACGATCGCCTCGAGGATCCGCTCGTGCTCGCGGACGTTCTGCTCGCGGTGGCGCTGGTCGTCGCGGAGCACGAGCCAGGAGACGTTGCGCGGGAAGGTCTCGTTGATCTCGTTGATCGTCCGCGCGAGCCGCTGGTTGCCCGAGGCCTGGTGGATCGTCGTGTGGAAGACGTCGTTGGCCGTCGTGGTCGGCGGCTCCTCGCCCGGCTGCAGGGCCGGCGGATGGACGGTCGCCTCGCGCATCGTCTCGTTGGCCTCGCGCAGCGTCGCGATCTCGGCGTCGGAGATCCGCTTGACGGCCAGCTCGGTCGCGAAGCCCTCCAGCTGCGCGCGTACCTGGTAGGCCTCGCGGACCTCCCACGGGACCGGGACCCGGACGACGGCGCCGCGGTTGGGCACGACCTCGATCAGGCCACTGGTCTGCAGCTGGCGCAGCGCCTCGCGGATCGGCGTGCGGCTGACGCCGAGCTCGTTGGCGAGCTCGGCCTGGCGCAGCTGGGCGCCGATCGCGATCTCGCCGGACATGATCCGTGCGCGGATCTGCGATGCGATCTCGTCGACCAGGGCGCTGCGTGGGGCGGGCTCGGTGTCGTTGCTCATGGGTCGCGGTGCGTGCGTCGGGACGGGCGGGGAGCACGATGTATCCATGGCTCCCTGAATCGGATGCCAACCTACCAAGCGCTGCGGCGACGACCGATCCATCCCTAAGATGGATCCATTCTTGCTACGGTAGGATCCAACTAGAGGAGCTCTCCGTGACCGCGATCGATATCTCCATGTCCGTCTTCCCCGGGATGCTGCATCCCGGACGCCAGCCCGAGAGCCGGTACATGGAGCGGATCGCCGACGGCGATCCCGGCAACGTGACCCGCTGGTACATGGGCGCGCACACGGGGACCCACGTCGAGGCGCCGCTGCACACCGCGGCGGGCGGGGCGTCGATCGGGGCGCTCGGGCTCGACCTGCTGGTCGGCGAGGCGCGGGTCCTCGACCTGACCGCCGTCGAGAGCGAGATCACCGCCGCCGACCTGCTGGCGGCCGGGCTCGGCGACGAGCCGCGGGTGCTGCTGCGGACCAGCAACTCCGACGGGCCGCTGCGGGGGACCGAGATCCCGGAGCACTGGGTCGGCCTGGCGCCGGAGGCGGCGCAGCTGCTGGTCGATCGCGGCGTGCGGCTGGTCGGCATCGACTTCTTCACGATCGAGGCGCCGGGGCGCGACAAGACGTTCGACGCCCACTACGTCCTCTCGGCCGCCGGCATCACGACGATCGAGCAGGTCGACCTGGCCGGCGTTGCGGCCGGCCGTTACGAGCTGCTCTGCCTGCCGGTGCCGATCATCGACGCCGAGGCCGCGCCGGCCCGGGTGGTCCTGCGGCCGCTGCCGTCCGGCGACCTGGCGCCGGCCCAGGACGTCTCGGTCCCGGTCCACGACGGCATGCTCCATTGGGGGCGGCGGCCGGTCCGCGAGGTCGTCGAGTCGCTCGATCGCGGCGATCGCTGCAACGTCACCCGCTGGGACATCGGCTCGCACACCGGGCTCCACGTCGACGCCGGGCTGCACTTCGACGACGGCGGCGCCCCGATCGACGAGCTCGGCCTCGACGTCCTGATCGGCGAGGCCCGGGTCCTCGACCTGACCGCCGTCGAGACCGAGGTCACCGCCGCCGACCTGCTGGCGGCCGGGCTCGGCGACGAGCCGCGGGTGCTGCTGAAGACCCGCAACTCGGCGACCGCGCTTCAAGAGACGGAGAAGCCCGACTTCTGGGTCGGGCTCGCGCCCGACGGCGCCCAGCTGCTGGTCGATCGCGGCGTGCGGCTGGTCGGGATCGACTTCCTGACGATCGACAGCCCGACCCGCGACACGACCTGGGACACCCACCTGATCCTCTGCCCGGCGGCGGTCGCGATCGTCGAGTGCGTCGACCTGCGCGAGGTCGACGCCGGCGTCTACGAGCTGGTCTGCCTGCCGGTCAAGCTGCGCGGCTCGGAGGCGGCCCCCGGCGGTGCCTTCCTGCGACCGCTGGCGAGCGCGGCGTGAGTCGCGGCCGGGGCAGCGCCGGGGCGGTCGCGGTCGCGGCGCCCCACGGCGGGGCGGTCGACGCGGCCGAGGCGGCCGTCGCCGCCGGCGGCAACGCGATCGACGCGGCCCTCGCCGCGGCGGCGGTGCTGGTCGTCGCCTACCCGCACCAGTGCTCGCTGGGAGGCGACCTGACCGCGCTCGTGCGCCGGCCCGACGGCCGAGTCG
>NZ_AGUD01000055.1 GCF_000240225.1 Patulibacter medicamentivorans
CGCCAGCTGAGCCGGTCCGCCGCGACGCCGCGCCGTTCGAGCAGCTGCGCCGCGACGCCGCCACCCACGCCGGCGACGCCGGCCAGCCCGGCCCGGTCGTCCTGCTGGCGTGCCTGGGGCCGCTGGCCGCGCACAGCGCCGCCGCGACCTGGGCGACGAACTTCCTCGGCGTCGGCGGGCTCGCCGCCCACCAGTCCGCGCCGCTGACCTCGGCCGAGGCCGTCACCGCCGCCTGGCACGAGGCCGGCGGCCCGCCCGTCGCCGTCGTCGCGTTCGGGCGCAAGGAGTCCGATCACGGGCTGGCCGACACCGTCTCCGCGCTGCGGGCCGCCGGGGCCTCCGTGATCCTGCTGGCGCAGGCGACCGACGACCGCGCCGCGACCGTCGGCGCCGACGGGGCGCTGCGCGACGGCGTCGACATGATCGCCGAGCTGCGCGCCGCGCTCGACGCGACCGTCGCGGCCGAGCGACCGACCACCACCGACGCGGAGGCCGTCCGATGAGCGCGATCCCCGACCTGACGGGCGCCTCGCTGGGCGACGTCGAGACCGCCCCCGCCGACCGCGCCACGATCGACGCAGCCGCGACCGCGGCGGCCGGCCGGCCGCTCGACGACCTGCGCTTCGCCGCCCCCGAGGGCATCACCCTCGAGCCCGGCTACGGCTCGGGCGACGTCGCCGGCCTGGACTTCCTCGACACCCGGCCCGGGTTCCCGCCGTACCTGCGCGGGCCCTACCCGACGATGTACGTCAACCAGCCGTGGACGGTCCGCCAGTACGCGGGCTTCTCGACGGCCGAGGAGTCGAACGCCTTCTACCGCCGCAACCTCGCCGCCGGCCAGAAGGGCCTGTCGATCGCCTTCGACCTGGCCACCCACCGCGGCTACGACTCCGACAACCCGCGGGTCGCCGGCGACGTCGGCATGGCCGGGGTCGCGATCGACTCGATCCTCGACATGCGGACGCTGTTCGACGGCATCCCGCTCGACGAGATGTCGGTGTCGATGACCATGAACGGCGCCGTGCTGCCGGTGCTCGCGCTGTTCATCGTCGCGGGCGAGGAGCAGGGCGTCGCGGCCAAGGACCTCACGGGGACGATCCAGAACGACGTCCTCAAGGAGTTCATGGTCCGCAACACCTACATCTATCCGCCGGCCCCGAGCATGCGGATCATCAGCGACATCTTCGCGTTCACCTCGCAGGAGATGCCGCGCTTCAACTCGATCTCGATCTCCGGCTACCACATGCAGGAGGCCGGGGCGAGCGCCGACCTGGAGCTGGGCTACACGCTGGCCGACGGCATCGAGTACGCCCGCGCCGGCATCGAGGCCGGGATCCCGATCGACAAGTTCGCGCCGCGGCTGTCGTTCTTCTGGGCGATCGGCATGAACTTCTACATGGAGGTCGCCAAGATGCGGGCCGGGCGCCTGCTCTGGGCGAAGCTCATGAAGCAGTTCGACCCGCAGTCGGCGAAGTCGCTGTCGCTGCGGACCCACTGCCAGACCTCCGGCTGGTCGCTGGCCGCGCAGGACGTCTACAACAACGTCGTCCGGACCTGCGTCGAGGCGATGGCGGCGACCCAGGGCCACACCCAGTCGCTGCACACCAACGCGCTCGACGAGGCGCTGGCGCTGCCGACCGACTTCAGCGCCCGGATCGCCCGCAACACCCAGCTGTTCCTGCAGCAGGAGTCGGGCACCACCGACGTCATCGACCCGTGGGGCGGCAGCTACTACATCGAGCGCCTGACGGCCGAGCTGGCCGAGCGCGCGCTGGCCCACATCGCCGAGATCGAGGAGCTCGGCGGGATGACCAAGGCGATCGACGCCGGCGTCCCGAAGCTGCGGATCGAGGAGTCGGCCGCCCGCACCCAGGCGCGGATCGACTCGGGCAAGCAGACGCTGGTCGGGGTCAACCGCTTCCGGCCGGCGAACGAGGAGCAGATCGACGTCCTCAAGGTCGACAACCACGGCGTCCGCGCCCGCCAGATCGAGAAGCTCGAGCGGCTGCGGGCCGAGCGCGACGAGCCGCGGGTGCAGGCGACGCTGCAGCGGCTGACCGAGGGCGCGGCCAGCGCCTCCAGCGGCCACCGGGCCGAGGATCACAACCTGCTGGCGCTGGCGGTCGAGGCGGCGCGCGCGCACGCGTCGGTCGGCGAGATCAGCGACGCGCTCGAGAAGGTCTTCGGCCGCCACACCGCCGAGATCCGCTCGATCGCCGGCGTCTACCGGAGCGAGGTCGGAGAGATGAGCCAGTCGTTCACGCGCACCCGGGCGCTGGTCGAGTCGTTCGAGGAGCAGGAGGGTCGCCGGCCCCGGATCCTGGTCGCGAAGATGGGTCAGGACGGCCACGACCGCGGCCAGAAGGTGATCGCGACGGCGTTCGCCGACCTCGGCTTCGACGTCGACATCGGACCGCTGTTCCAGACGCCGGAGGAGGTCGCCCGCCAGGCGATCGAGGCCGACGTCCACGTGGTCGGCGCCTCGTCGCTGGCCGCCGGCCACCTGACGCTGGTGCCGCAGCTGCGCAAGGCGCTCGACGAGCAGGGTCGCGACGACATCCTGGTCGTCGTCGGCGGCGTGATCCCGCCGCAGGACTTCGACGCGCTGCGCGAGGCCGGCGCCGCCGCGATCTACCCGCCCGGGACCGTGATCGGCGAGGCCGCGGGCGCGCTGCTGGAGCTGCTGATGGGCAAGCTCGACCTCGAGGTGCCGGCGGCGGCCGCCGAGGCGTGAGCGACGACCGCCCGATGCGCGCCGGCGGTCGCCCCTGATGGCCCGCCCCCGCCCCTCCGTCGACGAGCTGGTCGCCGGCCTGCGCGCCGGCGACCGTGGCGTGCTCGCGCGGGCGATCACGCTCGCCGAGAGCCGCCGGGTCGACGACCGGGCGCTGGCGCAGGAGGTCATGGCCCGGCTGCTGCCGGAGATCGGCGGCGCCCGCCGGATCGGCCTGACCGGCGTTCCGGGCGCCGGCAAGTCGACGACGATCGAGGCGCTCGGCGTCTGGCTGGTCGAGCAGGGCCACCGGGTCGCGGTGCTGGCGATCGACCCGTCGAGCACTCGCCAGGGCGGCAGCATCCTCGGCGACAAGACCCGGATGCAGCGGCTGAGCGCGCTGGAGGAGGCCTACATCCGCCCGTCGCCGACGTCGGGCGTGCTGGGCGGCGTCGCCCGCCGCACGCGCGAGGCGATGGTGCTCTGCGAGGCGGCCGGATTCGACGTGATCATCGTCGAGTCGGTCGGCGTCGGCCAGTCCGAGGCCGAGCTGGCGGAGCTGGTCGACTGCGTCCTGCTGCTGCTGGTGCCGGGCGCCGGCGACGAGCTGCAGGGGATCAAGCGCGGGATCGTCGAGGTCGCCGACGTGATCGTGGTCAACAAGGCCGACGGCGACGCGCTGCGGCTGGCCCGGCGCGCCGCCGGCGACTACCGCCACGCGCTGCGGATGCTGCCCGAGGCGACGCCCGGCTGGAAGACGCCGGTGCTGACCGCCAGCGCCGCCGAGGGGACCGGGATCGCCGAGACCTGGGCGACGATCGAGGAGCACCGCGCCCACCAGGAGTCGACCGGCGGGCTCGAGCGGCGACGCGCGGCCCAGCAGCTGCGCTGGCTGCGGGCGCAGGTCGAGGAGGCGGTGCTGACCGCGTTCCATGGTCGCGAGGGCGTCGCCGAGGCGCTGCGCGAGGCCGAGGACGCGGTCGCCGAGGCGCGCGCGACGGTGCCGCAGGCGGCCGCCCGGGTGCTCGCGGCCGGCTTCGGCGACAGCGCCCCCGAGACCACCTAGGCGCGGAGCGGGGCGCGGATCGCTCCGCGCCCCGTCCGGATCAGGTCGTCGGTGCGCTGGCGCCGGCCGCGGCGCGGCGACCCAGCAGCGGCTTGCCGGCCAGCGCCCGCTCGGCCGCGTGCCCGAAGCCGAAGGCCAGCAGCGACCAGATGATCGCCTGGGTGCCGAGGTTGGCCAGCCGGAAGTCCCAGAGGACCTGCGGCGGGAAGCCGGTGCGGACCTCGTTCTCGGCCGGCAGCGCCAGGTGGGCGACGCCGATCAGGACCGCGAACAGCAGCAGCCCGGCCGCGACCGCGTTGCCGACGCCCCAGCGGGCGTACAGGTCGCGGATCAGCCGTCCGGCGGCGACCGCGGCGACGATCGCGATCACGATCAGGACGAAGAACCAGCCGGTCCGCTCGCCGATCGTGTCGCCGCTGCCGACCGCGGGCGGGTTGGCGGGGTACTTCGTGAACGGCACCAGCACGACCGTCGTGAAGCCGACCGCGGCGATCACCAGCGCCGTCGCCCGCGCCTGCAGCGCGCCGATCCGGCCGTAGATCATCGCGAAGATCAGGCCGACGAAGCCGCCGATCGCGGTGCTGAAGATCAGGATCCCGGTCAGCAGCCCGAGCGTGCTCTGCAAGTCGCGGCTGACCTCCGGGGCTCCCTCGTCCATCGCGCCGGCCTTGGCGGCCGCCGCCTCCTCGACGGCGATCGCGGCCTTGACCGGCGGCTCACCGACGAAGTACGCCCAGGCGAAGGCGACGAGGCCGACCACCAGGCCGACCAGCATCCCCCGCACCAGCAAGGTGCGAACCATGTCGAGGCTCCCCGCTCAGTGGCAGGGGAAGCCGAGCAGGTGGCGCGCGTCGTGCACCAGCTCGTGGATCGCGGAGCCGGAGAAGACCGACGTCGCGCCCTCTTCCGCGCCGACGAAGTAGATCGCCAGCATCAGCACCAGGCCGGCGAAGATCCAGTAGGGCAGCAGCTCACGGGGCGACGCGACGGGGATCGGAACCCCGGACTCGCGGCGCTCTGCGGCTGGCTCGATGGCGGTCTGCGTGCTCACGTCTGATCGTCCTCCTCGGGATCTCGCGTCCCGTCGTTGGCGATGCGAGGTGGCGGAGTCTCTGGCTCCCGGCCCGTGGGCCGATCACAGTGGCGCGACCGCACCGGACTTGCACCGGCTTCCTCGCGTCACCTCGCTCGTTCGCGGCAGCATACCGGGGCCGAGCCGCCGTGATGCGACGAACCACCCTCGATCGCGCCGGGCGGGCGCGGCCGGCTCACCAGCGGGGCGCGTCGCTGCCGGCCGGGACGGGCCCGCCGGCCCAGCGCAGCGGCCGGCCGTCGAGGGCGCCGGGC
>NZ_AGUD01000054.1 GCF_000240225.1 Patulibacter medicamentivorans
GGCCGGGACGGCGGCGACGGCGGCGGCGACGGCCCCGACGAGCCGGCCGGCGATCCGCCCCGCGCCGCCGCGCCGACCCCGGCCGGCGGCCTCTTCCGCTCCCGCAGCGACCGGATGCTGTTCGGCGTCAGCGGCGGCATCGCCCAGCGCTACGGGTTCGAGCCGGTCCTGATCCGGGTCCTCTTCCTCGGCTCGATCTTCCTCGGCGGCGCCGGCCTGCTGTTCTACCTGGCGGCCGCGATCCTGATCCCGAACGAGCCGCTCGACGCCGACGGGCGTCCGGCCTCGATCGCCGCGGGAGCGCCGGGCGCGCCGCCGACCGCCGCCGGAGGCGCCGTGCGGCTGCTGGTCGGGATCGCCGCCGTCTTCGGGATCCTCGTCGGCTTCGGGATCGTCGCCGCGTTCAGCTTCGCGATCACGGTCCTGCTCGGCGCCTGGCCGGTCGCCGTGGCGCTCGCGCTGCTGGCGGTCGCGCTGGTGGCGACCGCGCAGAGCCGGCGCGCCAGCGCGTCGCTGCTGGTCGTGATCCTGGCGGTGGCGCTGCCGGCGGCCGTCGCCATCGTCGCCGGCGTGCGCGTCGACCGCTCGATCGGCGACCGCACCTACCGTCCCGCCGACCTGGCGGGCGCGACCGACGGCTACCGGCTCGGGATCGGCAGGATGACCGTCGACCTGCGCAACCTGCCCCTCGACCGCGACAGTCGGATCACGATCCCCGCCCGCGTCGACGTCGGCCGCCTGAACGTCCTGCTGCCGCGCGACCGCTGCGTCGCCTGGACCGTCGACACCCGCTCGACGATCGGCGGCGACACCCGCGTCCTCGCCCGCCACAGCGGCAACCACACCGCCTTCGCGGACGACCGCGACAGCTTCGCGATCGATCCCGGCGAGAAGCGCCCGCACGTCACCCTGGACCTCGAGGTCGGGGCCGGCGAGCTGTTCGTGACCCGCAACCCCGACGACCTCGACGGCCACGGCCGGTTCCGCGACTGGCGCTGGTCCGGCAGCGACGTCGACACCCGGCCGATCCGCACCGACGCCTGCCGCCGGACCCGGAGCGCGCGCGGGTGAGCCAGGGCGGCCTGACCCGGCTGACGGCGTTGCTGACCGCCCTGGTGGCGGTCGGCCTCGTCGTGGCCGACGCCGCGACCTCGACGACCAGCCGGGCGCTCCTCGCGGGCGCCGCGCTGCTGCTCGGGCTCGTCGCGCTGGCCGCCCGGATCCAGCTCGCGATCGACCGCCGCCGAGAACGGCGGCTGATCCGGATGGCCGTCCGCCGCGCCCAGGCGGCGGCCGGCGTCGATCGCCGCCGCACCGCGTCGGGCACGCTGCTGGTCCTGGCCGGGTTCGCCGCCGCGCTGCTGGCCGTCCAGGCGATGACCGGGATCGCGTTCTGGGCGCTGCTGCTGCTGGCCGCCGGCGGCCTGGTGCTGTGGTCCCAGGTCGCGGCCCCGGAGCCCGACCCCGACCAGCCGGCGACCGGCTGGCAGCGACTGGTCGGCCGCCGCGGCAGCGCCGATCCCGACACCGACCGGATGCTGCTCGGCGGCGGGATCGCGCTGGTGCTGCTCGGTGCGCTGGTCACGCTCTCGTCGCTCGGCGCGCTGACGGCGTCGCGCACCGGCGTCCTCCAGACGATCGTGGCGATCCTGGCGATCCTCGTCGTGGTCGCCCCGTTCTGGCGGCGGATGTCGCGCCGCGCCGCGTCGGAGCGCTCCGAGCGGATCCGCAGCGACGAGCGGGCCGAGGTCGCCGCGCACCTGCACGACTCGGTGCTGCAGACGCTGGCGCTGATCCAGCGCCGCAGCGACGACCCGCGCGAGGTCACCAGCCTGGCCCGCCGTCAGGAGCGCGAGCTGCGGCTGTGGCTGTCGGGCCGCAGCGAGCGCCCCGACGACGAGCTGATGGCCGCGCTGCGCGCCGCCGCGGCCGCGGTCGAGGTCGAGCACGCCGTCGAGGTCGAGATCGTCACCAGCGGCGAGCGGCCGCTCGACGACCGGACCGTGGCGGTCGTCGCCGCGGCCCGCGAGGCGATGGCCAACGCCGCCCGCCACGCCTTCCCCGACGGCGATCCGGCGACGCCGGGGTCGCCGACGATCCAGGTCTTCGCCGAGGCCGACGAGGACCGGGTCGAGGTCTTCGTGCGCGACCGCGGGCGGGGCTTCGACCCCGCCGACGTGCCCGGGGACCGCCGCGGCGTCAGCGAGTCGATCGTCGGCCGGCTGCGACGCGCCGGCGGTCGCGCCACCATCCACTCGGCCCCCGGCGAGGGGACCGAGGTCGAACTGCAGTTGGAGGACCGATCGTGACCAGCCTGCCCACCGTCGTGCTCGTCGACGACCACGCGCTCTTCCGTGCCGGCGTCCGCGCCGAGCTCGAGCAGCCGACGGCCGGCGACGGCACCCCGCGCGCGACCGTCCTCGGCGAGGCCGGCGACGTCGACGTGGCGGTCCGCCTGATCCTCGACCGCGAGCCCGACGTCGTCCTGCTCGACGTCCACATGCCCGGCGGCGGCGGGGCCGAGGTCCTGCGCCGCGTCCACGAGACCCGGCCCGGCCAGCGGTTCCTCGCGCTCTCGGTCAGCGACGAGCCGGAGGACGTGATCAGCCTGATCCGCGCCGGTGCCCGCGGCTACGTCACCAAGACGATCTCCGGCGAGGAGCTGGTCGCCGCGATCGGGCAGGTCAAGGCCGGCGACGCCGTCTTCTCGCCGCGGCTGGCCGGGTTCGTGCTCGACGCCTTCGCCGGCCGGATCGACGCCGGCGCCGCGGTCGTCGCCGATCCCGAGCTCGACCAGCTGACCGACCGCGAGCGCGAGGTCCTGCGCCTGATCGCCCGCGGCTACATGTACAAGGAGATCGCCCGCCGGCTGACGATCAGCCCGAAGACGGTCGAGCACCACGTCTCGGCGGTCCTGCGCAAGCTCCAGCTCTCCAACCGCCACGAGCTGACGCGCTGGGCGACCGAGCGCCGGCTGGTGGACTGACCGGTCGCATACAGCGCTGTTCCCGCGCGGACGAGGCGCACGCAGCAACGAACCTACGCACCGGTAGGATCACCCGCCATGGCCTCGCGCACGATCCTCTTCACCGGCTTCCCGGGCTTCATCGGGGCCCGTCTGATCCCGCTGCTGCTGGACCAGGACCGCGACGCCACGGTGGTCGCGCTGGTCGAGCCGCGGATGGTCGACAAGGCGCGGGCGGCGGCCGCCGAGCTGGGGCGCGGCGAGCGGCTGCTGATCCAGCCCGGCGACATCACCGACCCGCGGCTGGGGCTCGACGAGGCGACCTACCGGCGGCTGGCCTCCGAGACGGTCGCCGTCCACCACCTGGCCGCGATCTACGACCTCGCCGTGCCGCTCGGCCTGGCCGAGCAGGTCAACGTCGAGGGCACCCAGAACGTCATCGACTTCTGCCGCGCCGCGCCGCGCCTCGAGCGCCACAACTACGTCTCGACCGCCTACGTCGCCGGCCTTCGCCACGGTCGCGTGAAGGAGGCGGACCTGGCCGCGGGCCAGAGCTTCAAGAACCACTACGAGTCGACGAAGTTCGCCGCCGAGGTCCTCGTCCGGGCCTCGATGGACGAGATCCCGACCACGATCTACCGGCCCGGGATCGTCGTCGGCGACTCGCGGACCGGCGATACCCAGAAGTTCGACGGCCCCTACTTCCTGCTGCGCTCGATCGCCGCCGCCGCGCGGATGGGCGGGCTGATCGTGCAGCCCGGCAAGATGGGCGCGCCGCTGAACGTCGTGCCGGTCGACTTCATCATCGACGCGATCGTCACCGGCGCCGGCGATCCCAGCTTCGCCGGCGAGACGCTGCACCTGGTCGACCCCGACCCGATCAGCTCCGCCGAGCTGTTCGCGCTGCTGTCCCGCGAGTACGCCGGCAAGGCCCCGTCGCTGCGGTTCCCGTGGCCGGTCGTCGACCAGGCGCTGCGGCTGAAGCCGGTCCGGACGCTCTTCGGCGGCACCCCGCGCGAGTCGCTGCTCTACCTGCAGCACGAGGTCCGCTACGACACCTCCCGCGCGACCGAGCTGCTCGGCCGCCACGGCGTCCGCTGCCCGCCGGTCGCCAGCTACGTGACGCCGATGGTCTCGTTCTTCCGCGAGCACGAGGACGACCCGGCCTTCGCGCCGGCGCACTGAGGTCTCGTGGGCGACGAGCGGCCGACCATCGGTCCAGGCGCGAAACTCCGCGCCACCGGGCGGGTTCTGTCAACCGTGGCCGCTCGTCACCTGCTCCCGCTCGCGCTCGTCGCCGCGCTCGCCGCCGCCCCGGCGGCGACGGCTCAGACCACCGACCCCGACCCCACGGGCGTCGCGGTCGGGGCCGCCGTCGACGCCGGTGACCAGGCGACCCCGGCCCCGACCCCGGTGGTCGTCACCGAGGCGCTCGCGGCGCCGCCGGCGCTACGCGATCCGACGGTGCTCTCGGTCGAGCCCAACGACACGCCGGTCGACGGCTGGAACGGCTGGCTGATCTGGAGCCGCCGGGGCCCCGACGGCCTCTTCCGCCTGATCGCCCGGCGCCCGGACGGCAGCGGCGTCGAGCTGCCGATCGCCGCCCAGCCGCGTCCGCTCGACGCCGGCATCGGCCCGGGGCCGGACGGCGGGCCGCTGGTCGTCTACAGCCGCTGCAGCTCGCCGATCGCCCCCGCCCCGACCGGCTGCGACATCTGGCAGCTGGATCCCCGGACCGGCGCCGAGCGCCCGGTCCCGGCCGCGTCGCGCCCCGACGTCGACGAGCGCCACCCCGCCGTCTGGGGCCAGCGGATCGCGTTCGCCCAGGGCGTCCGGCCCGGCAGCTCGACCCGGATGGGGATCGCGGTCGCCCGGCTCGACGGCCCGCCCCCGAACGCGCCGACGATCTTCGGCGCCCGCAGCGAGCGTCGCCGCGGCCGGACGGTCGCGGTCGGCTGGTACGAGCCGACCGGGATCGACCTGCGCGGCACCACCGTCGCCTACGGCTGGCGCGCCCACGGCGCCACCACCCGCTGGACGCTGCGGATCGCCGAGCGCCGCCGCTCCCGGACGCTGCTGAAGGTCGTCCCCGGACGGCGCACCTTCGTCGAGCTCGGCGCGCCGGCGCTGGGCAGGCGCGACGTGCTCGTGCCGGTCCTGCGCAGCGGCGGCGGCGGACGCTCGATCCTGCTCCGCAGCACGCTCTCGGGCAAGCGCCGGTGGGCGCTCGACAGCGGCTTCAGCGCCGCCCAGACCGAGCGCTACGGCTCGGCCCTGACCGCCGTCGCGCGGCCGGACGGCAGCCACCTGGCCGTCGTCCGCCGACTGGCCAGCGACGGCCGCTTCGGCTGCCGGGCGACCGCGCTGCCGCGGACGCAGGGCTGCGAGCTGCTGTCGCTCGACGCCCGCGCCCAGCCGTGGCGGCGACTGCGGCGCTGAGGACCGCGCCGCGGCTCAGGGGCGGATCGGCAGCGACAGCACGTTGCCGCCGTCGATCGCGACCGCGAACCGCCGTCGCAGCGTGGTCTCGTCGAGCGCGCCGGCCGCCCGCAGGACGCCGGCGTCGTCGGTCCCGGTGACCGCCCAGCTCGGCGGCTCGTCGCGGTAGCGCGACGCGACGATCAGCCCGCCGCCCCAGCCGAGCGTGCGGGTGACCTGGCCGCGGGCGTCGAGCAGCTGGATCGAGCGTCCGTCGCGCTGCGGGCGGGCGAAGATCCCGGAGATCCCGACGCCCATCTCGAGCAGCCCGGCGGCCGGGTCCTCGCGGATCTCGCTCCAGCGACCGACGGCGATCCGCGCCGTCTCGGGGTTGTAGGAGCTGCGCAGCGCGGTGGTCGCCGCCGGCAGGTCGTAGCGGACCAGCGCGTCGCGGACCATCCGGCAGGCCTGCCCGCGCGGCTCGGTGCACTCGACCCGGACCGGCCAGCGCTTGCCGTCGAAGCCGTGCAGGAACGGCTCCGGGAACGTCCCGACGACGCCGCGCGCGCGAGCCGCGGGCCCGAGCGCCGAGCGGTCGAACCAGACCGTGTCGCCGTCGTGGACCTTCGCCACCGTCGCGCTCTCGAGCGTCGTCGGGCGCTGCTCGTGGGTCGGCTGGCTGTCGTCGAGCACGCCGCTCTCGGCGACCGTGCCGTTGATCCAGAACGACCAGGTCCGCTTGCCGGTCGCGGCGGTGCCGTCGATCGAGGCGACGTCGCCGCCGCGGCCGAGCTCGACCTTCGCGACCCGCCGCAGGACGTCCGCGACGCGCTCGCCGTCGGAGACCTTGACCGCGTCGCGATCGAGCAGCGTGCGGCTGCCGCGATCGTCGGTGACCAGCACCCGCACGCCCTGCGGCTCGTCGCCCTGACCGGAGCCGCAGCCGCCGAGGCCGGCGGCCGCCACCAGGGCCAGCGCCGCGGACAGCCAGCGGCGGACGTGGAGCGGACGGGTCTTCGGGTCACGGCGCAGCACGGGGCGGGATCCTAGTCTTGGCGGGCCCCGCGCCGCCCCACCCCCGGGCCCGGCGGGGACCGCGATAGGGTCGATGCGTGACCGTCAACCTGACCCGGATCTACACGCGCACCGGCGACGCCGGGGAGACGCACCTCGGCGACATGAGCCGCGTGCCGAAGACCCATCCGCGGATCGAGGCCTACGGCGAGATCGACGAGCTCAACAGCCAGTTGGGCGTCGTCGCGACCCTCTCGGACCTGCCGGAGCGCTTCGGCCCCTGGCTGCGGCGGATCCAGAACGACCTCTTCGACCTCGGCGCCGACCTGTCGGTGCCCGAGGACACCCAGCACGCCCGCAAGGACCGGCTGCGCGCGACCCCGGAGCAGGTCGCCTGGCTGGAGCAGCGCTGCGACGAGGTCAACGCCGAGCTGACGCCGCTGCGGTCGTTCCTGCTGCCGGGCGGCACCCCGGCGGCGGCCCACCTGCACGTGGCGCGCACGATCTGCCGCCGCGCCGAGCGCCGGACGTTGCTGGTCGAGGGCGCCAACCCCGAGGTCGCCAAGTACTTGAACCGGCTCTCGGACCTGCTGTTCATCCTCGCCCGCTCGGCCAACGGCGGCGAGGAGCCGCTCTGGCAGCCGGGCGCCGGACGCTAGTCCGCGGGACGGGCCGGCCGCGAGCGGCGCGGCCGCCAGCGCGGCGACGGGGCGGCGCTCGCGACGCGCTCGGCCTCCTCCTCGCTCTCCGCCGTCAGCGCGGTCGCCGCCGCGACCAGGGTCAGGGCGAGCGCCCCGAGCGCCCCGAGCACCGCCACCGCCGCCGTGTGCTGGCCGACCGCGGCGACGATCCCGCCGTCGGCCCGGGCCGCGACCGCGACCGCGGTCAGGAAGCCGAGCACGAGCAGCAGCGCGGGGCCGGCGACGTGGACCGGTCGCAGCGGCCGCCGGTCGACCGGTCGCGGGCGCGGCCGGCGGCGGTCCCAGGCGGTCAGGACGATCGCCGCGATCGTCACGAAGATGGCGGCGCAGAGGAAGCCGCCGAAGACGTCGCTGGGGTAGTGGTAGCGCTCGGCGATCAGGCCGATCCCGACCGCCGACGCGGTCAGCGCCCCGACGGCCGCCACCAGCGGCCGCAGCCGCCGCGGCGCGACCAGGATCGCCAGCAGCGCGACGGTCATCACCGCCGTGCTGTGGCCCGACGGCCACGACGCGTCGCTGATCGACGCCGCCGCGACCGGCACGTCGCGGGCCTCCGCCAGCACCACCTTCAGGTGCTGGGCGGTCAGCTCGCTGAGCAGCATCGTCGGCGGGATCAGCAGCGCCAGCCGCCACCGTCGCCGGAGCGCGGCCGTCAGCACCAGCGCCAGGCAGAACTGGGCGTACGAGGACGGATTGCCGAGCTGCACGAACCACCACAGCGTCCCGCGATCGTTCCCGGTCGCCGGCGCCGCGGCCGCGAGCGTGCGCCCGTCGAGGACGTCGACCGCGCGCGTCGGCCGCAGCACCACCCCGAGCAGCAGGAACGCGACCACCAGGCCGGCGAGGACGACGGCCAGGTGGCGCAGCGAGGGAGAGCGGAGCGTGTCGGAGAACCGCACCTCCCCCACGCTAGGCCACGCTCCTGAAGGCGGCATCAGCCGACGGTCGATGCCGCCCCCGCCGTCGGTCGCCCGCGCGGCGAGGGCCTCAGCGCACCCCGGCCAGCCGCAGCGTCCGCCGCAGGCTGCTCGCTCGCGCCTGCGTCCCGGCGGTCACGACCGCCAGCGCGCTGATCCGGCCCCCGCGGGTCTGCAGGACCACCCGCGGGGCGCCGGCGCTGCGCGCCCGTCGGATCCAGAGCCCGCGACCGATCCGCTTCGCCACCCGGCCGACGCGCCGCGCCGGGGACCCGACCCGCAGGCCCGCGACCCGGTGCTGGCGGGCGGTCGTGGCCATCAGGATCGTGCGGCCGTCGTCGCCGAAGACCGCCGCGACCGTCGCCTGCCGACCGTCGCGCTCGGTCACGCAGTAGCGGTAGGCGCGGGTCGGTCGCGACGCCGGCTGGCCGACGCGGCGCAGCAGCGCGGTCGCCGGCTCGCCCAGCCGCAGCGGCCCGACCTGCGAGCGGCCGAAGAGCCCGGCGTCGACCTTGCAGCCGGGCGCGGGCACGCCGGTCGCCCGCTCCCAGGTCTCCAGGTACGCCTCGGCGCCTCGCAGCAGGTCGTCGACGATCGGCTGGCCGGCGACCTTGCGCAGGTCCTCGTACCAGTCGGGGTAGAGCCCGTACTGGGCGACGCCCTCCTTGTTGATGTCGAATACCCGGGTGCCGGTGCGGTTCCTGTCGAGGGTCACGGCGCCGTCGATCGAGCGGAACGGGTAGCGGACCGGGTTCTCGGCGTTGTCGCCGCGGGGCCCGCCCTGGGCGCCGAAGCCGTTGATGTCGGCGCCGTAGCCGACCCCGAAGAGGAACCGCGGGTCGCGCTGCTTGCGCAGCGTCCGCCACTCCTCGGCGAAGCCCTTCGAGCCGCCGGCGTAGGGCCCGATGAACCCGCCGAGCTTGTAGATCCGCTTCGGCGTGGTCGCGTCGGACCAGCTGTGGCTGGAGAGCACGCCGGGGTACTTGCGCCGCTCGAGCAGCTTCAGCGCCTCGTCGCGGGTCTTGATGCTCATGTGGTCGACCTCGACCATCATCCCCTTGGCGATCATCCGCTCGATCAGGCGCTTGCCCAGCTCGCTCAGCCCGCGCGGGTTGCAGAGCGGGCCGGCCGGGTAGACCGGCAGCGCGCCGTGCAGGCCGACCAGCGTCAGCAGCTGGGTGACGAGGTCGATCCGCGGGAACGCCTCGAGGTCGTAGCGGTCGTGCTGGTGGCCCGCCTCGCAGCGCTGCAGCCGCAGGAAGTGCGAGGTGCCGACCATGTTGCCGACGTTCGTCAGCACGCCGGTCAGGCCGCCGTCGCCGGTGGTCCCGCCGAAGGCGTTGTCGAACTTGTGGACCGGGAAGGCGCTGCGCACGCCCAGCCGGTACATCTCGTCGAGCCGCTGCTCCATCTGCTGCGGGGTGCAGGCGGACGTGTCGTTGGGCAGCGAGCAGTTGAACGCCTCGGAGTTCTCCATCCCGAGCACGATCGCCAGCTTGCCGTCGTTGATCACGCGGCGGGCGGCGTCGGGGCTCTTGACGATCCGCAGGAAGCCCTTGCCGGGCCCGCCGAACTGGGCGTCGACGTAGTCCTGCAGCTGCTCGGTGTAGCGCAGCTGCTCGTGGATCGTCTGCATCTCGTCGCAGCTGCGGTTCTTGAGCGGCCAGATCCGGCACAGGACCCCGTTGTCGACCAGGTCGACGACCATGATCCGCAGGCCGCCGCGCCAGGCCCGCTCGATCCAGCGCCAGTAGGCGCCCTCGTGGGTCAGCGAGTCGTGGCGGGGCCAGTCCTTCAGCGTCGGCCAGCCGGCCGCGTCGTGGAAGCCGATCGGGTTGCCGCCGAGGAAGTTCTCCAGCAGCGCCGCGCCGCCGCCGACCAGCGCGTGGTCGGGGCAGTCGACGAGCGCCTTCTGGACCCCGTACGGCGACCAGATCCGGCCGCAGTGGACGGCGCCGCCGATGAAGTTGAAGTTGATCGGGTGGTTGTGGGTGTCGATCAGGCCGCGGACGTCGGCGTCGGGCGAGCTGCCGCGGGCGGGCGTGCCGGTCGCGTTGACCTCGGCCTCGGGGAAGATCGCGCAGTTGCCCGCGGCGACGAACCGGAAGCGGGCGGCGTCGCCGGCGATCGACGGCGGCGCGATCAGGGCGCCGCCGCTGCCCTCGTCGACGGCCAGGACCCCACCGTTCAGCGCCTCGATCCGGAAGCCGCCCTCGGCCGCGGGCTGGACGCGCCAGTCGCCGGCCGGACCGAGGTCGCCGGACGCGATCACGCCGCTGGCGCCGCTGCGGGTCGGAACGGTCTGGTCGCGACCGTAGAGCAGGTAGCGCCCGAGCGCGGTCGCCTGCATCCGGAAGGCCTCGCCGCCGGCCGCGGTCGTCGCCTCGGCGCGGTAGCTGGCGTCGGGCCGGCGGACGACGTAGCGTCCGTTGGCGACGGACTGCAGCGCGTAGCAGCCGTGGACCAGCGAGTAGCGAGTCGGCGGGTCGGCGGCTGGCGCCGCGACCGGCAGCGCGAGCGCCACCAGGGCGACCAGCGTCGCCAGCGCTCCCGCGAGCCCCGCACGTGACCGGCACGCCGCGACGCGCCCCTTCTCCCCCATCGAGCTCCGCACGGGCGTCACCCTAGCCCACCTGGTTACAGGTGTGCAACGAGCGTCCCGCCGTCACCCGCGAGGTGGCGACCGGAGCGGGGCGCGTTTGGCACCCAGGAGGTGCGAAACGCGCCCCGGACCCGCTCGGCCGCCCCGCGACGGACGGTTCGCGGTCAGCCGCGGTAGACGGTCAGCGACCTCGCGATCGCCCGCATCTCGGCGTTGCTGAGGGCGTTGGAGAGCGTGTTGGAGACCCAGTACGTGCCGCTCGGGGTGCGCAGCATCAGCCGCCGGATCTGCTTGCCGTCGTATTGGACGAGGAAGGTCCGGCCGCCCAGCCGCTCCTGGTCGTCGGCCAGGTCGAGGATCGGCGGATCGCGCCAGGTGGTGCCCTCGACCCCGTAGTACTGGCCGATCCCCGCGTTCTCGGTGACCACGATCCGGTACGCCTGCCAGGGGTAGGTCTTGCCGTCGGACGACGCGATGTCGTACGGGCGCGACGACACGGCGTCGTAGCGCGACTGCCGCTCCATCGCCTTCGGGTAGAGGATCGGGAAGCGGGTCTTGGGCGCGATCGTGGTGGCCACCAGGCTCTTGGCCGCGGCGGGATCGGCGAAGATCGTCGGCGGGGTGGTGGCCTTGCGGCGGCGGGCCTTGGCGGCGGGGGTCGCCGTGCGGTTCTTCTTCGCGGCGTCGCGGGCCTTGCGGGTGGCGGCGCCGGGGACGCTGCCCGGGTGCAGGAACTCCCGGGCGGCCTTGGCGAGGGCCTGCGGCGTCGCCGCGACGTTGCCGCCGGCGACGTCGCGGGTGGCGAGGGTGATCTTCTCGGTCGGCTTGCCGGCGATGTTGGCGGCGAGCTTGACGACGCCGAGGATGTCGCGGGAGTGGCGGACGTCGGTCGAGATGTACGGCCCGATCGCCTTCAGGATGTCGTCGCGGTTGTCGAAGATCGTCGTGTTGGCGATCTGGCCCCGTGCCTCGGCCAGGTAGTTCGTCTGCCGGGCCTCGCGGACCAGGTCGCTGTCGAAGTGGCGGAAGCGGACGTAGGCGAGCGACTGCTCGCCGCAGAGCCGCTGGTAGCCCGCGGGCACGTCGATCGTGGCGAACCGCTTGCCCGGGGGCAGGCCGGCGTTGTCGTTGTAGTACCGGCGGTCGATGTCGACGTAGAAGCAGTTGAACTCGTTGACGGCCTTCGCGAACGCGGTGAAGCGGATCGAGGCGAAGTGCTCGATGCGGAACGGCTCGCCAGGGCTGCTGAGCAGCCGCTTGAGGGTCCGGATCAGGCCCTTGGGCCCCTTCTCGTAGGCCTGGTTGAGCTTCCGCAGGCCGGTCTGGCCGGGCAGGTTGACCTCGAGATCGCGCGGCAGCGACAGCATCGTCGTCGCCTTCGCGTCGGGGTCCAGCCGGATCAGCATCATCGTGTCCGACCGCGTCGGCGTCCCCTTGGCGTCGCCGAACCGGTGGTCGTCGCCGACCAGCAGGATCGTCTGCGCCTCGCCGGACCGGACGCCGTCGAGCACGTCGCCGACCCCAGGGTCATCGCCCCGCGCCAGCTCCCCCTCGGCCTTCTTGCCCTCGTTCCACAGGACCGTGGCGACGCCGGCCCCGACCGCGGCGAGCACGAGGATGCCCGCCAGGACGATCTGGAGGGCCACGCGCCGGCCGGGAGTCGGGCTCGACGCCGAGGGCGGGCTCGGAGACGCGGGAGAGGCCACGTGTTGCAGGGTAGAGCGGCGGAGCGGACGGGCACGCCACTCGCCGGCCGCTCGGGTGGACCTGATCAGCCGCGTCGGAGAGGATGCCCCGGTGCCCGCCCTGCCGTTCCCCCGCCCGCACCGCCGCCGCGCGACCAGACCGATCGCCCTTCAGCGGCAGGTGGCCGGGTCCGGGATCGGGACATGAGCCGGATCGGCGCGGTGCTCGGCCTGCTCGGGGCGGCGCTGATCGGCGTCGCGCTGCTGCTCGGGCCGCCCGATCAGGGCATCGAAGGTGCCTACTTCGCTCGCTCGATCGAGTCGGGGGCCTACGCCGGGGTCTACGGCTTCGGGCCAGTGACCCGTTGGGAGGTGCTGGACCCCAGCTACGGCAACTTCTGGGCCGGCGCCGGCATGGCCCTGCTGATCGCGGGGATCGTGCTGTTGGTGGTGGCTCGCGTTCGGCGGGGGTAGCCGTGCTGCTCACGGGCCCTCGCCTACGCGGTGGCGCGAGGCGCGTACGGCCGGTGCCACTAGGACCGACGCCGCCCGGCCAAGAACGCCGCCGCGAGCGTTGCCGTCGTGGCAACCACGGCGAGTCCCACCGCCGCATACGCGGCATCGAGCGTCCGAAACTCGATCACGCCCCAACTCGGGTTCGTCGCGTTCGCCACCGCGACCGCCACCAAGGCAAGCCCGGCCAACGCCGCATGTCGGCGAACGTCCTGTGCCCGTCCCGGGCGAACGATCACGAGCAGCGCGATGCCGACCACGGCTGCCAGCAGCAGCACCTCCAGGACAGCCGGCCAGAGGAACAGGAACGCGTCGTCCTGGAACGGCCCCCTGCCCTCGCCCGGCTTGCCGTGGAAGTAGACGTCGGGGCGGTACGTCGTCAGGTAGTCCTCGCTGTAGCGCGCAGCCGCGCGCGGCAGGAACATCGTCACCAGTTGGGCGATGCTGGCGACCACGCCAACGACGGCGAGGCCGCGCGTCATCGCAGTGATAGAGGCATCGCGGCACTGCGTTCACTGTTGCGCCGCTCGCTCCCGCGTATTCGGTCCCATGCGCTCGCGGGCCATCGGGTGGTCCCGGAGTCCGCTGGGGTCAGCGATCCCGCGATGACCCAGATCGTCAGCGCGAGGGCGTTCAGGAGTCGACGCCGCAGCGTCATTCGACGTAGTCCTCGAACTCCCAATAGGCAAACCGACCGATCTTGGCGGCCACCTCGGCCCAATCGGCGCCCTCGCAAGTGGCGACACGTCTCCGAACGTGCGCCTCGATCAGCGGCCAGTCGTACCACTCGACGATTAGGTGATGGCGGCCGGCGAACACGCCATCCTTGCGGACCTGGTCGGTCATCCAGCTCAAGCTGCACACGGTGAGGTCAAAGGACTCCTCGCCGGGACCATCATCTGGGCCGGCGAGGATGCGTAGCCCGAGCGACCATCTGTCGTCCTCGGGAGCCCAGCTGGGCAGGTCATCGACGTCGACGCTCATCAGCGATCGAATAACGGCCTTCATGGGGTCATGTCCGTGATGTCGAGGTGTCCGTTGCCGAAAGGCTTCCCCTTCCGCTCGCTTCTCCAGTACTCGAAGTTTGCCTGATACGTGCTCTCGCGTGGCTTCCACGTCGGCGGCCGGAAGGTCCGAAGACCGTCACTGCTGACTAGCGTCTTGCCGTCGCTGGCGACCCGGTAGCCCTCACCCACCCACGTTTCGCCAGCTCGCGTCGCCTGCGAGGCCGTTCCGGAACCAAGGCCGTAGTTGCCCTTGCCCTTGACGGCGTCTCGCACGATCCCGCTGAGGACCGGCCAGTCGTCTGCGGCCTTTGTGGCACCCGCGATGGCGTCATCAGCATGCTCTGCAGCCTCGTCCGCGAGCCGAGCCCCGCGCCCGAGCTTGCCCGCAGCACGGACCGCAAGTCGCCCGATCGGGCCCGCGGCCAAATAGCTCGCAATGGCGATCGTGCAATCGGCGCGGCTTCCGTCGCAGGTGGCCAGCTTGAGAAGCCCCATGAGGAACTTGTCGCCGCCGTCGTCGCCGTAGGCAAAGCACATCTGCGGCTGTCCGCCGCCCATCGAGCACGCAGCGCGATCGGTGAAGTAGGTCTTTCCGCCAAACGCCTCGGTGCGCGCGACGGCCGCCCTCCGAGCGGTCGTCTGGTTGCGATTCCGATCCAGCGTCGCGACGGCCTCCGCAGCAGCCTTCGCCGGAGATGCAATGGGTAGATCCGCCGGAATCCGCCGCACGGGAACGGTGGGGTCGATCTCGTGAGTCCCCGGAATACCGCCCTTCTGCGGGTGGCCATACGTCTCGCGCGACCCGCCCCGAGGAGCCGTGACGGTCGCACCCGTCGTCAGCTGACACTCACGCACCGTCATTCCCGGTCCGCAATGCCCGTCGTACTCCGCCCTCGTGGAGGGATTGCCCGCCGTGAACACATAGCGACTGCTCGTCAGCGGGTCCATCGCAAGCGCAAGGTCCCCACCCGGATCCTGGTACCGATCCTGCTGCAGGAACTGCCCCAAGCCCGCGTCGTACGCCCGCGCCTGCATGTCGTAGACACCAGTCGCCGCGTCGACGTAGAAGCCCTGGAACCGGAACGGGTTGTCCCTCGCCTCGTCCGACAGGCCGTTCTCCGGCTTCACCAACGCCCCGTACGGATCGGAGTCGTAACGATCGTCGGTATCGACATCACCGGTCGAGGGCGACTCCAGCCCGACCACCGAGCCCTGCGCGTCGGTGTCGTAGGAACGCCACGACGGCGACCCCGACGACGGACGCGACAGCTGACCCAGACGCTGACCCGTCGACGTGTACTCGTACGTCTTCGCCTTGCCGTCGGTCTCCTTCTCACGCGTCAGCTGCTGCCCCAGCCCCAGGTAGCTGTAGTCGAAGACCTTCAGGTCCACCGACGACGCCTGCTGCGCACACGCCGCCCGAGCCTTCTGGAACGCCGTGGTGTTGTCGTCGCCCTCACCCGGATCCTGCGAGCTGTCCAGACCCGTCAGACGCCGATCGCGCCGATCGAGGCCGTCGTAGCAGATGACCTGGTTCTTCTGGAGCGTCCCGCTCCCGGTCCCATGCGGATCGTCGTCGGCGTGATCGCGCTTGCGCGTGGCGACCATCCGCTCGAACGTGTCGTAGGTGTTCTGCGACTCCAACCGCCAGCTGGTGGTCGGCGTCAGGTTCGCCGGGCAGTCGCCCGCCGACCCGGTCAGGTCGCCGGCCGACGTCTGCTTCTTGCGCAGCGCCGCCGTCTGCGACCCCATCGGGTCATAGGCGTAGCAATCGGTCTGGTAGGCCGGGTCCGGCAGCGCGTCCTCTGGCGGAATTCCGGGCGGGATGTGCTCGGCCGACGGCACGGTGATCGTCTGCCGCGAGCGGGTCAGGCGATCGCCGACGAAGTCGTTCGTGGTTTCGACCTCGGTCTTGATGACCCCGTAGTCGGTGGCGCTCCCGCCAACGTTGTCCGAATCCTCATCGATCCAGATCTCCTGCGTCGCCGACCGCTGCCGACCGGAGCCGTCCAGCCCATAGGTGACGGTCTTGCCGGGATCCTTCTCCGTCTGGGCCGGCATCCCGCCGTCCTGCTTGCGCCGCTCCCACTTGGTCAGCTGATCGCGCGCGTTGTAGTGCTCGATCCCGCGCTCGTCGTTGGTGCGGTTGCCGTTCTCGTCGTAGGCGTAGGTCGTGGTGCGCGTCGAGCCGGCGGCCGGGTCGACCTGGCGCTCGCGGATCAGCCCGGCGGTGTCGTAGTACCGCGACTCGACGGTGTGGTGATCGCCCGCCGCGGTCGTCTTCGGCTTGACGACCTGCCGCTGAGCGCCCGAGGGCCAGTAGCGCAGCGACGTCGTGCGGTCCGCGGCGCCGCTGTCGTCGCCGTCGGTCCAGACGCTGACCGCGGTGTTGCGATCCAGCTCGTCGTAGCCGTACGTGGTCCGCGTACCGTTGGTGTACGTGGCCAGGTCGAGGTCGTCCGGGTCTTGCGAATCAGCCACCAGTCGGCCGTCGGTCTTAACCGAGGCGATCAGGTTCGGCGTCTTGTCGACGTAGTCGTAGACCGTGTCCTTGCCGCTGGACCACTCCTCGTCGACCTTCACCGGCCGGCCCGCACGGTCGCGGAGGATCGACGTACGGCGCTTGTCGAGGTTCGCCTCGTCCGGATCGCTGTCGGCCTGGGCCTTCTCCTCGCACTGGCCGGTCAGGTCCTCCGGGCTGTGGTGCGACCAGTCCGTCATCTGCCGCAGCGCGCCGGAGCGGTCGTAGCGATAGCTGTAGATCTGCTCCTCGGTGACCGTGTCGCTCGGCGTCCTCCGCAGGCCGCAGCGCGCGCGCATCTGGCCCGACGGCCAGAACGTCGTGTTGACCGACCGCAGGCCGTTGGGCGCGTTCCACTCGGTCTGATTGCCCTGGCGGTCGTACTTGAACTCCATGTGGATCGACGGCCCGTTGCCCTGCAGGTCGTTGGTCGTCGTATCGTGATCCACCCGGCGTCGTTGTGCTGGATCAGCGTGTCGTGCTCGGCCCCGGGAGCACCTGGATCGCCGGTCTTGTCGTCGTAGATCCCGACGACCCGCTTCAGCAGACCGCGGCCGGTGTAGTCGTAGCGCTGGCGCCAACGCACGCGGTTGCTGGCGTTCTGATCGGCGTCGCCGGCGCCCCACGGCAGGTTCCGCGCCTTCAGCAGGCCCTCGTCGTCGTACTCCAGGACCTCCGCGTTGCGGGCCTGCTGTCCGTCGCGCGGGAAGCCCGGAGCGTCCGGCTCGAGCGGCCGCTTGTTGCTGTCGACGCCCTTCGGCTTCACCGTCCGGCGCAACCAGCCGTTGCCGTCGTACTCCGTCACCGTCGTGTGCGCGTCGCTGCCGTCGCCGACCGTGGTCGTCCACGGCAGGTCGCGACCGTCGTACTCCCGGACCTGCACCTGCCGCGCGACGCTGCCGGTCGGCGAATCGGCCGCGCCCGGCGCCTCGACCCGCGTCAGGTTGCCGTTGCGGTCGTAGGTCGAATCGGTGACCAGCGTCTGCGGCGTGCTCGTGGCGCCGTCCCTGTCGGTGGCCTTCGCCTCCTCCTTGATCACGCGACCGCCACCGTCGCGGGTGTAGGTCGTCGCGTAGTCGTCCGGGTCCCGGCCGGTCCCCACGTATGCCTGCGGGCGGATCGCCTTGACGACCAGGCCGTCCTTGTCGTAGCGCTGCGTGGTCTTCGACCCCGAGGCGTCGACCGTGTCGACGGGCCGATCGACCGCGTCGAAGGTCGTCACGACCGTGCCGGTGCTGGTCCCGCCCTTGTCGGTGTCGTAGGCGTCGTCCTTGGACGGCAGCTCCTGCCGCAGGACGTTGCCGTTGCGGTCGTAGGCCTGCTTCGTCACCGGGCGCACGCACCCGGGCTTGGACGGATCGCAGTTGGCCGGCGAGCTCTGCGACACCAGGCGGTCGTACTCGTCGTAGTCGCTGATCGTCCGCTGGCCCGCGGGGTCGATCGTCGCCCGGACGTTCCCGACCGCGTCGTACTGCCACTGCATCTGCAGGTCCGGCGCCCCCGACTTGTACGGGACGTCGCGCCCGACCAGACGCCCGACGGCGTCGTAGGAGAGCGTCTGGGTGATGAACTCCTCGGGCTCGTTGGCGGCCGGGGTCTTGTCGTCCTGACTGCTGACGCGGTTGAGTCGCAACTCGTCGTCGTAGCCGAGGCTCGTCTCGCCCGCGCGCGGCAGCACGTCCGGCAGATCCTGGGGCTTCACGTCCCCGAAGTCGCCCTTGCCGTCGGTCGACGGCAGATCGCCGGCGGTCTGCGTGCTGGGCGCTGGATCGTCCGACGTCCGCTCGCGGACCGCGCTGCTCGCCTGGTCGTAGATCCACCACGACGGACGGGTCGTCTTCGCCAGCTCGCCCGTGTCGAGGAACTCGTTCGCGAAGGTCTTGCCGCGCCCGTCGACCACCGTCAGCGGATCGCCGACGTCGCTGAGCTGCGTGTACCGGACCACGATCGGCGAGCCGTACTGATCGGTCCGCCGCGGCAGCTCGCGCGCCTTCAGCTCACCGGTCTGCCAGTACGCCAGCCGCGTCACGAACCCGTCGGCGCCGCCACCGTCGTTGCCGCGCGGAGCCGTGATCGCGTACGGGGTGCCGTCGTCGCGGCGCTGGTACGTGGTGTCGGCCGTCACCACCGTCCCCGCGCCCGGCGCGCTGAACGGGTCCTTGCGCCTGCTCAGCTGTCCGGCGTCGTCGTACTCGTAGCTCGTCTTGCGCCCCGCCGGCGTGGTCGTGTCGCGCAGGTCGTTCTCGTCGTAGCCGTAGTGCGTGTTCAAGCCGACGGTGTCGTCGGTCTCGGTCCCGGACTTGACCGGGTTCTCGGTCGCGTCGGTCAGCCGGTCGAACGCGTCGTAGACGTACAGCTGCCGCTGCAGCGCCGAGTCGCGGGCGTTCGCCTCGGCGTCCTGCATCGACCCGTCGCCGTTGGTCTTCGCGTCGGCCTCGGCCACGACATTGCCGCGCACGTCGTAGGCCCGCGACGTGGTGATCGCGGCCTGCCCATCCGGTCCCGGCGTCGCCGCGTCGCGCGTCTGGACGGTCGCCTCGTCGAACTCGTTGTAGGCCCAGCGGGTGCGGTGCCCGGCGCTCGTCGGGCTACCGAGCGGGTCGCTGCGCAGCTCGAGGTTGTCGACCGGGTCGTAGCGGTAGCGCGTGATCTCCTGCGTGGCGGCCGCGGTCCCGGGTTGCGCGTCCGAGGACCCCGGGTCGTAGTGCGCGACGGCGTCCGAGCGCTCCTCCGTCACGCGATCGGTCGCCGTGTAGATCGCCTCCGACACGTGACCCTCGGCATCGCGCTGCTTGGTCGGGTTGTCGTTCTGGTCGTAGGTCGTCGCCGAGACCCGGAAGCGATCGCTGCCCGCGGTCTCCGGCAACGACGAGCGCTTCGGGATCGCCTGCGTGACCTGGCGGTCCAGCGCGTCGTAGCTCCAGCGCGCCACGAACTTCGGTCCCGAGTACCGCGCCTCGATCTGCGGGGTCCCGCCCACGGCCGCGACCGGATCGCCGCTCGCAGCCGCGACGGTCTCCTTGAACGGCGGATCGGCCGACGCCGGCGCGTACGCCGGGTCGGACCGCGGATCGGCCAGCAACCTGACGTTGCCGACCTCGTCACGGAACGTCCGCCACTCCTTGCCGCGCGCGTCGACGCGCTTCTGCGGGCTGCCGTTGCCGTCGAACGTGCTCCACGACTCCGAGACGACCGTCGCCTCGCCCTCGTCGGCGTTGAGCGACCCGCGATCGCTCGCCGACCCCCACAGACGGGTTCGGTGGGCCGTCATGAGCCCGCGGCCGTTGAAGTCGAACTCCTCGTGCCCGCGCGCCGGACGATCGATCGTCCGCACGTCGCCCACGTTCGGGGTGGCGCCGTAGCCGTAGCTCGTCGTCCTCGGTCCCCGGTCGCCCGGATTCGTGCCCAGTGGGAACCACCGCGTCTCGCTCGTCAGGTCGTAGACGAACGAGTAGTCCGTGTCGTGGTTGGCGGTGTCGGCCGGATCCCCGGTCCCCGTGATCGTGCCCGAATGGGTCTGGTAGCCCCAGAACCGCTCGCGCGCCTGCCCGCCGCTGGCGGCGTGGTCGCCGGCATGCTGGACCTGCTGCTGCAGCTGCCCAAGGGATCCCCAGCTGTAGTCGGTGGTGACCGCCTTCGCGGGCTCGTTGGCGCCCGCGGTGACGTAGTCGACGTAGTTGTCGTCGGTCCACGCTTGAACCGTCTTGCGCGGCGCCGCGGCCGCCTCGTTGGTGCCGCTCGTCGCGGGATCGTCGACGCCCTGGGTGAGCTCGGTCATCCGCCCGGCGTCGTCCATCGCGATCCGGTCGACGTGGCCGCGGGCGTCGCGAACGCGCGTCACGCGGGTGCCGCCCGCGGGAGCGTCGAACGAGTAGGTCGTCCGTCGCGATCCGGACGACGACGAGCGGTCGTCGACCGAGACGACCTTCTGCCGGTTCTCGTAGAGGCCGAGCGCGCCGAGCAGGCTCTCCAGGACCGATTGGATCGGGTCGGCCGTCGTCGCGTAGGCGACGTCGGTGTCGTGGCCCCGCGGGTCGGTGATCCGGTTCAGGTAGCCGGTCTCGACCGGGATCGGCGACGTCAGCTGCAGGTAGCCGAACGACCAGTTGCGCCGCTGCTCGGCGACCGGAGCGTTCTCGGCCACCGTCAGCGACGTCAGGCGCTGGTTGCCGTCGTAGCCGAGCTTCGTGACCCGGCGCTGTCCGCCGATCAGCTTGCGATCGCGAACCGCGACGAGCAGGTTCGGGTTGAAGTCGCTGTCGCTCGGACCCGACTGGTCGTCGTAGGTCAACGTCCACGCGCGGTCGTCGGCCGCCGTCGGCGGGATGTTGCTGAGGTCGGTGGCGCTCAGGCCGGCCGCGTCCACGACGCGCTTCAGGCGCTTCGTGCAGATCGGGGTGAACCCGCAGCCCGCCAGCCCGACCTGGGTCTCGTACTCCAGGTGCAGCCTGTTGTGGTGGCGATCCTCGGTCCAGCTCGGGTAGCCCTCCGCGTCGAAGAAGAACGTCGTGCCGTCGGGACGGGTCGCCGCCCAGCGCCGGTCGCTGTCGGTGGTCGAGTAGCGCCGCAGCTCCAACTCGACGCCGGCGGGCGGCGTGAAGCGGACCCCGGCCTTGGAGCTGTCGCGCTCGAAGACCTGACGCGTCCCGTCACCGTCGGTCAGCGTGATCCTCTTGGCGCCGGCGCCCGCAGCCAGGTCGCCGAGGGGCACGCCGAGGTCGTTCTGGATCCACAGCGGCTCGTTGACGCGGGTGATCGAGCCGAGCTGGAGGCTGAAGCCGCGGCCGGCGACCCCGTAGCCGAACGCGCCGCCCTTCAACAGCGCCGGCAACAGCCCCGACGGCTCGAGGCTGTTGTAGGTCAACCGCATCACCGTGTCGAGCCCGACGCCCGGGTTCGACACCGGCGTCACCGACCACAGCGCGTTGCCCGTCGCCAGGTTGACCCGCAGGTTGCTCCCCGCGCCCGTCGCGGTCGTGTCGTAGGTCATCCAGTCCTCGAACCCGAGACCGCGCTCCGGCGTCCGCGACACGTCGCTGGGCGGCGTGGCCCCCGCGTCGTACATCACCGCCACGTCGAAGGCCTGGGTGGCCGTGTGCGACGCCCCGCCGACCAGGTCGACGACGGTCACCTCGACGCGATGCTTGCCCGCGCTGAGTCCATCGGCCGAGATGTCGAACTGGTGCTCGGTCGGGCACTGCGTCGCCGTGCAGGTCGGCTGCGTGACCGTGACCGGCTGGCCGTCGACCTTGACGGTCACCGTCTTGACGCCCGAGTACTGGTCCTTCGCCTTGACGCTGATCTTCGTCGGCGCGCTGCTGCCCGCGGGAGCGGCGGGACGCACGACCTGACCCGGGTTCAGCTGCTCGATCGTCGGCTTGGACTTGTCGACCTTGACCGGGACCGCCAGCGTTGCCTGGTTGTCCATCAGGTCCTTGCCCGTCAACGTCACCGTGTTGGCGCCCTCCGGCAGCGCGGCGCTGTTGACCTGGGTGCTCAGCGTCTGCGGGCAGCGGTTGTTGCGATCGCCCTGGTTGCCCGTGGTCGGCGTCCCGCGATCGTCCCGCGGGTTCAGCGCGGTGCTCATGCAGGCCGGGGTCGTCGCCGACTGGGTCGCCATCCCGGTCGCGGTCGCCTGCAGCGACACCGATCCCAGGCCGTAGTCGGTCGACGTCGCCGTGAACGTCGGTCCGGCATCGACCCATCCGGCCGGCTGTCCGGTGGCCGAGACGTGCGGCGCGACCTGCTCGCTCATCCGGATGATCGACGAGCCCAGGAACGCCAAGCCGTTGCTCGTCGGCTTGCCGATGCCGTTGGACAGCCCGAACACCGCCAGGTTGCCCGGCCGTCCCGACGTCGGATCGCTGCCGCCCCAGCCGAACGGCTGCGTCATCCCGTGCGAGCGCTGGCTGTAGGTGACGGGGTTCCACGCCTGTCCCTCGGCCGCGCAGTTCCTGCGCCCGAACGCCCCGCCGTACTGCGTGTACGGACCCGCCGTGGTGTCGGTCGCGGTCGAGTTCTTCCACCAGGCGCTCTCGAACGCGCCCGCCGGCAGGCTCGTGTTCCGCGGGTCGTAGATGCCCTCCTGCATGCAGCTGCCCGTGCCGCCGGCCGGCGCGTGCGCCACGTAGCCGAAGTCGACGTTGGTGATGTGGGCGGCCTCGTCGATGTGCGCCGGATCGCCCGGAGCCCGGAAGAACCACTCGCCCCAGGTGCCGTTCGGATAGGTGTTCGCCGTCGTCGAGTAGATCGTCAGGCCGAACCCGTAGTAGCCCTGCCCGTTGACCGACGGATAGAACCCGGCCGGCGCGTTGGTCGCGAACTCCCAGCCGGCCCGATCGGCCGGGGTCCCCGACACCCAGTACCGCTGATCCTCGACCAGCGACGGATCCACGACCACCGGAAACTGGATGGCCGGATCGTCGAGGTCGACCGAGATCCGCATCTCGCGACCCACGAGCCGCCAGTCGACCTGCACCGGAGTGCCGTTGGCATCGGCCGCGATCGGGGCCTGCAGGCGACCGATCACCGTCTTGCCGCGGACGACCTCGGCGCCCAGCCGGTGCTCGCCCTCGCGCACCTCGTCGACGTCGCCGACGATCCGCATCGCCAGCCGGGTCGAGCTGCGCCCGGACCGCAGCACGAACATCCCCTGGCTGCCGCCGGCGGTCGCCGCCGTCACGTAGTCCAGGTCGCGAGCCGCGTTGGGGACGATCGCCTTGTCGCCCGACAACGTGGCGCCGTCGCCACCGAGCGCCTGGCCGTCAGCCAGCGGGACGACGCCGAACTTCGACTCGGTGAACCACGTTCCCGCGTCCTCCGGCAGCGCGCTGCCGGCACCCAGCCGACGCGCGATCCGGTACCGCGACGGCGCGTTCTCGGCGGCCACGTTCTCGCCGCGAGCCTCGACCTGCGTGCTCAGCGGCTCCAGCGGCGCATCCGCCGCGTCCGTCGTCGGCACCCGCAGCGGCAGCGTCGACTGGACCAGCTGCTTGCGGCGCTGGCCGCCCTCCTCCTGCACCAGCGCCTGCGAGCCACCGCCGATGTAGCGCTTGACCCGCTCGCCCTTCTTCGCGTCGAGCTGCGCCGTGACCTTGCGCCCGACGAGTCCCGCCAGGCGCTTGCGCAGCGCCCGCAGCGCCTCGTCGTCGGACAGCCCCGCCAGCTCGCGCGGGCCGACCCGCTCGGCCTCGGCCACCCGCTTGCGATCCGCCTCGGCCTGACGGTCGATGAACTCCTGCACGCTCTGCAGCTGCGGCGCCCCGCTCGTTGCTGGTCGCTCGCCCTGATCGTCAGCCGCGATCGCGATCCCGCCGACGGCGCCGAGGGACGCGATCCCGAGACCCAACGACAGAACGACCGCACGTGAACGACGCAGCACCGCGCACCCCTCGAAGACCTGATGGACAGGCGGCCCCGGCACGCAACCAGAGCCCTCCCTCTCGCGCCAACAGCGCTTGGAGGGGCCAACCTAAGAGGGATGTGTACGCCTGTCAAGACACGCGCTCCCATCTGGACGAATGACCGTGCGCGGGTGCCGCGAGCGCGGACGGCCCGCCGGACGACCACCGTCCGCCAGGTCCGGCCGGTGCTGGATCACGCGGATCAGAGCGGCGACGCAGACGCGCGCGTCGCCGAGCGCACCTCGAGCGCCCGCGACCGATCGTCCCCGGAACGCCGAAACCCCCGCAGAGCGAGGGCTTCGAGAGGTACCGCTACCGGGATTCGAACCCGGGTTTCCGCCGTGAGAGGGCGGCCAGGGGCAGGTTTCATCGAGCATAACTGCCTGCAAATCGCCATATTCCGCGCTCAGCTGAGCCAGGGTCGACCCCTTCTCGACCCCTCGCCGCACGGGCGCACGTGGCCTCGCCACCCGGCGCGCAGTCGCGGGAAGTCGCAATAGCACAACTAGGTTCCGTCCACTTGCCCCCTTAAGGTGATAAGCACATGGCGCTCCCTGTGAAGACAACTGCCGACGACGTGGTCGCGATCGTCAAATACCTGAAGACAAAGCCCGCTGGCGCCTCCGTCGCCGACGGAAAGGCCGTCAGCGCGAAGATGGTCGACAGCAGAAAGCTGGCCGCCTACGGAACTTGGGGTGTAATCGAGCGGGAGGATGGCCGCTTGAAGCTGACCGAACGCGGGCGTCGACTCGCTCGCAAGCCCGACGAATCTGCGCCCGTTTTCGCGGAGATCATCGGCTCCGTGAAGCCCTATCGGTCCGCGGTGGAATGGGCGTACCACGGCAGCCACACGTCTATGGACACCAACGACGTCGCGGGGCATTGGTACGAGCATCACGTGGACTCCGTCGGGGCCGACGCGAGCGAGCACACGTTGCGGGACAACGCAGTTGCATTCTTCCACGTCGTTGCCGCCGCAAAACTGGGCACCCTCATGCTCGGGCGGGGCGGTAAGCCGACCCGAATCGATCTCGACGCCAGCGCGTTGGCAAAGTTCATTGAGAACGAGGGGGCCGTTCCGGACGAGGATCCCACCGAGCCGGCGACTCCTACGGACGACCCGGAACTCCCGGCCTTCGCGCGACCCCCGGCGGACCCTGCGATCGAGAAGCCGGAAGAACCCGGCAAGCCGGAAGCCGCGATTGAGGTCAACAGGCGCGTCTTCATCACGCACGGGAAGGACAAGAAGATTGTCGGCCAGCTCAAGGAGCTATTGACCTACGGCAAGTTCGAGCCGGTGGTCTCGGTGGAGCGGGAGTCGGTTTCCCAGCCGGTGCCCAACAAGGTGCTCGACGACATGCGGTCTTGTGCCGCGGCGGTCATCCATGTCGGCGCCGAGCAGGTCCTGAAAGACGCCGACGACAAGGACGTGACTGTCCTCAACCCGAATGTGCTGATCGAGATCGGCGCAGCGATGATGAAGTACGGTCGCAACTTCATCCTTCTGGTGGAGGAGGGCACGGACCTCCCGTCGAACTTGCAGGGCCTCTACGAGGTGCGCTACTCGGGCGACGGCCTGGACCACACCTCCACCATGAAGCTGCTGAAGGCGTTCAACGACTTCGACTGACCGCGAGCTACCCAACTCCCGGAGACCGGAGGTTCGCGGTGCTCGCGGGTCGGGGCGGGGCGGGGCAGCCCCCAGGCGCGCGGCCAGGTCGGCGTTGCGGTCTGGGGCCAGGTGGGCGTACTGCTCCGTCGTGGTGACGCTGGCGTGCCCCAGCCACACCTACTGCATCTAAGAGGCGACCGACCCCCGCCGACCCCCCGTTGCGTGTCGCCCCCAGGAACGAGAAAACCCCGCGTTAGCGGGGCTTTCTTGAGGTACCGCTACCGGGATTCGAACCCGGGTTTCCGCCGTGAGAGGGCGGCGTCCTAGTCCCCTAGACGATAGCGGCGCGGGGAGGGGATTTATAGCAGCGGGCGGCGCGGTGCGTCGGCTCGTGAATCGGGCTCGGCGAGACGTCGTCGGGCCGGGGTCATGCGCTATGGTGCTCGTCCCCGTGAGTCCTCGTGGTTCGCGGGTGCCACGAGCGGATGTGGCGGAATTGGTAGACGCGCACGGTTCAGGTCCGTGTGGAGGCAACTCCGTGGAGGTTCGAGTCCTCTCATCCGCACTGGTCCGAAGGCCCCGCCACCAGCGGGGCCTTCTGCGTTCCCGGGGCCGAAAGTTCGTGGTCGCGCCCACGATGCCGCCGCGGCCGCCGCGGGCGATGCTCGCCATCCGTCGGTGCCAGGACGTGGCCGACGACTCGAGGGCCGGACGACCTGGTCGATAGCCCCGAGACGCCAGGCGGCGCGAGGGTCCCTCTCCCCCTCGCGCCGCCGCGCGTCAGCGGGCGCGCAGCCGCGCCAGGTTGAGCCCGGCGATCCCGTCCCCGCGCTCCAGGTCCCGCCGCAGTGCCCGCACCAGATCGACGCGCTGGCGACCGGCCGGCAGCCGTCGCAGCGCCGGCAGCGCGTCGGCGCTGAGGTCGTCGAGGTAGTCGACGTCGATCCGCCCGTCGGCCGCGAAGCGCGCGACCGCGGCGTCGGCGATCCGCCCGTCGGGGTTGCCGAGCGAGAACCCGAGCACCCCCACCAGCGTCACCAGCAGGACCACCCGCGGCGCTCGCCGCGCCACCGCCGGGTGGGCGCCCGCCGCCAGCACGACGCAGAGCACGGCCGCCAGCCACAGCACGATCGCGTGGCCGCCGTAGCGGACGCGGGTCAGGCCGTAGGCGTCCTGGACCAGCTCCAGCCGCAGGTGGGCGCTGAGCAGCACCACCAGCGTCAGCGCGCAGAGAACGCCGAGCAGCCCGCGGACCGCGCGGTCCCGCCGCCGCGCCGCGACCGCGACGACGGCCAGCGTCAGCGCCGCCACCACCAGCAGCTGGACGAACCCCTGGCGCGCGTAGTCGCCGTAGCCGAGGCCGGTGGTCTGACGGACGTAGCCGGCGCCGCCGAACAAGACCCGCAGCTGGACGGCCACGTAGGCGGCGAACAGCAGCACCAGCGCGCCGATCGCGATCAGCAGCTCGGTGCGGCCCAGCGCCCGAGCGGCGTGCGGCGGCCCGGCGTCGTCTGATCGTCCGCTCGCGGACGGCCGTCCGGACGCCGCCGCCCCGAGGCCGGCCCGCGCCAGCGCCCCGGCGCAGCCGACGGTCGCCAGCCCCAGCGCCAGCCGCCAGAGCGCGTCGGCCGGATCGCGATCGATTCGCAGCAGCTCG
>NZ_AGUD01000053.1 GCF_000240225.1 Patulibacter medicamentivorans
TTCGACCACGACCCGCCGCCGTCGTCGCGGCCTGCCCGCCGCGCCGCCGCCGCCGCGGGCAAGCCGCCGGCGACCGTCGTCGGCCAGCGGACCGCGCCGGCCCGCCGCGGGGTCTCGCGGATCGCGGCGCTGCTGGTCCTGATCGTGATCGCGCTGCTGCTGGTCGCGGCCTACGTCGTCTTCGAGCCCTTCAAGGGCGACGGGTCCGGCCGGGTCGCGGTCGTGATCCCGCCCGGGTCGTCGGTCGACGACATCGGCAAGCTGCTCGAGAAGAAGGGCGTGATCAGCCACGCCGCCGTCTTCTCGCTGCGGGCGCGGATCAGCGGTGCCGGTGGCGCCCTGCGCGCCGGCACCGTCGAGATGAAGCACGACATGTCCTACGGCGCCGCGATCGACGCGCTGCAGAAGGACCCGCTGCCGCCGCCGGTGATCCGGGTCAGCATCCCGGAGGGCCTCTCGCGTCGCGAGACTGCGGCCGTCGTGCGCAAGGCCGGGATCCGCGGCGACTACCTGTCGGCGTCCGCCCGCTCGCGCGACTTCGACCCCCGCCGCTATGGACAGCCGCGCCGGATCAAGGGCCTCGAGGGCTTCCTCTTCCCGGCCACGTACGAGCTGCAGCGCGGCACCGCGACGGCGTCGTCGCTGGTCGCCGAGCAGGTGGCCAGCTTCCGCAAGCAGATCGGCTCGGTCAGCATGCGGCGCGCCCGCAAGGCCAAGCTGACCCGCTACGACGTGCTGATCATCGCCTCGATGATCGAGCGCGAGGTCCGCGTGCCGGCGGAGCGGCGGCTGGTCGCGGCGGTGATCTACAACCGCCTGCGGACCGACATGTTCCTCGGGATCGACGCGACGATCCGCTACGCCGAGCGCAACTGGTCGCGTCCGCTGCGCCAGAGCGAGCTGGACCGACCCGGTCCCTACAACACCCGCCGCACCAAGGGTTTGCCGCCGACGCCGATCGGCAACCCCGGCCTGGCGTCGATCCAGGCGGCCGCCAACCCGGCGCGGTCGAACGCCGTCTACTACGTCGTCCGCCCGTGCGGCAACGGCCGGCACAACTTCTCCGCCACCGCGGAGGGCTTCGCGCGCGACCAGGCGTACTACGAGCAGGAGCGCAAGCGGGTCGGCGGGGACCCGGCGGACGCGACCGGCTGCAAGCGCCGGTGAGCGAAACGGCGAACGCGGTCACGGCGCGGCCGGTCGGGGTCGCCGACCCCGCGCGCGGCTGGCGGCTCGGCGTGCTCGGGTGGCCGGTGGCCCACAGCCGCTCGCCCGCGATGCAGGGCGCGGCGCTGGACGAGCTCGGCCTCGGCCACTGGTCCTACCAGGCCCTGCCGGTGCCGCCGGACGCGATCCGCGAGGCGATCGTCGCGCTTCCCGGCGGTGGCTTCGCCGGCGCCAACGTGACGATCCCCCACAAGCACGACGCGCTCGCGGTCGCCGACCGGGCGACCGACGCGGCCCGTGAGATCGGCGCGGCGAACACGCTGACGCTGCTGGACGACGGGACGCTCGAGGCCGACAACACCGACGCTCCGGGGCTGCTGGACGCCCTCGAGGCGCCGCTGGCGGGGCGCACCGCGCTGGTGCTCGGCGCCGGTGGCAGCGCTCGCGCCTGCGCCTGGGCCCTGCGCGAGGCCGGCTGCGCGCGGGTCGCGGTCTGGAACCGGACCGCCGCGCGGGCTCGCGAGCTGGCCGACGACCTGGGGATCGACGCCGTCGCCACGGCCGCGCCGGCCGACGTCCTCGTCAACTGCACCGCGGTCGGGCTCCACGACCCCCAGGCGACCTTCGAGCTGCTGCCGCTGGCCGCGGCCGACCTGGTCGGCTACCCGCTGGTGGCGGACCTCGTCTACCGCCCCGGTGGCACGCCGCTGCTGGATGCCGCCGCGGCGGCCGGGGCGCGGACGGTCGACGGCCTCGCGATCCTCGTCGCCCAGGGTGCTCGCAGCCTCGAGCGCTGGACGGGCCGCCCGGCCCCGCGCCCCACGATGGACGCCGCCGCCCGTGCCTTCTCGGCCTGATCGACGGCCGGACGGCCGTTCCGGATTCACGGTTCGGCCGCCGTCGGCCGATACAGGACGGACCGTGCTGGATCATCCTGTTGTGCAGCAACGAGCGGACGAGGCCCCCGTCGAGGAGCCGCACGGCAACGTCCCGCTGGAACGGGCGCTGACCGCGCCCCGGCCCGAGCTGGCCGGCCGGCCGCTGACCGAGGTCCTGATCGCCCGCGGGGTCGACGAGCTGCAGATCTCCGACGCGGTCGTCACCGCGCGCGAGCGCGGGCTGGCCCTCGACCGCGCGATCGTCGAGCTGCGGGTCGCCAGCGCCGATCAGGTCGCCCGCGCCCTGGCCGACCGCCACGGGCTCGACCACCTCGACCTGGCGCACGTCCAGCCCGACCCGGCGGTGCTGACCAAGCTCGGGGCCGACGACGCCCGCACCTACCAGGCGGTGCCGATCGCCCAGCTCGGGGACGCACTGCTGATCGCGGTCGCCGATCCCAGCAACACGCTGATCGCCGAGGACCTCGAGATGCTGACCCGCGGCCCGGTGCGACTGGCCGTCGCCGCGCGCGAGGACGTCCAGGCACGGCTGGCGTCGATGACGCGGCTCGACGACGCGGTCAAGCAGGCGACGCCCGACCAGGCGGTGGTCGAGGAGGGCGCCGAGCTGCTCGACATCCGCGCCGGTGCCGAGGACGCGCCGGTGATCAACCTGGTCAACACCGTGCTGGCGCAGGCGATCGAGCGGCGCGCGTCGGACGTCCACTTCGCCCCGATGCAGCACGGGATGCGGGTCCGCTTCCGGATCGACGGGGTGCTGCAGGAGACGGCCACCGTCCCCAAGGCGCTGGTTCCCGGCCTCGTCAGCCGCCTGAAGGTGATGGCCGACCTGGACATCGCCGAGCGGCGGATGCCCCAGGACGGGCGCGTCACGCTGACGATCGACGGCCGCCGCGTCGACCTGCGGGCCGTGACCCTGCCGTCGGTCCACGGCGAGTCGGTGGTGCTGCGGATCCTCGACCGCGCGGAGGGCGTGATCACCCTCGACCGGCTGGGGATGCAGCAGCGCGACCGCGAGCGGTTCGAGCGCTCGTTCCAGAAGCCCTACGGGGCGACGCTCGCGACCGGCCCGACCGGCTCCGGCAAGTCGACCTCGCTCTACGCGGCGCTGCAGCGCCTGAACACGAGCGACCGCCACATCGTCACGATCGAGGACCCGGTCGAGCGGCAGCTCGACGGCGTCACCCAGGTCCAGGTCAACGCCCGGACCGGGATGGGGTTCGCCAACGGGCTGCGCTCGATGATGCGCGCCGACCCCGACGTGATCATGGTCGGCGAGATCCGCGACGCTGCGACCGCCCAGATCGCGGTCGAGTCGGCGCTCACGGGCCACCTGGTGCTGTCGACGCTCCACACCAACGACGCGCCGACGGCGATCACCCGCCTGCTGGAGATGGGCGTCGAGCCGTTCCTCGTCGCCTCGGCGATCGACTGCGTGGTCGCCCAGCGCCTGGCGCGGACGCTCTGCTCGTCCTGCCGCCGCAAGGTCCGGCTGCCGGCCGAGGTCGTCCGCCACCACGGCTTCGAGGTCGACGGCGACGTCGAGGCCTACGAGGCGGTCGGCTGCGCCCGCTGCGGCGACACCGGCTACCGCGGTCGCGTCGGCCTCTACGAGGTGATGATCGTCGACGAGGAGATGCGCGGCCTGATCGTCGAGCGCGCGTCGATCGAGCAGATCACCCGCGTCGCGGTGCGGGGCGGGATGCGCCGGCTGCGCGAGGACGGCCTCCAGAAGGTCCTGGCCGGGACGACCTCGCTGGCCGAGGTCACGCGGGTCACCGGCGACGCCTGAGCGTCCGGCCGCGGGCGGACGTTCGTCCAGCCGGCGGGAGGTTCGTCCGGTCGCGGGCGTGACGGACCGATCGGTGGGGGGAGATGCCCATCCAGTTCCACGACCTGGTGCAGGCGATGGTGGAGTCCGAGGCCTCGGACCTGCACCTCACCGCCGGCAGCCCCCCGATGATCCGCGTGCGCGGCCGGTTGCAGCCGGTCGGCGAGGAATCGCTGGACGTCGCAGCCTGCCGGGAGCTCGTCTACGGGCTCCTCTCGACCACCCAGCGGCAGCGGCTGGAGACCGACCGCCAGGTCGACTTCGCCTACCCGGTCCCGGGCGTCGCCCGCTTCCGCGTCAACGCCTTCCAGCAGCGCGGGGCGACCGGCGCCGCCCTGCGCCTGATCCCCGATCGGATCCGCACCCTCGCCGAGCTGGGCCTGCCCGAGGTGCTCGTCGAGCTGACCGAGAAGCCGCGCGGCCTGGTGCTCGTGACCGGCCCGACCGGCTCGGGCAAGTCGACGACGCTGGCGGCGATGATCGACCGGATCAACGAGTCGCGCCACGACCACATCCTCACGATCGAGGACCCGATCGAGGTCCTGCACCCGCACAAGGGCTGCATCGTCAACCAGCGCGAGCTGGGCACCGACGCGCCGAGCTTCTCGATGGCCCTCAAGGCCGCGCTGCGCCAGGATCCCGACGTGATCCTGGTCGGCGAGATGCGCGACCTGGAGACGATGGGCACCGCCCTGACCGCGGCCGAGACCGGTCACCTGGTCTTCGCGACCCTCCACACCCAGGACGCCCCGCAGACGATCGACCGGGTGATCGACAGCTTCCCGGCCGGGCAGCAGAACCAGATCCGGATGCAGCTGGCCGCCGCGCTCCAGGGCGTCCTCTGCCAGCAGATCCTGCCGACCGCCGACGGCCTCGGCCGCACCTGCGCGATGGAGATCATGATCCCGACGGCCGCCGTGCGGAACCTCGTCCGCGAGGGCAAGACCCACCAGATCCGCAGCTCGATCCAGACCGGTGCCCGCTACGGCATGCAGACGCTGGAGACCTCGCTGGTCGAGCTGGTCCGCGCCGGCAAGATCGACCGCTCGGTCGCCGAGTCGCGGGCCAACGACGCCGGCGACCTGCGACGGCTGCTGGAGAAGGCGACCGACCCGCGCCAGACCCAGCGCGGCGGGATCGACAGCGTCGGGGCACCGCCTCCGGTCCCGGGCGAGAGCCGCGAGCTGACGGCGATCTGAACCGATGAGCACCTACGCCTACGTCGCCCTCGACCCCCGCGGCGCCCGCGCCCGCGGCGAGCTCGACGGCGAGAACGCCGACGCGGTCACCGACGTCCTCCGGCAGCGCGGCCTGATCCCGCTCAGCGTCGACCTCAAGCGCGCCGCCTGGAACATCGAGATCAAGCTCCTCGAGCGGATCAAGGCCCGCGACATGGTGGTCTTCAGCCGCCAGTTCGCGACCATGATCGGCTCCGGCATGACCGTCCTGCGGGCGCTTGCCGTGCTGGAGCAGCAGACCGAGAAGGACAAGCTGCGCGAGGTCCTGGCGACCGTCAGGACCGACGTCGAGGGCGGCGCGTCGCTGTCGGAGGCGCTCGACAAGCACCCACGGGTCTTCAACCGGCTCTACGTCGCGATGGTCCACGCCGGCGAGATCGGCGGCGTGCTCGAGGGCGCGCTCAGCCGCGCGGCCGACCAGCTGGAGAAGGACGCCGAGCTGCGGCGAGCCGTCAAGAGCGCGCTCGTCTACCCGGTGGTGGTGATCGGGTTCGCGTTGATCGTGCTGCTGGCGCTGGTCGCGTTCCTGGTCCCGGTCTTCGTCGGCGTCCTCGAGGACTTCGGCAGCGAGCTGCCGTTCATCACCAAGATCACCGTCGGTCTCAGCGACATCGTCACCGGCTGGTGGTGGGCGATGATCCTGGTCCTGGTCGCGACCTTCTTCGCCGTCCGCCAGTACGTCCGGACCGAGAACGGCCGCCGGACCAAGGACCGGCTGATGCTGAAGCTGCCGGTCAAGATCGGCCAGATCGTGCAGAAGGTCGCGATCGCCCGCTGGTCGCGGACGCTCGGGACCCTGGTCGCGGCCGGCGTGCCGCTGCTGCAGGCGATCGACATCACCGGCCGCACGTCGGGCAACGCCCTGATCGAGGACTCGATGGGGGACGTCTCGGCCAGCGTCCGCCGCGGCGGCACGATCCAGGCGCCGCTGCGCGAGGCGACGATCTTCCCGCCGATGGTCGCCCACATGGTCGGGGTCGGCGAGGAGACCGGCGCGCTGGACTCGATGCTCGACAAGATCGCGGACTTCTACGAGGCCGAGGTCGCCGCGGCCGTCAAGGCGCTGACGGCGATCCTCGAGCCGCTGCTGATCATCGTCGTCGGCGCGATGGTCGGCTTCATCGTGATCTCGATGTACCTGCCGCTGTTCTCCGTCTACGACTCGATCAAGTAGGAGCGATCGCGCCGCCGGGGATCCCGCCATCCGGATGGCCCACGGGCCCGGCGTCGACGACGCCGGGCCCGTTCGCGTTCGCGCCCGGCCGTCTATGAAAACGGACCGCGGTCCGATAAGGTGTTGCACGGGCAACATCTTCGACCGCCCAGACCGCCATGGAACTCGGACTCGTCACCTTCGCCGACCTCTACCGCGACCGTCGCAGCGGACAGCCGATTGGGGCCGAGCAGCGGCTCGCGAACCTGCTGGAGGAGATCGTCCTGGCCGACGAGGTCGGCCTCGACGTCTTCGGCGTGGGGGAGCACCACCGCCCCGACTTCGCCGTCTCGTCGCCGACGACGGTGCTCGCCGCCGCCGCGGCGGTGACCAAGCGGATCCGGCTCAGCAGCGCGGTCACCGTCCTCAGCTCCGAGGACCCGGTCCGCGTCTTCCAGCAGTTCGCGACCGTCGACCTGCTGTCCCACGGCCGCGCCGAGATCATGGCCGGGCGCGGCTCGTTCACCGAGTCGTTCCCGCTCTTCGGCCAGGACCTCAAGGACTACGACGACCTCTTCGCCGAGAAGCTCGAGCTGCTGCTGGCCCTGCGCGGCAGCGAGCCGGTGACGTGGTCGGGCCGGCACCGGGCGCCGCTGGACGGCGTCGTGGTCCAGCCGCGTCCCGTCCAGGACCCGCTGCCGGTCTGGATCGCGGTCGGCGGGACCCCGCAGTCGGTGATCCGCGCGGGCGTCCTCGGCCTGCCGCTGACGATCGCGATCATCGGCGGCGAGCCGGCCCGCTTCAAGCCGCTGGTCGACCTCTACCGCGACGCGGCGACGCAGGCCGGGCACGACGCCGCGACGCTGCCGGTGGCGATCAACACCCACGGCTTCATCGGCGAGAGCGAGGCCGCCGCCGCGGCGGCGTTCTTCCCCGCCTGGTCGGGCACGATGACCCAGATCGGCCGCGAGCGCGGCTGGCCGCCCACCACCCGCGCCCAGTTCGATGCGATGCGCGCGCCGCAGGGCTCGCTGGCCGTCGGCTCGCCGGAGCAGATCGCCGAGAAGATCCTCGCCCAGCACGAGCTGTTCGGTCACCAGCGCTACATGTCCCACTTCAGCCTCGGGGCCACCGACCACGCCGACGTGCTGCGCTCGATCGAGCTGTTCGGCACCGAGGTCGCGCCGATCGTGCGGGCCGAGGTCGCCCGCAGGACGGCGCCCGCGGTCGCCACCGGGTCGGGGCGGGACTGAGCGTGCCCAGCCTGGCGCCGGCCGCGATCCGCACCCGCGTGCGGATCCCGCTGCGGTTCGGCGACGGCTACGAGACCGAGGCCGAGGTCGTCACCTTCACCGGGCTCGAGGACGGGCTCGAGCACCTGGCGCTCGGGCTCGGCGCGTTCGACGCCGTCGACGTGCCGCTGGTCCGCCCGCACTCGGAGTGCCTGACCGGGGACGTCTTCGGGTCGCAGCGCTGCGACTGCGGAGCCCAGCTGCGCGAGGCCGCCGAGCGGATCACCGACGCCGGCGGCTGGCTGCTGTACCTGCGTCAGGAGGGCCGCGGGATCGGGCTCTACAACAAGCTCGACGCCTACGCGCTCCAGGACCAGGGCCTCGACACCTACGCGGCCAACCGGGCCCTCGAGTTCGCCGACGACGAGCGCGACTACACGGCGGCGGCCCAGATGCTCGCCGCGCTCGGCGTCCGGCGGGCGGCGCTGCTGACCAACAACCCCGACAAGCCGGCGCGACTGCGCGAGCTGGGGCTGCAGGTCGAGGCGGTCCACCGCACCGGTGTCCACCTGCGCCCGGCCAACGCCCACTACCTGCGGGCGAAGGCGGAGCAGACCGGGCACGCGCTGGATCTGGGCGGCCTGCTCGGACGGGCGGCCTGAGCCCGGATCCTGGGGCAACGTTGGGGGTGGTCCCCGATGGAGGGCCCCACGGCAGGTTCTACGCTCGGGGCCTCATGAAACGCTCCACGATCATGTCCATCGCCGGGGTCGCGGCGCTGGCGCTGCCCGCCCAGGCGCTCGCCGAGAACGTCGAGGTCGTCGCCAGCGGGATCGACAACCCGCGCGGCCTCGCGCTCCAATCCGACTCCGCGCTCTACGTCGCCGCCGCCGGCAGGTCCGGTGGCACCTGCGCCGACAAGAAGAAGGAGAGCTGCGTCGGCCTGAGCAGCCGGATCCTGCGGATCGACACCGCCAGCGGCGCCAAGCGGACCGTCGCCAAGGGCCTGGTCTCGATCGGCGGCCACGAGGGCCTCTTCACCGTCGGCGCCAACGGCGTCGCGGTCGCCGGCAAGAAGGTCTACGCGGCGATCACCTCGCTGGAGACCGCCAAGGCGATCTCGTCGCTGCCGTCGTCGGCCCGCGCCCAGGTCGGGCGGCTGTTCCAGGTCGCTCCCGGCAAGCGCAGGACGCTGGCCCGGCTGGACCGCTACGAGCAGGCGCACAACGTCGACGGGGTGAAGGGGGACGTCAACTCCAACCCCTACGCCGTGCTGGCGCTGAAGGACCGGATCCTGGTCGCCGACGCCGGCGCCAACGCGATCCTCCAGATCCGCAAGGGCAAGCTGTCGACCTTCGCGGTGCTGCCGAGGAACGGCAAGGCGCAGTCGGTGCCGACGTCGCTGGCCAAGGGCCCCGACGGCGCGGTCTACGTCGGCGAGCTGGCCGAGGGCGCCGGCCCCGGCGCGGCGCGCGTCTTCCGGGTCCGCGCCAGCGGCGGCAAGCCGAAGGTCTACGCGACCGGCTTCACGACGATCACGGGGATCGGCTTCGGGCCCGACAAGAGCCTGTTCGTGACCGAGCTGGCGACCGAGCCGCCGTCCGAGGACGGTCCGCCGAAGCCGAGCGGCCTGGTCGTGCGCGTGGGGCCCGACGGCGTCCGCACGAACCTCGGCGCCGGGAAGCTCAACTACCCGACCGGCCTGGCCGTGTCGAGCAAGGGCGAGGTCTACGTGTCGAACAACTCGACGCTGCCCGCATCGACCCCGGCCGACGGTCCGTTCGGCGGCGCCGGCGGACAGGTCGTGCGGATCACGGGCTACTAGGACCGCCCCGGAAGCGCACACGCGGGGCGGGTCGCGAACGGCCCGCCCCGCATGCGTTGTCCCATCCCGCCGCGCATCATCCCGAATCCGGGCGCGGGGGCGCTTCGTCCCTTGTCCAACCTGGGGCGCCGAACCCTGGCGAGAAGGCCCCCACGGGCACCGGCGTGCACCATAGACTGCCCGCGCATCGAGTCGCCGTGCGCGTGAGGCGCTGGGGCCCCGCGGACGGCACGGGCGGCGCGGCATCCCCTGCGACAAAGGAGCGAACACGGTGCGCAACAGGACCCTTCGAGCGCTGGCGGCGACCGCGGTGCTGGCGACCGCGGTCGGCGGCTGCGGCAGCGACGACAAGAAGGACACCACCAGCACGGGCACGGGCGGCGGCGGGAGCGCCACCGGGCTGCAGCTGGATCCCGCGATCGCGGCCAAGGTCCCGGCGGACGTCAAGGCCAAGGGCACGATCACCGTCGGCTCCGACCCGACCTACGCCCCGAGCGAGTTCCTCGCCGACGACGGCAAGACGATCATCGGCCTCGACCCCGACATCGGCCACGCGCTCGGGACGATCACGGGCCTGAAGTTCGACTACGTGAAGGCCGGCTTCGACGCGATCCTGCCGGGCCTGAAGTCGAAGAAGTACGACATCGGCATGTCGTCCTTCACCGACACCAAGGAGCGCGAGCAGGAGTTCGACTTCGTCACCTACTTCGTGGCCGGCAGCTCGTTCTTCGTCAAGGCCCAGGGCGGGCCGGCGATCAACACGCTGGCCGACCTCTGCGGTCACAAGGTGGCGGTCGAGAAGGGCACCACGCAGCAGGACGACTCGACCGCGCAGGCGAAGAAGTGCGCGTCCGAGGGCAAGCCGAAGCTCGACCTGCAGACCTACCCCGACCAGAACGGCGCCAACCAGGCGCTCGTCTCCGGCCGCGCCGACGTCGGGCTGGCCGATTCGCCGGTCGCGGACTACCAGGTCAAGCAGGCCGCCGGCCAGTTCAAGCTGAGCGGCAAGCCGTACGGCACCGCGCCCTACGGGATCGCGCTGCCGAAGGGCTCGAAGCTGGCCCCGGTGCTGCAGGAGGCTCTGAAGAAGCTGATCGCCTCGCCGCAGTACGCGGCGATCCTGAAGAAGTGGGGCGTCGACTCGGGCGCGATCACCGAGCCGGTGATCAACGGCGCCGAGAGCTGAGCGCGCGGGCGTGAGCAGCGACGTGCCCGCGGTCGTCGAGGGCGACGCGACGGAGATCAAGGCCGTCCCGGTCCGGCGACCGGGACGGTGGCTGGCGGCGGCCGTGGTCGCCGTCCTGGTGGCCAACGCCGTCTGGTCGCTGGCCACCAACGACCGCCTGCAGTGGGGCATCGTCGGCGACTTCCTGTTCGACGGCCGGATCATCGACGGGCTCGTCAAGACGCTCGAGCTGACCGTCATCGCGATGGTCGTCGGGGTCGTGCTGGGCGTGCTGCTGGCGGTGATGCGGCTGTCGTCGAACCCGCTGGTCGCCGGCGCCAGCGCGTTCTACATCTGGCTCTTCCGGGGGACGCCGCTGCTGGTCCAGATCCTGGCCTGGAACTTCATCGCCTCGATCTACCCGCGAATCACCCTCGGGGTGCCGTTCGGCGGCCCCGAGATCGTCGGCGGTGACGCCAACGCGCTGATCACGACCTTCGTCGCGGCCTCGCTGGCGCTGGCGCTCAACGAGGGCGCCTACATGGCCGAGATCGTGCGGGCGGGGATCCTGTCGGTCGACGAGGGCCAGTCGGAGGCCGCGCAGGCGCTGGGCATGACCCGCGCCCAGACGATGCGCCGGATCGTGCTGCCGCAGGCGATGCGCGTGATCGTGCCGCCGACCGGCAACGAGACGATCGCGATGCTCAAGACGACGTCGCTGGTCAGCGTGATCGCGCTGCCCGAGCTGCTCTACGCGGCGCAGCTGATCTACTCCGTCAACTACAAGCAGATCCCGCTGCTGATCGTGGTGATGATCTGGTACCTGCTGTTCACCACGATCCTCTCGATCGGGCAGTACTACATCGAGCGCCGCTTCGGCCGCGGCCACGCGCGCGAGCTGCCGCTGACGCCGTGGCAACGGTTGCGCCGCAGCCTGACGATCCAGCGGGGGAGACCGGCGCTGCCGCTCGCCCAGCGCAACACCGGCGGGGGGTTCGGGGCATGAGCGACCAGCACACCACGGCCCCCGCCACGGATGGGCCGATGGTCCTCGCCGAGGGCGTCCGCAAGCGCTTCGGCCTGGTCGAGGTCCTGAAGGGGATCACGCTCGAGGTCGGGCGCGGCGAGGTCGTCTGCCTGCTCGGCCCGTCCGGGTCGGGCAAGTCGACCTTCCTGCGCTGCATCAACCACCTGGAGCGGATCAACGGCGGCCGGCTGGCCGTCGACGGGCAGCTGGTCGGCTACCGCGAGCAGGGCGGCAAGCTCCACGAGCTGCGCGAGAAGGAGGTCGTCCGCCGGCGGGCCGAGATCGGGATGGTCTTCCAGCGCTTCAACCTGTTCCCGCACCGGACCGCGCTGGAGAACATCGCCGAGGCGCCGGTGCTGGTCCGCGGGCTGCCGCGCCGCGAGGCGAGCACCCGCGCCCAGGCGCTGCTGGATCGGGTCGGGCTCGGCGACCGCGGCGACGCCTACCCGGCCCAGCTCTCGGGCGGGCAGCAGCAGCGCGTCGCGATCGCCCGCGCGCTGGCGATGGAGCCGAAGCTGATGCTCTTCGACGAGCCGACCTCGGCGCTCGACCCGGAGCTGGTCGGCGACGTCCTCGACGTGATGCGCGATCTGGCCCGCGACGGGATGACGATGGTCGTCGTGACCCACGAGATCGGCTTCGCCCGCGAGGTCGCCGACACCGTCGTCTTCATGGACGACGGGGTCGTGGTCGAGTCCGGTCCGCCGGCGGCGGTGCTCGACGCGCCGCAGCACGAGCGGACCAAGGCGTTCCTCTCGAAGGTGCTCTGAAGCGGGCGGGGCGGGGCGGCGTCCCGCGGGCGGTTGGCGAACGTTGTCCGGTGGGCAACGATCGCCAACCGGTGCCGCCGAACGGGTGCCCCGCGACCGGCCGGGCAGCCGCGGACCGCCGCGGTCCAGCATGATCGGTGGCGATGGCCAGCGAACCGACCGCCGTGGGCTCCGCCGACCTCGCTGCCGCGTGCGGCAGCGGGCCGCTCGACGGCGCGGCGATCGGGCGGCTGGACCGGGCGCACCTCTGGCATCCCTACGCGCCGCCGGATCGCGAGCAGCCGCTGCCGGTCGTGACCGGCGCCGACGGCGTCCGGCTGCAGCTGGCCGACGGCCGGACCGTGATCGACGGGATGTCGTCGTGGTGGGCCGCGATCCACGGCTACCGCGTGCCCGAGCTCGACGCCGCCGCCCGCGGGCAGCTGGAGCGGATGAGCCACGTGATGTTCGGCGGGCTGACGCACGAGCCGGCCGTCCGGCTGGCGGCGCGGCTGGTCGCGCTGACCCCCGAGCCGCTGCGGCGCGTGTTCCTGGCCGACTCGGGGTCGGTGGCGATGGAGGTGGCGATCAAGCTGGCGCTCCAGCGCGAGATCTCGCGCGGGCGGCCGCAGCGTCACCGGCTGCTGACCTGGCGCGGGGGCTACCACGGCGACACCTTCGGGGCGATGGCCGTCTGCGATCCCGTCGGCGGGATGCACCACCTGTTCGCGCCGGTGCTGCCGCAGCACGTCTTCTGCGATCCGCCGCCGCCCGGGTTCGACGCGCCGCCCGATCCCAGCTATGTCGCGCACCTGCGGGCGACCGTGGCCGCGCACGCCGGCGAGCTGGCGGCGATCGTGGTCGAGCCGGTGGTCCAGGGGGCGGGCGGGATGCGCTTTCACAACCCCGCCTACCTGCGGGTGCTGCGGGAGCTGTGCGACGAGCACGACCTGCTGCTGGTGCTCGACGAGATCGCGACCGGCTTCGGCCGCAGCGGCGCGCTGTTCGCCTGCGAGCACGCCGGCGTGGCGCCGGACGTGATGGCGGTCGGCAAGGCCCTGACGGGCGGCTACCTGACGCTCGCCGCGGTCCTCTGCACCGACGCGCTGGCGGCGGAGATCGGCCGCGGCGAGGCGGGGGTCCTGATGCACGGCCCGACCTTCATGGCCAACCCGCTGGCGGCGACCGTCGCGGCGGCCAGCATCGACCTGCTGCTGGAGCGCGACTGGGCGCGCGACGTCGCGCGGATCGGGGACGGGCTGCGGACGGGGCTCGCCCCGGCGGCGGCGCTGGAGCACGTCGTCGATGTCCGCGTGCTGGGGGCGATCGGCGTCGTCCAGCTCGACCGCCCGGTCGACATCGCGGCCGCCACCGATGCCGCGCTGGCCGCCGGGGTCTGGCTGCGGCCGTTCCGCGACCTGGTCTACGCGATGCCGCCCTACCCGTGCACGGCGGCCGAGACGGCCGAGATCGCGGCGGCGATCGTGGCGGCGGCTACCGCCTGCGGCTGAGCGCGGCGGGATCGCCGATGGCCCTCGCCAGCGGGCGCGGTTCCGGCGGAGGTGGCACCGCAGCGGCACCACGCCGGTACTGACGGGAGGACCTCGGGCACCTAGCGTCGCCGCGGCCGTTCGCCGCCGCGGGCGGTTCCACGATCCCCCAGGAGACATCTGCGCCGATGACCAGCAGTCCCACATTCACCGACCAGCAGGACGCGACCGAGGGCCGGTCGCTGGGCAGCCAATACCAGCCCTTCGCCGGCCCGCACATGACGGACCCGCACCCGTTCTTCGAGCGGCTCCGCCGCGAGGAGCCCGTCACCTACAGCCCGATGCTCGACATGTGGCTGGTGAGCCGCTACGACGACATCTCGGGGGTGCTGAAGGACCCGGCGCGGTTCTCCAACCGCGACATGCTCGGCAGCGGCACGCACCTGACCGACGAGGCGCGCGAGGTCCTCGCCCGCGGCTTCGACACCCGCCACGTGCTGCTCGGCATGGACCCGCCGGAGCACACCCGCCTGCGGCGGCTGACCAACCGCGGCTTCACGTCCAAGCGGATCGCGTCGATGGCGCCGTTCATCCGCGACAGGACCGAGACGCTCGTCGACGCGTTCGTCGCCGACGGCCGCGCGGACCTGGTCCAGCAGCTGGCCTACCCGCTGCCGGTCCACGTGATCCTGGGCGTGATGGGGGTCCCGCACGAGGACGTCTGGAAGATCAAGCGCTGGAGCGCCGACTGGCAGCAGCTGGCCTTCGAGCAGGTCCCGCCGGAGCAGCAGGTCGAGATGGCCAACGGCGTGCTGGAGTTCCAGCAGTACTGCGTACGCCTGATCGAGGACCGGCGCGAGAACCCGCAGGACGACCTGACCAGCTACCTGGTCGCGGTCGAGGCCGACGGCGAGGCGCTGACGCTGCACGAGCTGGTGATGGCGATCGGCGCGTCGATGCTGTCCGCTGGTCACGAGTCGACGACGGCGCTGCTGGCCAACACCTGGAAGCTGGCCCTCGAGCACGGCGCCTGGGAGCAGCTGCGGGAGGACCGGAGCCTGGTGCTGCCGTTCCTGGAGGAGTCGACGCGCTTCGACTCGGTCTCCCACGCGATGATCCGGACCGCCCGCGAGGACGTCGAGGTCGGCGGGGTCCCGATCCCGGCCGGCTCGCGGCTGCTGCTGCTCTACGCCGCCGGCAGCCGCGACGAGTCGCTGTGCCCGCACGCCGCCACCCTCGACCCGCGCCGCGACCCGGCGCCTCGCCATCTGACCTTCGGGCGCGGCACCCACTTCTGCCTGGGGGCGCCGCTGATGCGGCTGCAGTACGAGATCACGACCAACGCCCTGCTCGACCGACTGCCCGACCTGCGGCTGGTGCCGGACCAGGATCACGGGATCTGGCAGAGCCTGGTCCTGCGCCAGATGCGGCACCTGCACGTGACCTGGACGCCGGCCGGCTGAGGCGCCGGCTCGGCCGGGCTCAGGCTCGGGCCGGCCCGAGCCAGTCGCCGACCGGCAGCCCGGCGGCGGCGTCGGCCAGCGCGGCCGGCGTCGGCGTCGTCGCCGGCAGCAGGTGGACCGGGACGTCGGCCAGCAGCGCGGCGAGCGTCCGCCGGTTGTCATCGGCCAGCGGGTCGCCGTCGGTCCACGGCGTCAGGACGACCGCGCGCACGTCGAGCCCGGCGGCGCGCGCGGCCTCGACCGTCAGGCGGGTGTGGCTGATCGTCCCCAGGCCCGGGCGCGCCGCCACCACCAGCGGCAGGCCGAGGTCGACCGCGAACGCCCGCACGTCGTAGCCCTCGCGGGTGAACGGCACGAGCAGCCCGCCGATCCCCTCGACGACCAGCGTCTCGCCGGGCCCGGAGGCGCCGCGGGCCGCGTCTACCAGGGACTCGCGCGTCAGCGGCGCGCCGGCGCGCTCGGCCGCGAGGTGGGGGGAGACCGGGGGACCGAACCGCAGCGGGCTGACCTGCTCGGGGCGCTGGCCGGTGCAGGCCGCCAGCAGCTCGTGGTCGCGAAGCCCCGCGGGGACCGGGTCGTCGAGGCCGGTCACCACCGGCTTGTGCGCCACCACGCGGGCACCGGAGCGAACCAGCGCGGCGCAGATCGCGGCGGCCAGGTACGTCTTGCCGACCTCGGTGTCGGTCGCGGTGACGAGCAGGCCGCTCACGTGGCGGCCACGACCTCGCCCGTCGGCCCGCCGACGGTGGCGATCGCACGGCCGATCCGGTGCGCGGCGTCGCGCAGCTGGGCCGGGTCGTGCTCGCTGCTGACGGTCAGGCGCAGGCGGCAGGTGCCCGCCGCGACGGTCGGGGGACGGATCCCCTGCAGGTAGATGCCGTCGGCGAGCAGCTGCTCGCTGGCGGCCATCGTGGCCTCGGCCGCGCCGACCACGACGGGCACGATCGGGACCGCGGGGTCGACCCGGTCGGCGCGGATGCCGGGGACGGCCAGGCCGACGCCGGCGGCCCGCAGCTCGTCGCGGATCAGCGCCGCGTTGGCCCGCAGCCGGTCGACCCGCTCGGGCTCGCGGCGCAGGACGGCCAGTGCCGCCAGCGCGGCCCCGGCGGCGGCGGGCGCCGGCGCGGTCGAGAAGATCACGGTCCGGGCGCGGTTCACGAGCCAGTCGCGGACGTCGCGGTGGGCGGCGACGTAGGCGCCGCTGGCGCCCAGCGCCTTGCCGAGGGTGCCGACGATCGCGTCGACCTCGCCCTCGAGCCCGGCCGCGGCGACCGCGCCGCGACCGCCGGGGCCGAGGCAGCCGGTGCCGTGCGCCTCGTCGACGACCAGCCGCGCGCCGTGGCGGCGGCAGACCTCCACCAGCTCGGCGAGCGGCGCGACGTCGCCGTCCATCGAGAAGACGCCGTCGGTGATCACCAGCGCCGGGGGGCGGGAGGGACCTCGTCGCGCCGCCAGCTCGTGGTCGAGATGCTCCCAGTCGCCGTGACGGTAGACCAGCCGCTCGGCGCCCGAGAGCCGCACGCCGTCGATGATCGAGGCGTGGTTGAGGGCGTCGCTGGCGACCACGCCGCCGCGCTCGCCGAGGGCGCCGACGACGCCGACGTTGGCCAGGTAGCCGGCACCGAAGAGCAGCGCCGCGTCGGTCCCCTCGAAGGCGGCCAGCTCGTGCTCCAGCTGCTCGTGGATCGTCAGCGTGCCGGAGATCAACCGCGACGAGCCGGCGCCGCCGCCGTGGGCGAGGGCGGCCGCGGCGGCGCCCTCGCGGACCTCGCGGTGGCCCGCCAGGCCCAGGTAGTCGTTGCCGCAGAGCAGCAGCAGCTCGCGCCCGTCGACGGTCGCCCGCGGGCCGACCGGTCCCTCGAGCGTCCGCAGCCGCCGCAGCAGCCCGTCGTCGGCCAGCGCGTCGAGGCGGGCGCGCAGGACGGGGTCGCCGTCGGCCGGCCGGCCCATCGGGCTCAGACCGCGAGCCCCGGAGCCGACGGCGTCGGCTCCGCGTCACGCTCGGGCCAGCGGTTCGGCGCGCCGTCGGGGCGCGGCGGGACGCGCTTCTCCTTGGCCACGTAGCGCAGCTGCGTCGACGGGTCCCACTGGCGGATCGTGATCCCGGCGGCCGCCGCGTCGGCGGGGTTGTCGAGGTACTGCTCGACGACGTCGGGCGTCTCGCCGGCCAGCCGGCCCGAGCGGTTGTCGGGACGCGGGTTGGCGCCGTTGTCGCGCTGGCGCGCGATGTTCAGGCCGAGCTCGGCGAACATCTCGCGATCGTCGGCCGGGTCGGTGTTCAGCGTCGTCAGGAAGTTGCCCATCATCACGCCGTTGAGCCCGGCCTTGACGGCCATCTGCTGCCACTCCCTGAGGTTCTCGGAGCGGCCGCCGCAGAGCCGCAGCAGCGCGTTGGGCAGCACCAGGCGGAAGATCGCCACCCACTTGATGGCGTCCCACGGGTCCATGTGGTCGCGGTCGCCGAACTTCGTGCCCGGACGCGGGTTGAGCAGGTTGATCGGCACCGAGGTCGGATCGATCTCGGCCAGCTCGAAGGCCATCTCGACCCGCTGCTGCTCGGACTCGCCGAGGTTCAGGATCCCGCCGACGCAGGTCTCCAGGCCGGCCTCGCGGACCGCGTCGACGGTCCGCAGGCGGCCCTCGTAGCGGACGGTCGAAGAGACCTCGGGGTAGTAGGACCTGGCCGTCTCGACGTTGTGGTGGACGCGGTTGATCCCCGCCTCCTTGAGCTGCTTGGCGCGCTTGCCGTTGATGTGGCCGACCGAGGCGCAGCGCTTGAGGTTGGTGTGCTCGGTGACCAGCCGGGCGCCCTCGAGCAGCTTCTCGAAGTCGCGGTTGGAGAGCCCCTGGCCCTGGGTGACCATGCAGAAGCGGTGGGCGCCGGCGGCCTCGGCGGCGCGGGCATGCTCGAGCATCTGCTCGGGCTCCATCATCGCGTGCATCGGCGTCTCGGCCTCGGCGAACCGCGACTGGGCGCAGAACCCGCAGTCCTCGGCGCAGCCGCCGGATTTGGCGTTGACCAGCGAGCACATGTCGGTGGCGTCGCCGAACTGCTCCTGACGTGCCTCCCAGGCCCGCTCGACGAGGGCGAGGATCTGCTCGCGATCGGTCAGCTGGCCCAGGCGCAGGGCTTCTTCACGAGTGATCAGCGGCGCCATGGTCGTTGCTCCAGGGGTTCGTCCGACGAAGAGCGGCTTGCGGGGCGGGTGCCTCCGCGTGCCGAGGTGGCCGCGAATCCTATCCCGCGAGGGTCCGCGATCCGCGCGCCGTCCCCGCCCGGCCCCCGCCCGGGGGGTGGCGGGCGGAACGCCGACGGGGGCGCGGGCCGCCTGCTCAGGCCGGGCGGGCGACCGAGTCGAGCGCCTCGGCGAGCCCCGGGCGGCCGCTGACCCCGAGCTTCGGGTAGGCGCCGCCGAGGTGCTTCTCGACCGTCTTGACCGTCACGAACAGCCGCTGCGCGATCTGGCGGTTGGTCAGGCCGTCGGCGGCCAGGCGGACCACCCGCAGCTCGGACGGCGTCAGCGCGTCGACCCCGCGCAGGACGTCGCGACGGGGGCGGCGGCCGAGCAGCCGCAGCTCGTCGCGGACCTGGCCGGCCAGCCGCTGGGCCCCGCAGCGGGCGGCCCGGTCGAGGGCGTCGGTGAGGATGGCCGAGGCGTCGGCCCGCTGGCCGGTGCGCCGCAGCGCGGCGCCCAGCTCGACCCGGACCTCGGCCTGCAGCGCGCGGTCGC
>NZ_AGUD01000052.1 GCF_000240225.1 Patulibacter medicamentivorans
GCGGCTTCGGCGCGTCGCGCGGCGCGGGAGCCGCGGCGGACCCGGTGGCCGCGTGGACGGGCTCCGGCACGCCCTGGCCCGCGGAGGCCGACGCCGACGCGGCGCCCCACGGCGCCGGCCCGGCGAAGTCCCCGGTCCGTCCGCCGCTCTTGGCGACCAGCGTGACCGGGCCGACGGCGACGCCCCGCTCGACGCCCTTGACCATGTCGTAGACGTTGATCGCGGCGACCATCGCCGCCGTCATCGCCTCGATCTCGACGCCGGTCCTGCCGACGGTCCGGGCCTCGGCCTCGATCCGCACCTGCCCGGCGTCGACGACGACCTCGGCGCGGACGTCGACCTTGGTCAGCGGCAGCGGATGCGCCAGCGGCACCAGGTCCGGCACCCGCTTGGCCGCGACGATCCCGGCCAGCCGCGCCGTCCCGAGCACGTCGCCCTTCGGCAGGTCGCCGCGGCGGACCAGCTCGGCCGTCGCGGGGGACATCGTCACCACCGCCGCCGCGACCGCCCGCCGCTTCGTCACCTGCTTGTCGCCGACGTCGACCATCGTCGCGCCGCCGTCCTCGCGCAGATGCGGCAGCAGCCCGATCGCGTCGCGCGGCGGCGGCGCGTCGGCGTGCAGCGCGGGCGCCGCGGCCGGATCGATCGGCGGCACGTGGACGCTCGCCGGGCCGGGCAGCGTGCCGGCGACCCAGGTGCGCTGCTCGCCCTCGACCTCCTGCTTCCAGATCGGCGCCTCGGCCTTGATCCGGTCGAGCGCCTCGCGCGCGGCCAGGAACGCCTCGGCCCGGTGCGGGGCGGAGACGGCCACCACCACGGCGGCCTCCGGCCACGGCACCGGCCCGACCCGGTGCTCGGCGGCGATCGCGCAGACCCCGTGGGCCGCCGCGACCTCGCCCAGGATCCCGGCCATCCGCTCGCGCGCCATCTGCTCGTGCGCCTCGTAGTCCAGCTGCGGCACGTCGCGCGGGGTCCCGCTGAAGGTCACGATCGCCCCCGCACGCGGCCGTGCCACCCGGGCGTAGAGCGCGGCCTGGTCGAGCGGCTCGCCACGCACGTCGACGTGCAGGTCGTCGGCCGGCGCCGGCGCCGCGCCCGGCCCCCGCTCGTCGGCCTCCGGCGCGCCGCCGCTGACCGGCGGGATCAGCGCGACCTCGTCGCCGTCGGCCAGCCGGGTGCCGGTCGCGCTGTACTCGCGGTTGACCGCCAGCGCCACCTGCGAGGTCTCGGTCGGCGGCGCCATCCCGCGCCCGGCCCAGACCGCCTGCCAGGCGTCGCCCGCGGTCGCCCCGACCGGCAGCTCCAGCGCGACCCGGTCGACCCCGGCCGCCTCGCGCAGCGCGGCGAACAGCCGCACCTCCACCTGGATCGTCGCGTCGCTGCTCATCGATCCCGATTCTCCCGGACCGGGGCCGCCGGCGAGCGCCTGACCGGGATCCGGCGTCGGGCGGGGGATCCCGGCGCCCCGCTCGCCGATCAGCCGTCGGCCGGCGCGTCGCCGAGGATCCCGCGCAGGACCTCGAGGGCCCGGTCGCGGTGCTCGTGCAGCTCGGCCACCAGCCGGTCGGCGTCGCGGGCCTCGATCGCGGTCACGATCCGCTCGTGGGCGACGGCGGAGCGGTCGCGCTCGGCCGGATCGTTGTAGTAGAGCGCGCGATAGGCCTCGGTCCGGTCCCACAGCAACGCCAGCACCCGCAGGGTGTGCGGCTGGTCGGGCGCCGCGAGCAGCGCGAAGTGGAAGCGGCGGTTGGCCTCGAGCTCGGCCGCCACGTCGCCGGCGGCGGCCGCGGCGACGCAGTCGTCGGCCGCCGTCCGGATCTGGCGCAGGTCCTCGTCGCCGAGGCCGGGCAGCGCGTGGCGGGCCGCGCGCTCCTCGATCAGGCCGCGGAGGGCGTAGATCTCCTCCAGGTCGGCGACCCGCAGCTCGGTCACGAAGTAGCCGCGGCGGGGCAGGTAGGTGACCTGCCCCTCCTGCTCCAGGACCCGCAGCGCCTCGCGGACGGGAGCGACCGAGACGCCGATCTCGGCCGCGACGTCCTCCTGGTTGACGCGCTGGCCGGGCCGCAGCGCGCCGGTGACGATCGCCCGGCGCAGCCACGCGACGGCGTGCTCCTGCGTGGTTCCGGGGATCGTCGAAGGTGCCATCTGGCTTCGGAGCGTAGTCGGGCCGGCGGCGTCGGCCGGCGCCGGCTACTGGTAGTCGTAGAGCCCGTGGCCGGTCTTGCGGCCGAGGCGACCGGCGGCGACCAGCCGCTGCAGCAGCGCCGGCGGAGCGAACAGCTGCTCGCGCTGCTCCGCGTAGAGCGTCTCGGCGATCCCGACCACGGTGTCGAGCCCGATCAGGTCCGCCAGCGCGAGCGGGCCCATCGGGTGCGCGCAGCCCTTGACCATGCCCTCGTCGATGTCCTTCGCGCTCGCCAGCCCCTGCTCGAGCATCCGGATCGCCGACAGCAGGTAGGGGATCAGCAGCGTGTTGACGGTGAAGCCGGCGCGATCGGGGGCGCGGATCGGATCCTTCTTCAGCACGTCGACGGCGAACGCCCAGGTGCGGTCGACGACCGCCTCGTCGGTCAGCAGCGACGGGACGACCTCGACCAGCGACAGCACCGGCACCGGGTTGAAGAAGTGCAGCCCGAGCACGTGGCCGGAGCGATCGCCGACGGCGGCGCCGAGCTCGACGATCGGGATCGAGGAGGTGTTCGAGGCCAGGATCGCCTCGGGGTCCTCGACGATCTCGCCGAGCCGCTGGATCACCTCGATCTTGGCGTCCTTGCGCTCGACGACGGCCTCGACCACCAGCTGCCGGTCGGCGAGGTCCTCGAAGGTCGCCGACGCCCGCAGCCGACCGAGGGCCGCGGCGGCGTCCTCCTCGCTGACCTTGCCGCGCTTGACGCCACGGGCGATCGAGCTCTCGATCCGGGTGCGCGCGGCCTGGGCCCGCGCGTCGTCGACCTCGACGATCACGACGTCGCAGCCGTTGCGGGCCGCGACCTCCGCGATGCCGGTGCCCATCTGGCCGCCGCCGACGACGCCGATCCGGTTGGGGTGGGTGCTCATCTGTCGGTCTCTCTCTTCCGTGCGCAGCAGGGTGTCGGTTCGATCATCGCCCGGCGACCGTGGGCGGCGCGTGTGACGCCGCCACGTTCCCCCCGGCCGTCGGAAGACCGAAAGTCCCGTGGCGGACGATCACGCGGGCCGCCCGGCCGGCGATCAGCGGAAGGCGCTGATCCCCGTCAGCGCCTGGCCGATGACCAGCGAGTGGACGTCCGCGGTGCTGGTGGGGCGGTGGGTGGGACGGTCTCCCAGTACGAGGGCGCAGTCGCCTCAGCGGAAGGCGCTGATCCCCGTCAGCGCCTGGCCGATGACCAGCGAGTGGACGTCCGCAGTGCCCTCGTACGTCACGACCGACTCGAGGTTGTTCATGTGCCGGATCACCGGGTACTCGAGCGTGATCCCGTTGCCGCCGAGGACCTGCCGAGCCGTGCGGGCGACGTCGAGCGCGGCGTTGACGTTGCCGAGCTTGCCCATCGAGACGTGCTCGGGCCGCAGGGTCCCCGCGTCCTTCATCCGGCCCAGGTGCAGCGCCAGCAGCGTGCCGCGGTTGACCTCGAGCGCCATGTTGGCGAGCTTCTGCTGCTGGATCTGGAACGACGCGATCGGCTTGTCGAACTGGATCCGCGTGCCGGCGTAGTCGAGGGCGGACTCGAAGCAGGCGCGCGCGGCGCCGATCGCGCCCCAGACGATCCCGTAGCGCGCCTCGTTGAGGCACGACAGCGGCCCCTTCAGCGACGCGACCTCGGGCAGGACGGCGTCCGCCGGCAGCCGCACGTCGTCCAGCACCAGCTCGCTGGTGATCGACGCTCGCAGCGACATCTTCTTGTGGATCTCCGGCGCCGAGAAGCCGGGCGTGTCGGTCGGGACGACGAAGCCGCGGACCTTGCCGTCGTCGCTGCAGCGCGCCCAGACGACCGCCACGTCGGCGATCGAGCCGTTGGTGATCCACATCTTCTGGCCGTGGAGGATCCAGTCGTCGCCGTCGCGGCGAGCGGTCGTGCGCATCGAGCCCGGGTCCGACCCGGAGTCCGGCTCCGTCAGGCCGAAGCAGCCGATCGCCTCGCCGGCGGCCATCCGCGGCAGCCACTCCTGCTTCTGCTCCTCGGAGCCCCAGCGCCAGATCGCGAACATCGCCAGCGAGCCCTGGACCGAGACGAGCGAGCGGACGCCGCTGTCGCCGGCCTCGAGCTCCAGGCAGGCGATCCCGTAGGCGGTGGCGGTGGCGCCGGCGCAGCCGTAGCCCTCCAGGTGCATGCCGAGGACGCCGAGCTTGCCCAGCTCGGGCGCCAGCTCGCGCGGGATCGTGCCCTGCTCGAACCAGTCGCCGACCTGGCCGACGACGTTGTCCTGGACGAAGGCGCGGACGGCGTCGCGGATCGCCCGCTCCTCGTCGGAGAGCAACGCGTCGACGTTCAGGTAGTCGTGCGGCTGGAGGGCGGGCGGTGCGGTCGTGGCGGTGGTCATGCGAGGCTCCTCAAGAATCTTCGAAGATCGAAGATAGTGCGTCCGGGCGTCCGGCGCAAGTAGGCGACAGGTCAGCGCGGACGAATGTAGACCGTCTTCGTGACGGAGAAGAAGTCGCGCGCGGCCATCCCCTGCTCGCGGTTCATCGAGCTCGACGCCTTGACGCCGCCGAACGGCAGGTGCGGCTCGACGCCGGCGGTCTCGCGGTTGACGTGGACCAGGCCCGAGCGGGTGCCGCGGGCGAACCGCAGCGCCGTCGCCAGGTCACGGGTGAAGACCGCCGAGGAGAGTCCGAACTCGCTGTCGTTGGCGCGGGCGAGCGCGTCGTCGAAGCCGTCGACCGCGGTCACGCAGACGACCGGCCCGAAGATCTCCTCGCGGACCAGCGGGTGGTCGTCGGCGACGTCGGTGAGGACGGTCGGCTGGACCCAGTGGCCGCCGGCCGCGCGGCCGTCGCCCTTCCACGCGGCGCCGTCGCCGTCGGCGATCGGCGACCCGCCGCAGGCGATCGTCGCCGCGCCGTCGCGGGCCTGGGCCAGGTAGCCCTCGACCGTGTCGCGCTGCTCGCGCGAGGCGAGCGGCCCGATGTCGGTCGCCGGGTCGCGCGGGTCGCCGACGGCGAACGCCCGGACCCGCTCGACGAGGCCGGCGACGAAGGCGTCGTGGATGCCGCGGTCGACGTAGACGCGGCTGGTCGCGGTGCAGCGCTGCCCGGCCTGGAGCATCGCGCCGCGGGCGATCTGCTCGATCGCGTCCGGCAGGTCGGCGTCGGCGAGCACGATCGCCGGGTTCTTGCCGCCCAGCTCGAGCTGCAGCTTGGTCGTGCGATCGGCGAGCGCCGCGCGCAGCCGCAGCCCGACGCCGACCGATCCGGTGAAGGTCAGCGCGGCCAGCGCCGGGTCCTTCGTCAGCGGCTCGGAGAGCGCGCGGCCGGATCCGGTGACCAGGTTCAGGACGCCGTCGGGGAGCCCGGCCTCGGACAGCAGCCGGGCCAGCAGCACCGCCGAGCCGGACGCCGCCTCGGCCGGCTTCCAGACCACCGCGTTGCCGTAGGCCAGCGCCGGCGCCAGCTTCCAGAGCGGGATCGCGACCGGGAAGTTCCAGGGGGTGATCGCGCCGACGACGCCGACCGGCTCGGAGAGCGTCAGCAGCAGCGTCGACGGATCGGCCCCGTCGTAGGTCTCGCCCGACGCCTGCAGCACCGCGCCGGCGTGGAAGCGCAGGATCGCCGCGCCGCGCAGGACCTCGCCGCGGGCGTCGCGGTGGGCCTTGCCGATGTCGTCGACCAGGGCGGCGGTGGCGGCCTCGACCCGCTGCTCCAGCAGGTCGCCGGCGCGGCGCAGGATCGCCTCGCGGTCGGTGACCGGGCGCGCCGCCCAGGCGACCTGGGCGCGGGCCGCCGCCGCGTAGGCGTCGCCGACGTCGGCCGCCGTCGCGGCCGCGTAGCGACCGGTGACCCGCGACGGGTCGGCGGGGTCGACCCGCTCGTAGTGCTCGGCCGCGTCCCGCCACTGGCCGTCGATCAGCAGGGTCGCAGCGGCCTGCTCGGTGGTGGTGCTCATCGCTCGCTCCTCCGGGGCTCCCGATCCATCGTCCCAGCAACCGTACCCGATTTTCTTCGAAGATCTATAATCGAGCATCATGCCGGCCGCGCTCGACGACCTGGTCATCCTCGACTTCTCCCGCGTGCTCGCCGGGCCGCTGGCGACGATGGTCCTCGCCGACCTCGGCGCGACCGTGATCAAGGTCGAGCGGCCCGCCCGGGGCGAGGACGATCCCGGCGGCGACGACACCCGCTCCTGGGGGCCGCCGTACGACGCCGACGGGGTCGCGACCTACTTCCTCTCGGTCAACCGCAACAAGCGCAGCGTCGCGCTCGACCTGCGCGATCCGGGCGACCTGGCCCGGGCGCGGGCGCTCGCGGCGGGCGCCGACGTCGTGGTCGAGAACTTCCGCCCCGGCGTGATGGACCGGCTGGGGCTGGGGTACGGCGATCTGGCCCGCGAGCACCCGCAGCTCGTCTACTGCTCGATCACCGGCTTCGGCCGCGGCGGCGGCGCGGCGATGCCCGGCTACGACCTGCTGGTGCAGGCGGTCGGCGGCCTGATGAGCGTCACCGGGAGCCCCGACGGCGAGCCCCAGAAGGTCGGCGTGGCCCTGGTCGACGTGATCTGCGGGCTGTTCGCGGCGACCGGGATCCTGGCCGCGCTGCGCCACCGCGAGCGGACGGGCGAGGGCCAGCGGGTCGAGGTCGACCTGCTCTCCTCGCTGCTGGCGGCGCTCGTCAACCAGGCGTCAGCGGTCACGGCCGGCGGCGCGGTCCCGGCGCGGATGGGCAACGCCCACCCGAGCATCGCCCCCTACGAGCTGTACCCGGCCCGCGGCGGCGACCTGGTGATCGCCTGCGGCAACGACCGCCAGTTCGCGGCCCTCTGCCGCGTCTGCGGCCTCGACCGGCTGGCGCGAGACCCGGACTTCGCCACCAACGCCGCGCGGGTCGCGCACCGCGAGCGGCTGCGCGACGCCCTCGTCGCCGCGCTCGCCGACCGGACCCCGGCCGACTGGGCCCGCGAGCTGCTCGACGCCGGCGTCCCGGCCGGCGAGGTCAACGACATCGCCGGCGCGATCGACCTGGCCCGCTCGCTGGGGATGGACCCGACCGTCGCCCTGCCGCGGCACGACGGCAGCACGGTCGACCTGGTCCGCAACCCGATCTGGCTCTCGGCGACGCCGGCCAGCTACCGCAGCGCGCCGCCGGAGCTGGGCGAGGGCTGAGGGCCGCGTCAGCGCTCGCTGGAACCTCGACCGAGGGCGTCGGCGATCCCCGCGACCTCCGCGAGCTCCCCGGTCGCCACGGCGATCACGAGGTCGTACGCCTCGTCGTTGGCCAGCGTCAGCCGACGCCCGTTGACTCCGAGGAAGGCGATCGCACCGGCGAGCGCCAGCCGCTCGTCCTGCATCGAGCGGTTCTCCAGCTCCGCCCGTCGACGCAGGGCGCTGGCCTCGGCATCCGTGAGGCGAAGGGTCATGGCCAACACCCAATGGCATCGCGTGCGGTATCACGCAGTCGACGAACCGCCCCGATCGAGCACCCGCGTCGCCGACGCCTTCCACGCCGCGGTCACCCGGTCGCCGACCTGCAGGCCGAGCCGCTCGATCGCGGGGCCGGTGACCTCGGCCGCCAGCGGCTGACCGGTGTCGAGGCCGACCCGGACCCGGTTGCCGATCGGGGTGATCGCGGTCACCGTCGCCGCCAGCGCGTTGCGGGCCGAGCCGCCGACGTCGACCAGATCGCCCGGGCGCTCGCCGACCGGGTGCAGCGTGATCTCCCACGGATGGGTCGTCACGGCAACGGGCACGGGACCGGTCGCCGCGCCACCGGAGGCGGGAACCGGATCCGTGCTGAGGACCGTGCCGCCCCCGTCGAGGGCCACCTTCGCCAGACCGTGGTCGGCGGACGACGCGACGCCGGTCAGGACGACCGCCCCGGTCAGGTCGGCGACGAACGGAGTCGCGGGCCGCGCCGCCACCTCGGCCGGCGCGCCCCGCTGGACGATCCGGCCGCGGTCGACGATCGCGACCGTCGTGCCGAGCGTCGCCGCCTCGACGAAGTCGTGGGTGACGAGGATCGCCGGCACCTCGTGCTCGCGCAGCAGCTCGCCGAGTGCCCGCGTCGCCTGCCCGCGCGTGGTCGCGTCGAGCGCCGTCAGCGGCTCGTCGAGCAGCAGCGCCCGCGGCCTGCGGACCACCGCGCGGGCGAGCGCGACCCGCTGGCGCTCGCCGCCGGACAGGGCTCGCGGCCGAGCATCCGCCAGCTGCCCGATCCCGAACCGCTCGAGCGCCGCGATCGCCGTCGTCCGCCGCTGCGCCCGCGAGCCGCCGCGCAGGCCGTAGGCGACGTTGCGCGCGGCGGAGAGGTGCGGGAAGAGCGCGTAGTGCTGGAACACGTACCCGCAGGCCCGCTGCTCCGGGGGCAGCGCGACGCCGCGCTCGCGGTCGAGCCACAGGTCGTCCCCGCAGCGGACCCGCCCGGCGTCCGGCCGCAGCAGTCCGGCGACGATCCGCAGAACCGTGCTCTTGCCCGCGCCCGACGGCCCGGCCAGCGCCAGGCACTCGCCCGGGGCCACGGACAGCGCGACGTCGAGCGTGAACGACCGCAGCGCGTGGCGGGCCTCCAGCTCGAGGCTCATCGCCCGACCCCCGCTCCCAGGCCGTTGCCCGGCCCGCGTCGCTGCTCGCGACCGTTTTCCGAGCCGCCGGGCGAGCCCGACCCGAGCAGCTTGACGGTCAGCAGCACGGCGGCCGACAGCGCCACCAGCACCGCCGACAGCGCCAGCGCGCCGTCGAAGTCCGAGGCGAACCGCTCGTAGATCGCCAGCGGGACCGTCTGGGTCACGCCCCGGAACGAGCCGGCGAACATCAACGTCGCCCCGAACTCGCCCAACGCGCGCCCCCACGCCAGCGCCAGGCCCGTGACGAGGCCGCCGCGGGCGACCGGGATCGCGATCAGCAGCCAGGTCCGCAGCTCGCCGGCGCCCAGCGTTCGCGAGGCGTCCAGCCAGTCGCGGTCGATCGCCTCGAACGCCGATTGCGCCTGTCGCAGGTAGAACGGCGCCGCCACGAAGACCAGGGCCACGACCACGCCGGCGGTCGTCAGGACCGGTTGCAGCCCCAGGTCCCCCAGCGCGCCGCCGACCAGGCCCTTGGGCCCGAAGGCCGCCAGCAGGCCGATCCCCGCGACCGCCGGCGGCAGCACCAGCGGCAGCTCCACGAGCGTGGTCACCAGCGCGCGGCCGCGGAAGCGGCGGGTCGCCAGCAGCCACGCGGCCGGCGTCCCCACGAGGACGATGATGCCCGTCGCGATCGAGGTGCAGATCAGGCTCAGCCGCAGCGCGTCGCGGGCCGAGGGATCGCGCAGGCCGTCGAGCAGGTCTCCCGGCGAGCTGCTGACGAAGATCGCCACCACCGGCACCGTCAGGAACGCGACGCAGACGGTCAGCGCGACGACCAGCGCCGCGCTGAAGGCGACCCGCCGGGCGGTCATCGCGGCGCCCGCGGGGCCGCCGCCGGTGCACCGGGATCGGGCCGTCGGATCACGGCTTCGGACCGAGGCCCGCCGCTCGCAGCGCCGCCTGCCCGTCGGGCCCGACCAGGCCGTCGACGAACGCCTGCGCCTGCCCGCGATGCGGCGCGCCCGCGACCACGGCCACGCCGTAGGTCACCGCCGGCTGCAGCGCGTCCGGGATCGCGATCTCGCGCAGGCGCCCGCCGGCGGCCCGGACGTCGCTGCGGTAGACGAACCCCGCGTCGACGGCACCCTGCGTCAGCTTGCCGACGACCCCCGCGACGTCGGGCTCCTGCGACCGGACGTTGCCCTCGATCGCCTTGCGGCGGGCGGCCGACAGCCGGCCGAGGACCGTCCGCGTGTAGGCCCCGACCGGCACCGTCGGCGAGCCGATCGCCAGGCTGACGCCGTCCCGCCCGAGATCGGCGAACGACCGGACGTCGCCGCCCTCCGCGGGGACCGCGACCACCAGCCGGTTGGTGGCGAAGCGGACCGGGCGACCGACCAGGCCCTTCGCGTGCAGCGCGTCGGGCAGCTTCGTGTTGGCGGCCGCGAAGACGTCCGGGCGCACCCCCTGCTCGATCTGGGCGGCCAGCTCGTCGGAGCCGGCGAACGAGAACGCGACCGTCGCCGCGGCGAAATGGCCCTGGTAGCCCTCGAGCGCCTTCTTCAGCGACGCCGCCGCCGAGACCTTGATCGTGACGTCCGGGCGTGCCGATCCCCCGCCCCGGTCGTCGTCGCCGCAAGCGGCCAGCGGCAGCACGGCGAGCGCGACCGTCGACAGCAGGAGGGCGCGGCGGGGCAGTGGTCGGAGCATCGGGGTCCTCGGGGTTCGGTGGGGCTCGGCGGGGTTGGGGGTCGCGTCGGTGGCCGCGAGGGGGTCGTCAGGCCGCGATCTCGTCGCCGCAGCCGGCCAGGTCGTAGCCGGGTCGGGCCGCGACGCGCTCCCGGAAGGCCCGCGAGCGGACCGTGTCCAGCAGCGCCGCGATGCCCGGCTCGGCCGCGTGGGCCTCGGCGACCCACAGCTCGACGACGTGGCGCTCGACCGGCAGGAACGACAGCCCGAGCGCCAGCGCGGCCGGCTCGTAGGTGATCGCCGCCGCGCCGGTGGTGGCCGTCAGCAGCGCCGCCGTCGCGTGGTCCCGGGCGACCGGACCCTCGGGCAGGGGCAGGCCGAGCGCGCTGGAGGCCCGGTCCAGCGCCTGCTGGCTGGCCGCCCCCTCCGGCCGGCGGACGAGCGTGGTGGCCGCGGTCAGCAGCTCCTCGACCGATGCGGCCGCGGCGGTCAGCGCGACGCCGACCGACCAGCGGGCCAACTGGAACCGCCGGACGCCGGCGGGTGCTCGTCCGAGGCCACCGGCCGGCCCGTGGACGGCGGCGGCATGGACGCGCCCCGCGCGCAGGGCGGCCCGCGCCGCGCCGCTCGTGGCCGAGACCTCGACCAGTCGGGTCGCGCCGTTGCGCGGGCCGAGCCCGGCCGCGACCACGAGCGCCGGATCGCAACCGGCCACCACCGTCCCCGTCGCCTGGCCGCCCGCCAGCAGCCGCGGCCGGCCGTCGGCGATCACCGCGTCCGCCATGGCCCAGCCGGACGGATCGGCGACTGGCGCTGCGACGCGTTCGTCCCCGACGAGCGCCAGCCGAACCAGCGTCCCGTCGGGGATCGTCCGGCCGTCGATCGTCCGCGAGGCAGCGTCCGGCCGAGGGGCGAACAGCTCCTCGACGGTGGTGCCGACGGCCGACGCCAGCCGCAGAGCCGTGTCGACCGCGGGCCGGTGGAGGCCCCGCTCGACCGCGCTGACCAGCGCCCGGCTGACCCCCGCCCGCTCCGCCAGCTGCGCCTGCGAGAGCCCGGACGCCTCGCGGAGGGCGCGCAGGCGAACCGGTGGCGCGGCAGGCATGACAGGAATCTATCGACCAGACAGGATCCTGGCGCCCGTCGGACGGGGCCGCGAGCCACGCGGGGCGATTCGGGACGGCAGACGGCCGACGGTGGCCGCCGCCACGCGACCCGGCGATTCGCGACGGCAGACGGCCGACGGCGGCCGCCGGTCAGGCGCCGAGGCTCGTGGCCCCTGGCACCGCGACCAGCTCGACCAGCGACCCGGCCGGCAGCGGGCCCTCGCCGGGCGGGACGATCGCGAGCAGATCGCCGTCCGCCAGCGGGCGCAGGCGGTGGGAGTGCTGCGGCCCGAGGATCCGGACTCCGAGCGTCGCGTCCTCCCCCAGCACGACCACGGCCCGCAGCGCCCGCATCCGGCGACCGTCGCGGGGCGCGTCCTCCACCAGCCGGCCGCGTCGGACGGGCTCCGGTGGCCGGCCGAGCATCGCCCGCAGCGCCGGGGCGACGAACAGCGCCGCGGTGACGAAGGCCGACGCCGGGTTGCCCGGCAGGCCGAAGACCGGCCGCGCCGATCCGCCGCCGCCCTCGGCCGCACCACCCTCCCCGCCGGCGAGGGTCCCGATCCAGGTCGGCTTGCCGGGCTGCAGCGCGACGCCGAAGACCGCCTGCCGCGCCCCGAGGGCCTCGAGCGCCGGCCTCACGTGGTCGTGGCGACCGACCGAGACGCCGCCGCAGGAGACGATCAGGTCGCCGCCGGCGTCGCGGAAGGCGGCGATCGTCGCCTCGCGGTCGTCGCCGACCCGGACCACCCGGACCTCGCCGGCCCCGGCCGCGCGCAGCAGCGCCGGGATCGCGACGCCGTTGACGTCGTGGACGTCGCCCGCGCCGAGCGCGCCGCCGCCGGCCACCACCACCTCGTCGCCGGTCGCGACGACGGTCACGGACGGTGGGCGGCGGACGGCGACCGAGGCCACGCCGATCCCGCCCAGCAGCGCGATCCGGCCGGGGTGCAGCAGGTCACCGGCCGCGACGGCATGCTCGCCGGGCTGGACGTCCTCGCCCGCGGGACGGATGTCGTGTCCCGATGCCAGCGCCACGCGCACGCGGACGACCCCGTCGGCCTCGTCGGCGTCCTCGACCCGCACGACCGCGTCGGCCCCGGCGGGGACCCGGGCGCCGGTGCTGATCCGCATCGCCTCGCCGGACCCGAGCACGGCGTCGGTCGGGTGACCGGCCCGCGACTCGTCGACCAGCCGCAGCACCGCGGGCGCGTCGGCGGTGGCGCCGGCGAGATCGGCCGCCCGCACCGCGTAGCCGTCCATCGCCGAGCCGTCGAAGCGGGGCAGCGCGATCGGGACGATCACCTGCTCGGCGGCGATCCGGCCAGCCGCCTCGGCGATCGGCACCGTCTCGACCGCGGTCGCCGCCGCGGATCCGAGGGCGATCGCGGCCGCGCGGGCGTCGTGGAGACTCGTCAGCGGGGCCACCGACGTCACCCTAGAGGACGCTCTCCCCGGCCCGGAACGCCCGCTCGATCGCCATCTCGACCGACCCATCGTGACGAGAAGGCGATCACGCGGTCCCGGGACGTCCTCGTGCGCTCTCGCCCCGCCGACCGCATCGAGCCGGCGACTGACGGGCGCCGGACTCCCCGCGCCCCCGCTCCCCATGGCCCCGCGCCTACGCGGGCACCGGCTCCCCGGCCGCCACGGCGACGACCTCGACCGGGATCCCGTTGAGGACCGCCGTGCCGCTCAGGGGCTCCAGCTGGTCGTCGTCGGAGAGCGCGTTGGAGTTGACGCCGGCCACGCCGCGGGCGACGGCCAGGGCGACACCGTCGCCGCCGTGCCCCCAGCCGTGCGGCACCGACACGACGCCGGGCCGGATCCGATCGGTGACGGTCGCCGGCACCTCGATCGCGCCGACCCGCGAGCTGATCCGGACCGGATCGCCGTCGGCCACGCCCAGGCGCGTCGCGTCGTCCGGGTGCAGCCAGGCGGTGCAGCGCTCCGGCCCCGACACCAGGACCGGCAGGTTGTGCATCCACGAGTTGTTCGACCGCAGGTCGCGACGGCCGATCAGGACCATCCCGCCGGCGTCCTCGTCGAGCGCCAGCGCCAGCCGCTCGACGTCGGCCAGCAGGTCCGGCGGCGCCAGCTCGACCCGGCCGCTGGGGGTCGAGAGGATCTCCGGCAGCCGCGGCTGCAGCGGCCCGAGGTCGATCCCGTGCGGCGCCGCCTCGAGGTCGGCCAGCGTCAGGCCGTAGGCCCCGCCGCGCAGCAGCAGGTCGAGCAGCCGGTCGGGCCCGACCCGCGGCTGCAGCTGCGCCATCACCGCGTCGACGTCCTGGCCGTGGAGGGCGGAGCGCTCGTCCCCGACCTCCTTCTCGACCAGCGCCCGGGCGACGAAGCCGTCGATCGCCGCGACGTCGGCGTCGGGGCCCTGCCCGGTCACGACGCCCAGCAGCCGCAGCAGCGACTGCCACTCGTCGAGCCCGTCGCGCTCCAGCAGCGGCGGGCTGTAGTTGGCGACGTTGCGGATCGCGAAGCCGTAGAGCGCCAGGTCGTAGTGGGCCTTCTCCAACGGCGACGGCGCCGGCAGGATCACGTCGGCGTGGCGGGTCGTCTCGTTGACGTAGATGTCGATCGCGACGTAGGCCTCAAGCCCGGGCAGCGCGCGCGCCAGCCGCTCGCCACCGGGGGCCGACAGCACCGGGTTGCCGGCGACCGTGATCAGGGCCCGGATCTGGCCGGCTCCGGGGGTCTCCAGCTCTTCGGCCAGGCAGGCCGCCGGCAGCTCGCCGAAGACCTCGCCGGCGCCGCGGATCCGCGAGGACCAGCGGCCGAACCGCGCCCCGCGGCCGCGACCGGCGCCGCGCTTGGCGTGGGCGGGCAGCGGGAACATCGCGCCGCCCGGCCGGTCGAGGTTGCCGGTGACGGCGTTGAGGACGTCGACCAGCCACGAGGCGGTCGAGCCGAAGCGCTGGGTCGTGGTACCGATCCGGCCGTAGACGCAGGCCGTCGGGGCGGCGGCCAGCTCGCGCGCCGCCGTCCGGGTGACCTCGGGATCGACGCCGGTCGCCGCGGCCACCGCCTCGGGCGTGAACGGCTCGGCGGCCGCGACCACCTCGTCGAGCCCGGCCAGGTGCTCGCCCGGCGTCATCAGGCCCTCGCTGGCGAGCACCTGCAGCAGCGCCATCAGCCACAGCGCGTCGCCGCCGGGTCGGATCGCGATGTGCTGGTCGGCCTCCTGGACCGTGCGCGTGCGCCGCGGGTCGACGACCACGACCTTGCCGCCGCGGGCCTGGATCGCGTGGATCCGGCCGCGGACGTCGGGGGCGGTCATCAGCGAGCCGTTGGAGACGACCGGGTTGGCGCCGAGGATCAGCAGGTGGTCGGTGCGATCGAGGTCGGGGACCGGGACCGTGGCTCCGGAGCCGAACAGGTGGGCGGCGGCCAGCTGCTTGGGGTACTGGTCGAGGGTCGAGGCGCTGAAGATGCTCCTCGTCCGCAGGGCCTTCAGCAGCACCCGGCCGTAGAGCAGCGGCCCGAAGCTGTGCGCGCTCGGGTTGCCCAGGTAGACCCCGACCGCGTCGCGATCGTCGCTGCCGACGAACGGCGCCCAGAGCTCCGCGATCCGTTCGAACGCGGCGTCCCAGCCGACCTCGGCGAAGCTCCCGTCGGGCTGCTTGACCAGCGGCCGCCGAACCCGGTCGGGGTCCTCGTGCAGCTGCTTGAGCGACGTGCCCTTGGGGCACACGAAGCCCTTCGAGAAGACGTCGTCGGCGTCGCCTCGGACCTTCACCACCCGGTCACCGTCGAGGGTGACCTCGAGGCCGCAGGTCGCTTCGCAGAAGGGACAGGTCCGGACGGGCATGGGCCGATCCTACGCCCGCCCGGGCGCCCGTCACACTGGGTGGCGTGGAACCGGTCACGGCATCGCTGCCGCTGGTGATCCTCGCCGGCGGCGTCTCGCGGCGGATGGGCGCCCCGAAGGCCGCGGCGCTGCTCGGCGGCCGCCCGCTGCTGGCGCACGCGATCGACGCCGCCCGCGCCGCCGGCCTGCGGCCCGTCGTCCTGGCCAAGGCCGACAGCCCGCTGCCGCCGCTGGACGTCGAGCGCTGGCCCGAGCCGGACGAGCCGCGCCACCCGCTGATCGGGATCGCGTCCGCCCTCCACCGCGCCGCCGGGCCGATCGTCGTGCTGCCGGTCGACCTGCCCTGCGTCCCTCCCGGCCTGCTGCGCGCCCTCGCCGAGCGCCCCGAGCCGCTGGTCGTCGTCGAGGCAGCCGGACGCCTGCACCCGCTGCTGGGGCGCTTCGACCCGATCCACGCCGTCGCCCTGCAGGCGGCCGCCGAGGCCGGGGATCCGGTCGTGCGGACCGTGCTCGGGCTCGGCGCGGTCCGGATCGGCGAGGAGGCCGTCGGACGCTTCGGCGATCCCGCGACGCTGCTGGCGAACGTCAACCGGCCCGAGGATCTCGCCGCCCTGCGCGCGACCCACGGCGGCTGACGACCCCGCCCGCGCCCCCGCCGTCCGGACGCCGAGCAACCGCGGCGGACGGCGCGGCTACCCCTCGTCGGGCGCCCGCAGCCGCTCGTCGGCCTCGACCAGCGCCAGCAGCTCGGCGACGGGGCGGCCGGTGCGGCCGGCGATCCAGCAGGCGATCGGGGCCGCCTGGCGCTGCGAGCGGTGGGCGGCGTGGCGGGCCAGGTCGAGCAGCTGCCGCAGCTCCTCGTCGGTCGGCGGCGCGGCGCCGGCCCCGCTGGCGAACGCCTCGAGCCAGCCCGCGATCGTCGTCGTGTCGGGATCGGCCATCGACTCAGCCGCCGATCGCGCTCATCGGACGGTCCGGCGGCCGGAAGCCCGGGCGGTGGATCTCGTGCCCCCACTGCTTGCCGGCCACGGCGCCGCGCACGATCCGCTCCAGTTCGCGGTCGTCGGCCCCCGACCGCAGCGGCCCCCGCAGGTCGGTCTCGTCGTGGGCGAAGAGGCAGGTCCGCAGCTGGCCGTCGGCGGTCAGCCGGATCCGGTCGCAGTCGGCGCAGAACGGCTCGGTGACCGAGGCGATGAAGCCGACCTCGCCGCCGCCGTCGGCGAACCGGAAGACGGTGGCGGTCGACGCGGGCTCGCGCTCCAGCGGCTCGACCGCCCAGCGGGTGGCGATGATCGCCCGCAGCTCCTCGGCCGACAGCACGTCCTGCTGGCGCCAGCGGTGCCCGGCGTCCAGCGGCATCACCTCGATGAAGCGCAGCTGCAGGTCCTGGGCCCGCGCGAAGGCGACCAGGTCGAGCGCCTCGTGCTCGGTGATCCCGCGCATCGCGACCGCGTTCAGCTTGACCTGCTCGATCCCCGGCTGGGCCTGCGCCGCCGCGATCCCCTCGAGCACCCGCGGCAGCAGGTCGCGACGGGTCAGCTCGTTGAACCGCTGCGGGTCGACGCTGTCGAGCGAGACGTTCACGCGCGAGATCCCCGCCTGCGCCAGCGCCTCCGCGTGCTTGGCCAGCAGCACGCCGTTGGTGGTCAGCGAGAGCTCCTCGATCCCCTCGATCGCCGCGATCCGCGCCACCAGCGGCGCCAGCCGCGGGCGGACCAGCGGCTCGCCGCCCGTCACCCGCACCGTCCGCACGCCGAGCCGGGCCAGCAGCGTCACCAGCCGCACCGTCTCGTCCTCGGCGAGCCGCTGCTCGCGCGGCAGCCACGCCATCTGCTCGTCGGGCAGGCAGTAGCGGCAGCGCAGGTTGCAGACGTCGGTCACCGACAGCCGCAGGTCGCGCGCGATCCGTCCGAAGCCGTCGCTCAGCGGGGCCGCCGTCGCGACGGTCGCGCCAACCTCCACGGACCTCGGGGAACCACCGTCCATCCCTTGCACCTTAGCCGGGCGCCGTCGCCCTCCCATGAGCGCCACGGGCACGACGGCGCGATCGGGGACGTCACGGTAGCGTGACTATGACGAGAATCATAGGCGCGCCGTGCCCGCGTCAGTCCCCGGCGAGCGCCGCCGCCGGCTCCCGCTGCCGGGCGACGACCGCCTCGACCCGGACCGGCACCGCGGTCAGGTGCGCCATCCCGGCCAGCGGCTCGACGTCGGCGGGGTCGGTCGACATCAGCCGGTTGACGTTGACGCCGCCGGGCGTCCCACCGCCGTCGGGCGCCGCCGCGCCGGCCCCGTTGGCCGTCCGCCAGCCGCCGGTGCCCTTGTGCCCCCAGCCGTGCGGCACGGCCACGACGCCGACCTTGATGTCCTCGGTGATCAACGCCGGCAGCTCGATCGCGCCGTGGACCGTGCTGATCCGGACCGGCTGGCCGTCGGCGACGCCGATCGCCGCCGCGTCCTCGGGGTGCAGCCGCGCAGCCTGGGTCCGGCCGCCGCGCACCAGCAGCGGGGCGTTGTGCATCCACGAGTTCTCGGACCGCAGCTCGCGCATGCCGATCAGGCGCAGCGGGAAGCGGTCGTCGTCGCGGCGCTCGTCGAGCCGCGCGACCTCGTCGGCGATCTGCGGCGGGTCGAGCCGCACGCGACCGCCGCGGTGCAGCACGACCTGGCCGAGCACGCCGGCCCGCAGCCCCGGCGCGACCACGGTCCCGTGGGGATGGTCCTCCAGCAGCCGGCGCAGGGTCAGGCCCCCGCGGCGGAGGCCGAAGCGGTCGCCGCCCTCGCTGAGGCGCACCAGCGCGTCGATCGCGAGCCGCGGCGCGACCCGGCGGCCGACCAGCCCCAGCGCCCGCCGTCCGAGCTCGGCGACCGTCAGCGGCAGCGACGCCCGCCAGAGGCCGCGCATCAGCTCGTCGATCACCTCCCACTCCTGCCGCGCCTCGCCGGCCGGCGGCACGACCGCCTCGGTCGCCTGGCGGAAGGGGGTCAGGTGGAGGGTCTGGAAGGCGAGCGGGAAGTCGTCGCGCTCGTACATCGTCGTCGCCGGCAGCACGTAGTCGGCGTGGGCGTTGGTCTCGTTGACGTAGAGGTCGATCGAGACCATCAGGTCGAGCTCGCCGAGCGCCGCCTCGAGCTCGTCGCCGTTGGGGACCGACAGCACCGGGTTGCCGGACGACACGAGCAGCGCCCGGATCTGTCCGGCGCCGGGGGTGGTGATCTCCTTGGCCATGATCGTGGCCGGCTCGGTCCCGAGCACCGACGGCAGCCCGCCGATCCGCGAGCGCCGCCGGTCGCCACGGTCGATCAGCCGGTTCAGCAGCTGCCCGCCGAGGCGCTCGCCCGGCATCCCGAGCGTGCCGAACATCGACCCGCCCTCGCGGTCGAGGTTGCCGGCGACCAGGTTGACCGCGTCGAGCAGGAACGTCGTCAGGGTGCCGGCGCGCCCCAGGCAGGTGCCGGTGCGCCCGTAGAGCGCGGCGCGCTCGGTCCTCGCCAGGTCGCGCGCCAGCGCCCGCACCCGGTCGGCCGGGACCCCGCTGCGGTCGGCGGTCGCCTCGGGCGCGAACGGCCGGGCCAGCGCCCGCAGCCGCGCGGCGCCGGTCGCCTGGCGGTCGATCCGCCGCTCGTCCGCCAGCCCCTCCTCGAACAGCACGTGCAGCAGCGACAGCAGCAGGAAGGCGTCGCCGTCGGGCGTGACCGGCAGCCACTCGAAGCCGCGGGCGGTCTCGGTCCGGCGCGGATCGACCACGACGACCCGGCCGCCGCGATCGACGATCCCGTGCAGCTCCTCCTTGATCCGCGGCGCGGTCATCACGCTGCCATGCGAGACGAGCGGGTTGGCGCCGACGACGACCAGCAGCTCGGTCCGTCCCAGGTCGGGCACCGGCGCGACGATCGAGGAGCCGTAGAGCAGGCGGCTGGCCACGAACCGGTTGTTGACGTCCTGCGACCCCGCCGAGAAGACGTGGGGCGAGCGCAGCGCCTGCATGAAGCCGGCGACCCACAGCGTGTGGCTGTAGCTGAACGCGCTCGGGTTGCCGAAGTACCAGCCGATCCCCGACGCGCCGTGCTCGCCGTGGATCCGCCGCAGCCGGCCGACGATGTCGGCCATCGCGCTCTCCCAGCTGACCTGCTCGAAGCCGCCGTCGGGCCGGCGCTTGAGCGGGTGCAGGACGCGATCGGGATCGTTGTGGACCTCGGCGAAGGCGATCCCCTTCGGGCAGGCGAAGCCCTTCGAGAGCGGATGGTCCCGGTCCGGGCGCAGCCGCACCAGCCGGTCGTCCTCCACCGTCGCGACCATGCCGCAGAGCGGCTCGCAGATCCGACAGAAGGTGAGCTTGTCCTCGGCCATGGTCCCTCGCGCTTTCCGGCGCCTGACCGCCGCCCGCGGGGCGAGCGACGGTCGAGCACCTCATCCCTCCGCAACCGTGAGACGACACGGCGACATCTGTACCACCTTAGTGCCGAGGACGCTCGCGCTCAACCCGCCGGCCAGATCCGGGGGGGGGGCGGACCGGGACGGGCTCGCGGGTCAACCGGAGGATGGACCTTCACGACCGGGAGACCTACGATGAACGCGATGACCGCCGCCAGCCCGCAGCGGATGACCGCCGAGCAGTTCCTCGCGCTGCCACCGCGCGAGGACACCTGCCGCCTCGAGCTGATCGAGGGTGAGGTGGTCGTGCTCAGCCAGCCGACCCCGCTGCACCAGCTGGCGGTCGTCAACCTCGTGTTCGCGATCAAGACCTGGACCACGGCGGCGGCCGGCCGCGGCTTCGTCACCCTCAACATCGACACCGGCATCGACGACTGGAACGTGCTCTCGCCCGACGTCCAGTGGTACGCCGCCGACCGCGAGCTGCCCGCGCTCGACCGGCCGCCGTGGCCGCTCGGCGACCTGGTGATCGAGGTTCGCTCGCCCTCCACCTGGCACCGCGACGTCGGCATCAAGCGCCAGATCTACGAGCGCGAGGGCGCCCGCGAGCTGTGGCTCGTCGATCCGCCGGCCCGCAGCGTCCTGCTCTTCCGCCGCTCCGGCGCCGCGGCGACCTTCGACGTCACCGCCGAGGTCGGCGGCGACGAGCGGCTGGAGAGCCCGCTGCTGCCCGGCTTCGCGATCGCGACCGCCGAGCTGTTCGCCTGAGGGCGGCTGGCGCCGTGGCCCGGCCGGGCCACGGCGCCGCCGGATCAGCCCTCCGCGTCGCCACTGGCCGCCAGCGCCGCCGGCTCGCCCGGCCGCGGCTGGGTGCCGGCGTCGGCCAGCAGGTCGCCGTCGACGGAGAGCGTGACCTCGCCGTCCGCGGTGCCGACGTGGACCGTCTCGCCGTCGCGGACCTGACCGCGCAGCAGCGCCAGCGCCAGGCGGTCGGTCAGGTGCTTCTGGATCGTGCGCTTCAGCGGCCGCGCCCCGTAGGTCGGGTCGTAGCCGAGGTTGCCCAGCAGCTCGAGTGCGTCGTCCCCGACCTCGACCGCGATCCCGCGCTCGGCCGCCCGCTCGACGACCCGCCGGATCTGGATGTCGACGATCTTCGTGAGGTGGGCCCGATCGAGGCTGTGGAACTCGATGATGTCGTCGAGCCGGTTGATGAACTCCGGGCGGAAGGTCGCCTCGGCGCCGGCCCGGCCGCCCGGGATGTTCGACGTCAGCACCAGCACGCTGTTGGTGAAGTCGACCGTGCGACCGTGGCCGTCGGTCAGGCGGCCGTCGTCGAGCAGCTGCAGCAGGATGTTGAAGACGTCCGGATGGGCCTTCTCGACCTCGTCGAGCAGGATCACCGAGTACGGGCGCCGCCGCACGGCCTCGGTCAGCTGACCGCCCTCGTCGTAGCCGACGTAGCCCGGGGGCGCGCCGACCAGCCGCGACACGGCGTGCTTCTCCATGTACTCCGACATGTCGATCCGGACCATCGCGTCCTGGCTGTCGAAGAGGAACTCCGCCAGCGCCCGCGCCAGCTCGGTCTTGCCGACGCCGGTCGGGCCGAGGAACAGGAACGAGCCGATCGGGCGATCCGGATCGCCGAGCCCGGCCCGGCTGCGCCGGATCGCGGCGCTGACCGCGCTGACGGCGTCCTCCTGGCCGATCACCCGGTCGTGCAGGCGATCCTCCATGTGGACCAGCTTCTCGACCTCGCCCTCGAGCAGCCGCGCGACCGGGATCCCGGTCCAGCGGCCGACGACCTCGGCGATGTGCTCGGCGGTGACCTCGTTCTCCAGGAACCGGTTCTCGCCCGCGGCGACCGTCTCGGCCTGGCGCTCCAGCTCGGCGATCTGCCGCTCCAGCTGGGGAATCTCGCCGTAGGTCAGCTCGCCGGCGCGCTGCAGGTCGCCGTCGCGCTGGGCCCGGGCCGCCTCGACCTTCTTCTGCTCCAGCTGCTCCTGCGCCTGGCGGACCTGGTCGACGGCCTCCTTCTCGCGCTGCCACTCGGCGGTCATCCCGGCCGACTTCTCGCGCAGGTCGGCGAGGTCGCGGTCGAGCGCGTCGAGGCGCGCCTTCGAGGCGTCGTCGGACTCCTGCTCCAGCGACGTGCGCTCGATCTCCAGCTGCAGGATCTGGCGGTCGACCTCGTCGATCTCGGTCGGCTTGGAGTCGATCTCGATCTTCAGCCGCGAGGCGGACTCGTCGATCAGGTCGATCGCCTTGTCCGGCAGCTGGCGGTCGGCGATGTGGCGCTGCGAGAGGGTCGCGGCGGCGATCAGCGCGGCGTCCTGGATCCGCACGCCGTGGTGCGTCTCGTACTTCTCCTTCAGGCCGCGGAGGATCGCGATCGCGTCCTCGACCGAGGGCTCCTCGACCAGCACGGGCTGGAAGCGCCGCTCCAGCGCGGCGTCCTTCTCGATGTACTTGCGGTACTCGTCGAGGGTCGTGGCGCCGACGGCGCGCAGCTCGCCGCGGGCGAGCATCGGCTTGAGCAGGTTGGCGGCATCGACCGCGCCCTCGCTCGCGCCGGCCCCGACGATCGTGTGCAGCTCGTCGATGAACATGACGATCTGGCCGCGGGCGTCGGCGACCTCCTTGAGGACGGCCTTCAGCCGGTCCTCGAACTCGCCGCGGTACTTCGCGCCGGCGAGCATCGAGCCGATGTCGAGCGAGACCACCCGACGGTCGCGCAGCGACTCGGGGACGTCGCCCGAGACGATCCGCTGGGCGAGGCCCTCGACGATCGCCGTCTTGCCGACGCCGGGCTCGCCGATCAGGACCGGGTTGTTCTTGCGCCGACGGCTGAGGACCTGGATCACCCGCCGGATCTCCTCGTCGCGGCCGATCACCGGGTCGAGCTCGCCCTTGGCCGCCGCCTCGGTCAGGTCCTGGCCGAAGCGCTGGAGCGCCTGGAACTTGTCCTCGGGGTTCTGGTCGGTGACCTTGTGGCTGCCGCGGACCTCGGTCACGGCGGGCTCGAGCGCCTCGGGCGTGGCCCCGACGGCGCGAAGGGCGTCGCCGGCCTTCGAGTCGTGGCCGGCGAGCGCCAGCAGCACGTGCTCGGTCGAGAGGTACTCGTCCCCGAGCGTGCGCATCTGCTCCTCGGAGCCGCGCAGGACGGCGACGAGCTCGCTCGACGGGCCGGCCGCCTGGCCGCCGCCGGTGGTCGTCGGCAGCGCGTCGATCGCGGCCTGCACGGGCAGGCGGACCTGCTCGACGGGGACCCCGAGCTTCTGGAGGACCGGCCCGACGGTGCCGCCCTCCTGGGCGAGGAGGACGAGCAGCAGGTGCTCGGGCGTGACCTGGGGGTTCCTGCGGCGCTCGGCCAGCTGACCGGCCTCGGCGAGCGCCTCCTGCGTCTTGATGGTGAAGCGATCAGGCTGCATGGGCGACCTTCGGGAGTCAGGAGCGCGGGGTCGTCCCGCCCTCCGGGGAATGCATGAGACAGCGTGACGCACCGACGGCGGCGTGGGAAGCGCCTGGCCGGGGATATATCTGCGTCATAAGGACTTAGATTTTGCGTGATGGAGCTACTCATGTCAAGGGGTTCTGCAATCCCGCGTGCGGCGACGGCAAGACGCGATGCAGGACCAAGGTCCCCCACCCCCGAGGCTCCAAGGCGGAGGGTCGATGGCCTCTCCCCCCTCCACCCGTCCCCGCGCGGCGCGTCCGCGCCGCCCCGACGTCGATCCGCGGCGGGCCGCTCGCCGCGACGCCGCCGCCCGTCGGCGCGCGGCGCTCCGGCGCCGGAGCGCGG
>NZ_AGUD01000051.1 GCF_000240225.1 Patulibacter medicamentivorans
GCTCGGCGGGCCGCAGCGAGCGGCGCCCCCAGCCCGGCGTGACCAGCAGCCGACCGGCGTCGGCGTCCGCGACCGCGATCCAGAGCCCCAGCCCGCCCCACAGCTCGTGGGGCCGGACCGCGACCCCGCAGGCGACGGCCGCACCTGGCCGCCGCAGCGCCGCCGCCAGCGCCTCGCGATCGAGCGCGCGCTCGTCGGGTGCCTCGAGCGCGACCGTGCCGTCGATCACGACCCGCGTGCGGCGCGCCGCCAGGCTGCCACGCAGCGGCATGAACGCGCAGTCGCTGATCGACCGGCTCTCGAGTCCGCCGTCGCCGTCGGCGACCAGGGCCACCGATCGCTGGACCGCCCGCAGCGCAAGCGGCAGCACCAGCCGTCCGCCCGGGGCCAGCTGCTCGCGCCAGGCGGGCGCGAGGTCGTCGGCCGCGACGGTCAGCTCGATCCGGTCGTAGGGCGCCCCGACCGCCCAGCCGTCGGCCCCGTCGCCGCGGACCACCTCGACCGGGCCGATCCCGGCCGCCGCCAGGTGATCGCGCGCGGCGCGGACCAGATCCTCGTCGATGTCGACCGTGGTCACCCGCCCCGCCGGGCCGGCCAGGATCGCCAGCAGGGCCGCGTTGTAGCCGGTGCCGGCACCGATCTCGAGCACCCGGTGGCCGGGATCGACCGCCAGCTGCTGGAGCATCAGCGCCATCATCCCCGGCTGCGACGAGGAGCTGATCGCCTGGCCGTCGGCGTCCCACTTGGTCGCGATCACCGCGTCGCGGTAGGCGGCGGCCGGGGCGCCCGGCACGAACAGGTGCCGCGGCACGCGAGCGATCGCCGCGGCGACGGCGTCGTCGGACAGGACCCCCTGGCTCCGCAGCCGCTCCACCAGGCCCCGCCGGAGCGTCGCGAGCTCGTCGCCCGCTGGGTGCATCGATCCAGTGTGCATACTGGATGGCCCCCGCGCGAGCCCCCTCGTCGCACCCCCGCGCCCCCGAAGCATTTGCCTGGCCCATGAAGTCATCTACTCGTCGCTCCTCGCCCAACGTCACCCTCGCCGTCCTGGTCCTGGCCGGGATCGTGTTCGCGCTCCTGCAGTCGCTGGTGGCGCCAGCCCTGCCGGACATCCAACGCGAGACCGGCGCGTCGGAGAGCACGGTCAGCTGGATGCTCACCGGCTACCTGCTCAGCGCCTCGGTGCTGACGCCGATCCTCGGGCGACTCGGCGACATCCACGGCAAGGAGCGGGTGCTGCTCGGCGTGCTGATCGCGTTCGGCGTCGGAGCCCTGATCTCGGCGGTCGCCAACTCGATCGGCCTGCTGATCGTCGGGCGGGTCGTCCAGGGGGCCGGCGGCGGGATCTTCCCGCTCGCGTTCGCGATCATCCGCGACGAGTTCCCGCGCCACAAGGTCGCCGCCAGCATCGGCCTGGTCTCCTCGCTGCTGGGCGTCGGCGGCGGGCTCGGCGTCGTGCTCGCCGGCGTGATCGTCGAGCACCTCTCCTACCACTGGCTGTTCTGGATCCCGCTGGTGATGATCGTCGTCGCCGCCTGGGCGACCTGGCGCTACGTCCCGGAGTCGCCCGTGACCGCCCCGGGCAAGATCAGCTGGGTCGGAGCCGGGCTGCTGTCCGCCGGCCTGGCGCTGGTGCTGGTGTCCGTCAGCCAGGCGTCCAGCTGGGGCTGGGGCTCGCCGCGGACGCTCGGGCTGATCGCGCTCGGCCTGGCGGCGCTCGGCCTCTGGATCCGCAGCGAGCTGCGCGTGCGCTATCCGCTCGTCGACATGCGGGTGATGCGGATCCGCGGCGTCTGGACGACCAACGTCGTCGCGCTGCTGGTCGGCGTCGGGATGTACTCCTCGTTCATCCTGATCCCGCAGCTGGTCCAGGAGCCGCGCAGCACCGGCTACGGCTTCGGCGCGTCGGTCACGGCGGCCGGCCTGTTCCTGCTGCCGGCGACGATGGCCCAGCTGGCGATCGGCCCGATGGCCGGCTGGATCGAGCGGCGGTTCGGGTCGAAGTCGGCGCTGCTGGCGGGCACGGTCTTCGGGACCGCCGCTTACCTGATGCTCTGGGTCGCCCACGCCGAGCAGTGGCAGATCTACGTCGCCAGCGGCCTGATGGGCGCCGGCATCGGGCTCGCCTTCGCCGCGATGGCGAACCTGATCGTGACCTCGGTGCCCCAGGACCAGACCGGGATCGCGACCGGCATGAACACGGTCACGCGGACGGTCGGCGGCGCGCTCGGGGCGCAGCTGGCCGGCACCTTCCTGGCCGGCCAGGTGGTCGCGACGACCGGCCTTCCCGCCGAGGACGGCTTCCGGCTCGGATTCGCGATGTGCACCGCCGCGCTGCTCGTGGCGATCGCGATCGGCTCGCTGATCCCGAGCCGGCGCCGCGACGGCGGCGACGCGACGACCGTCCCGGCCGCCGCCCTCGTCGAGACGCGGGCCTGAGCCCGGGCTCAGGCCCGGTCGCCGCCGGCGACCGGCGCCGAGACCTCGTCGAGCCGTCGCAGCTCGTCGTCGGCCAGCCGCAGGCGCGCGCCGTCCAGCAGCGCGTCGAGCTGCTCGACGGTGCGGGCGCTGGCGATCGGCGCGACCACCGTCGGCTGGGCGGCGAGCCAGGCGATCGAGACCGCGGTCACCGAGGTCGCGTGGTTCGCGGCCACCTCGTCGAGCGCGGCCAGCACCGCCCGCCCGCGGTCGTCCAGGTACTCCAGCGCCGACGCCGACCGCGGGCTCTCCCCCGGCGCCGCCGGATCGCGGTACTTGCCGGTCAGGAAGCCCTTGGCGAGCGCCCAGTACGGCAGCACGCCGAGCCCCTCCCGCTCGGCGATCTCGCGCTTGCCCTGCTCGAACTCGGCCCGCTCGACCAGGTTGTAGTGCGGCTGCAGGGCGACCCACTTCGCCAGCCCCTCCCGCTCCTGGATCGCCAGCGCCTCGGCCAGCCGCTCGGCGCTGTAGTTGGAGCCGGCGATGTAGCGCACCTTGCCCTCGCGGACCAGCTGGTCGAACGCCCGCAGCGTCTCCACCAGCGGCGCGGACTCGTCGTCGAAGTGGGCGTAGTAGAGGTCGATGTGGTCGGTGCCCAGCCGCCGCAGGGAGTCCTCGGCGGCCGCGAGCACGTTGTCGCGGCCGAGGCCCGGACGACCCGGGTGCTGCGAGACCTTGGTCGCGATCACGACCTCGTCCCGCGACCGCCCACGCAGCCAGCGGCCGATGATCGCCTCGGACTCGCCGCCCTCGTGCCCCGGCACCCAGGCCGAGTAGGAGTCGGCGGTGTCGACGAAGTTGCCGCCGGCCGCCGCGAAGGCGTCGAGGACCGCGTGCGACTGCCGTTCGTCGGCCGTCCATCCGAACACGTTGCCGCCCAGGTTGAGCGGGAAGACGTCGAGGTCGGTGGTCGCGATCCGGGGCATGCCCCGACGCTAGCAACGGGCTCCGGGGACCCCGTGGGGCCGGGGGCCGCGCCCGCTACCGTGCCCGGGCATGGCCCTCCCCCGCTGCTACGTCGCCAGCCCGCTGGGCTTCTCCGAGACCACCCGCGACTGGTACCGCGACGTGCTGCTGGCGTCGCTGGCCGAGGTGGTGACGCCGGTCGACCCGTGGTCGCTGAGCAGCGCCGACGAGTTCGCTGCCGCGGCCGCCGCCGGCCGGCAGCGCGCGTGGGCGCTCGAGGTCGGCCGCCGCAACGCGCAGGCGATCCGCTCGAGCGCGCTGCTGGTGGCGCACCTGGACGGGCAGGAGCCCGACAGCGGGACCGTCGCCGAGGTCGGCTTCGCCTGCGGGCTCGGGCTGCGCTGCTACGGGATCCGCAGCGACCTGCGGCAGGCCGGCGAGGAGGGCGTGCCACTGAACCTGCAGGTCGCGGCGTTCATCGACGGATCGGGTGGCACGATCGAGCCGTCGACCGCGACGCTGGTGCAGCGGCTGCGCGCCGATCTGGGCTGACCGGGGGCGGCGGGCCGGGGATCGCGCTCAGCGCGACCGCGACCGCGCGCCGCGGTCAGATCGCCGAGGTGGCGAGGTTGATCCCGTAGGCGAGGGTGACCAGGCCCAGAAGGACCCCGACGAAGAGCGACCAGTCGTCCATAGCGCGGAGGATCCTAGACCGCCGGGCGGTCGTGCGTCGGCCGGGCACCGAGATCGGCCCGCCGGACGATCGCCGCGGCCGTCTCCGGCGCCAGCTCGCCGAAGCTCGTGCGCCGCCCGCGACGGTCCTCCAGGACCACCTGCGCCCGTCGCCGCCACGGCCGCGGCCGGCGCACGGCGGCCTGGCGCAGCTCGCCGAAGCGCAGCTCGCGGACGCGGTGGACTGGCGCGTCGTCGAGCAGCCACAGCAGCCGTCGATCGGTCACCGCGAGGATCGTCTGCGGGCTCGCCCAGGTCGCCGCCGGCACCACCAGGCGGACCGCCTCGCCGGGCTCGAGCGCGCGCCGCAGCTCGTGCCCGAGGGCGCGGCGGACGGCGGGCGCGAGCCCCTCGCCGGCAGCGGGAGCGGTCGCGCCCCCGGGCCGCCCGCGCTCGTCCGACGGCGGCGGGCCCGGCACCCGCAGCGCGGCGTAGGCGGCGTTGATCAGGGCCATCCGATCGGCGGCGGCCCGGTCGCCGACGGTGTCGGGGTGCCACTGCTTGGCCAGTCGCCGGAAGGCCGCCGTGACCTCGTCGACGTCCGCCCCCGGGGCGACGCCGAGCACCTCTCGGGGATCGACGCCGGGTCGGCCGTCCACCCGGCAATCGTGGCAGGTCGCGCCCGATCGGTGACCGGACGAAGGGAACGCCGTACGCAGAGCGAAGAGGCGCCCGAGCGGGACGTGCCCGTGTCCGAGCCGTCGCGCCCCGTCGGGGCCGATCGCGGCGGGCGGGGCCGGCGGTCCGCTCGATCCTGCCTCCCACCCACACCCACACATCACATGCTCAAAGAGCTGAAGGACTTCCTGTTCAAGGGCAACCTCGTCGACATCGCGGTCGCCTTCATCCTCGCGACGGCCTTCGGGCTGGTCGTCAAGTCGCTGGTCGACGACATCCTGATGCCGATCATCGCGGCGATCGTCGGCAAGCCGAGCTTCAACGACATCGTCATCGACATCGGTGACGCCAAGATCATGATCGGGACGTTCATCACGCTGGTGATCAACTTCCTGATCATCGGCACGGTGCTGTTCTTCATCGTCAAGGCGATCACCAAGGTGATGAAGAAGGAGGAGGCCGAGGAGGGCCCGTCCGACGAGGTCGCGCTCCTGACCGAGATCCGCGACGCGCTGGCCCACCGCGGCTAGCGCGCTCCGGTCGGGCGATCCGCCGCGGATCGACCGACCGCGACGGCGCGCGGCCGGCGGACCACCGTCCGCCGGCCCGCGTCGCCGTCAGGCCGTCGTTTCGTCGTCCCCGAGCAGCTCGGCCTCGGCGTCGACGTCGTAGAGGTCGGGGTCGTCCCCGCCGCCGTCGGCGGCCGGCTGCTCGGCCTGCTCGCCCCCGGCGACCGCGCGCGGCTGGCGCACGTAGCGCTCCGGCGGCACGTCCCCGAGCAGCCGCAGCACCTGCGGCGTCCGCTCGTCCTCCAGCAGCAGCGCGCCGCCCGGCCAGTACGGCGCCTGGACGTCGGCCGGCGACACCAGCAGCGGCTCGTAGACCCAGCTGCCGCTGTTCCACAGCCACGGCCCGTCCGGGTCCGGGTGCCACGGGCCCAGCGCCTCCTCGGCCGTCAGCGGGCCGAGCCGGTGGACGTGGCCGAAGAGCACGTGGCGGGCCCGCGGCAGCACCCCGAGGTCGCCGCAGACCCGCCGCAGCGCCTCGAGCCCGCCGGCCTCCAGCCGTCGATCGAGCAGATCGGATCCGAGCGGCGCGATCCGCTCGACCCGGGCGCGGGCCCGGGGGTTGTCGCCGCCGGAGATCAGCGCCTTGCCGAGCGCCCGGGCGAGGCCGGTGAACCGCTCGATCCCCTCCTCGAAGGCGTCCGGCAGGTCGCGGACGACCAGCGAGGCCGCGGCCACCGACGTCGTCCGCCCCAGCTCGTAGGCGTCGGCGGGGCCGAGCGCGGACTCGCCGGCCGCGCGCGCGATCCGCGCCAGCGGCGTCGACGCCAGGTGCAGGTCCAGGTAGTGGCCGTGGTGGGCGTAGACGTGCGGTCCGAGCCAGGCGCCGGGGTACTGGACCCGGACCCGCCCGTCGCGCGGGCGCAGCGCGGCGGTGACCTCGGCGAGCGACTCGGTCGCGTCCTGCGGGACCCGCGTCGCGGCTCCCAGCGGCTGCTGGTCCGCCCGCCGCTGGCGCAGCCAGGCCCGCACCAGCAGGTGGTCGTGGTTGCCGGGGACGACGACGATCTCGCCGCCCTCCATCGCCCGCCCGAGCGCGGACAGCACCGGCTCGGCCTCGGCCAGGGCCCCCGCGACGCGCCCCTCCAGCAGCTCGACGACGTCGCCCAGCAGCACCAGCCGGTCGACCCGGCGGACCGCCGCGACGAGCGCCTCGAGCGCCGGCGGCTGCCGCAGCACGTCCCGCAGCCCCCGCGAGCCGAGGTGCAGGTCGGAGATGACCAGCGTGCGCATCCGCGGCGAACCATGCCCGAAACCGACCCGCGCCGCACCCGGCCCGCGCGGCTTCGTCGCGGTGCCCGGGGCCGGCCGCGCCGCCAACCTGACCGATCCGGAGCCGGTCGATCCGCCGCTGCGCGCGTTCCCCCGACCCGCTGCGGGCCGGCGGCGCCTGGTCCTGATCGGCCCTGAGGCCGCCGGAGCCGGCGGCAGGAGGTAGCATCGCCAACCCGATGGCCAAGCAGCAGCAGCGTCAGATCCGGATCGAGCAGCGCGGCGCGTTGGCGGCCATGCAGCAGATGGAGCAGCGCTCCGACGACGACCTCGCGCGGGAGACGAAGAACCGCGCAGCGGCGATGGCGATCCTCGGCAGCCGCGCCGCCGAGCGCTACGACGCCCCGGCCGCGCGCCGCTACTTCCAGCAGGCGCTGGCCGCCGCTCGCCCGCAGGAGCGCCCGCAGATCCGGCGGATGGCCGAGGCCGCCCTGGCGCTCGCCGAGCGACGCTCCGGGGACCTCGCCGCGGCCGCCCAGCGGCTCGGCCAGGAGGCGCCCTCCGGCCGCCAGCTGCTGCTGCTGCGGCTCTCCGGCCTGCTGATCCCGCCGGCCGGGGCCGGCGGACTGGCCCGGGCCCGCGGGATCTTCCTGATCGTCCTGCTGCTGGTGCTGCTCGGCGCGGTCGGCACCGGCCTGGTGGCCCTCGTGGCGCTCCCGTTCGGCGGCCTCGACACCGCTTCGACGATCGTCCTCGGCGTGCTCGTGCTGGTCGCGGTGCTCGTCGGCCTGGTGATGTGGGGCCGGCGGCGACAGCGGGCCGCGCAGGCCAAGCGGGCCGAGCAGGCCCAGCAGACGCGTGAGCCGGTCAACCGCGCCGCGCGCCGCCGCGGCTGATCCCGAGCGGCCGTACGCCAGCTCGCCAGGCCGCGTCCGCGGCCGCGACGGCGGGGCTCGAACCGGCCCGCGCCCCGATTCCTTCCCCCGCTGCGGCCGCCGGCCCGGTAGCCTCGGGTCGTGACGGATCCGCATGGGACTCTCCGGACCGCGCGTCTGATCGTGCGGCCGATGGACGACGCCGACTTCGACGCCCTGCTCCAGGGCCTCCAGGATCCGGACCGTCCGTGGGCCGACGGCTACCCCCTCGACGAGAGCCTCGTCGCCGCCGCCATGGTGCAGGAGCGCCGCCGCGACTCCAGCCCGGGCCGCGATGTCGGTCCCTGGACGCAGTACCAGCTGATCCTCGCCGACGAGGGGGTCGTGGTCGGCGACTTCACGTTCCTCGAGCGGCCCGGCGCCCTCGACCGCGTGGCGCTGATCACCTTCTCGATCGCGCCCCAGCGGCGCGGCAACAAGTACGCCACCGAGGCCGTCCGCGAGATCGTCGCCTGGGCCAAGGGCCGCAGCGACATCCGCGGGCTGCGGGCCGACACCGACCTGGTCAACCCGGCCAGCCACCAGGTGCTGCGCAGCGCCGGCCTGTCGGTCGTCCAGGACGACGGCGACCGCCAGGTCTACGAGCTGCGCTGGGAGCGGCCCGAGCGGATCTCGCGCACGCCGGTCGCGCGCTGAGCCGTCGGGCCGGCGGCCTCAGCCGCGCTTCAGCGTCGCCTTCTCGATCACGACGGTCTGCACCGGCGCGCCGTCGCCGCTCGGGTCGGCCGTGCCGAGCCCGTTGATCCGCTCGGCGACGTCGATGCCCTTGGTCACCTTGCCGGCGATCGCGTAGTCCGGCGGCAGCTGGGCGTCCTCGCCGGTGACGACGAAGAACTGGCTGCCGGAGGTACCGGCCGGCTCCTGCCCGGTCTTGGCCATCGCCACGATCCCGCGGGTGTAGGCCGCGTCCTTCGGGGGCGTCTCCTCAACGCTGTAGCCCGGCCCGCCGCTGCCGTCGCCGGTCGGGTCGCCGCCCTGGATGATCGGCGGCGCCGGCGAGATCCGGTGGAAGGTCAGCCCGTCGTAGAACCTGGCCCGCACCAGCGACGCGACCGAGGCCGCCGTCTTCGGCTGGCGGGCGGTGTCGAGCCGGAAGCTGAAGCTGCCGCAGCTGGTGACGAAGGTGACGGTCCACGTGCCGCTGAGCCGGGCCGGACGCGGCTCGGGCAGGTCCGGCTCCCCGGTCCGCGGCTTCGGGGCCGAGACCTCCTTGCAGCCGGTGTCCGCGTTGACGTCGGACCCGGTCGACGCGGTCGTGTCGGTGGTCGCGGTCGTGGCCGGCTCGGTCGTGCTGCTCGACGACCCCTCGTCGTCGCTGCCGCAGGCGGCGAGACCGGTCGAGAGCGCCATCGCTGCCAGCAGCAGCGGCAGGCGCCCGGCGGTGGACGGGACGATCGTTCGGCGAGCCACGCCGGCGAGGATAGCCGCGCCGACCCCGGTCGGGGCCCGCGCGCCCGTCCGTGGCCGGTCGCACGACGAGCCGCCTCCGGCTCCGGGATGATCGGCGGCGTCGTGTCATCGCGCACCGCCACGCCCGTCCGGTCGCTCGCCCTGCTGGCCAACCCCGCCGCCGGAGGCGGCCGCGCCGGTGACGTCCTGCGGGCCCTGCAGCGGGCGCTGGCCACCCGCGACGCCCCCTTCCGCGCCGTCCTGACGCGCGACGCCGAGCACGTCGCCACGGCCGCGCACGAGGCCGTCGACCGCGGCGACGTCGCGGTCGCGATCGGCGGCGACGGGATGCTCGGCCTGGTCGCCGACGCGCTCTCCGACCGTCCCGGCGCGACCATCGGGATCGTCCCCGGGGGCCGCGGCAACGACTTCGCCCGCTTCCTCGGGCTGCCGGCGGCGGCGGACGCGGCCGCGGCGGTCCTGACCGACGGCGAGCCGGTCGCGATCGACGCCGGCGTGGCGACCCACGCCGACGGCCGCGCCCGGACCTTCCTCTCGATCGCCTCGTGCGGCTTCGACTCCGAGGCCAACCGGATCGCCAACGGCCTGCCGGCCCGGCTCGGCTCGGCCGCCTACGTCTGGGGCCTCGTCGGCGCCCTGGCGCACCTGCGACCGACCCGCTACCGACTGACCCTCGACGGCGAGACGCTGCTCCACGACGGCCTCAGCGTCGCCATCGCCAACGGCGGGACCTACGGCGGCGGGATGCGCCTGGCGCCCGGCGCCTCGATCGCCGACGGGCGCTTCGACGTCGTCCTGATCGGCCACCCCGGCCGCGACCCGGGCCGCTGCGACCGCCGCGACCGGCTGCGGCTGCTGCGGCTGCTGCCGCGGGTCTTCCGGGGCACGCACGTCGACCTGCCGCAGATCCAGGTCCACCGCGCGAGCACGGTCCGGGTCGAGGCCGACCACCCGTACGAGGTCTACGCCGACGGCGACCCGATCGGCGCGCTGCCGATCTCGTTCGAGACCCGCCCGGCGGCGCTGCGGGTGCTGGTCCCGGTCGGTCACCGCTCCCCCGCGCTCGCCCCGTCGCCGACCGGGAGCGTGGCGTGAGCGGCGTCCCGCTCGCGGCCGCGATCGCCGCCGCCCGCTCCGCCGGCCGGGCCGCCCGCGCCTCGGGCCGCGGCGGCACCAGCCTGCCCGGCAAGGTCCTCACGCGCCTGCGCCCGGACGCGATCGCGCGGATGGCGGCGCGGCTGGAGCACGGATCGGCGGTCCTCAGCGCGACCAACGGCAAGACCACCACCGCGGCGCTGGCGGCGTCGATCCTCGAGCGGCACGGCGAGACGCTCGTCCACAACCGCCAGGGCGCCAACATGGCCGGCGGGATCGCCGCGACGCTGCTGGACTCCTGGCGCCGCGGCCGTCCGACCGGCGACCTCGGCCTGTTCGAGGTCGACGAGTTCTGGCTCGGCGGGCTGGTCGAGCAACTGCGCCCGCGCGTGCTGCTGCTCGCCAACCTCTTCCGCGACCAGCTCGACCGCTACGGCGAGCTCGAGGCGATCGCCGACCGCTGGCACGAGCTGGTCGAGGCCTCGGCCGGGCAACCGGACGCGCCGCGGCTGGTGCTCGGCGCCGACGATCCGGCGGTCGCCGACCTCGGTCTCGGCCGCGACGACGTCCTCTACTTCGGCGTCGAGGACACGTCGGTCGCGCTGCCGGCGATCGAGCACGCCGCCGACGCCACGACCTGCCGGGTCTGCGGCTCCTCCTACGTCTACAGCGCGTCGTTCGTCGGCCACCTCGGCCACTACGCCTGCCCCAACTGCGGTCACGCGCGCCCGACGCCGCAGGTGACCGCGGAGCGGATCGTGCTCGAGGGCACGACCGGCGCGCGGCTGACGCTGCGGCTGCCGGACGGCACCGTCGAGGTGCGGCTGCGGCTGCCGGGGCTCTACAACGTCTACAACGCGCTCGCCGCTGCGGCGATGACGTCGGCGCTCGGCGTCCCGGCGGCCACGATCGCGGCGGGCCTGGAGACCACGGCGGCCGCCTTCGGCCGCGCCGAGACGATCGCGATCGACGGTCGCGAGCTGCAGCTGCTGCTGGTCAAGAACCCGGCCGGGGCCAACGAGGTCGCGCGGACGCTGGCGCTGGCGCAGGGCAAGCTGGACCTGCTGGCGATCCTCAACGACCGGATCGCCGACGGACGCGACGTCTCGTGGGTCTGGGACGCCGACCTGGAGCAGCTCGCGCCGCGGGTCCGGCGGGTCACCTGCGCCGGCACCCGGGCGCCGGAGATGGCCGTCCGCTGGAAGTACGCCGGCGTCGCGCCGGAGCGGATCGCGGTCGTGACCGACGGCGTCGGGCAGGCGCTCGACGCCGCGCTCGACCGCGCGCCCGACGGTGCGCCGCTCTACGCGATCCCGACCTACACCGCGATGCTGGAGCTGCGCGAGGAGCTCGTCCGGCGCGGGGCCGCGGAGGGCTCGTTCGCATGACCGATCCGACGACCGTGCCGGCGCCTGCGACCCGCGACCGCGATCTCGACCACGTCCGCTGGCACGACCTGGAGTGCGGCGGCTACGAGGCCGACCGGCTGCTGTGGCGCGAGCTGGCGGCCGAGCGCTGGTCCTCGGGCGCCGGCGGGCGCGTGCTCGACCTCGGCAGCGGCACCGGACGGGTCGCGCTCGACCTGGCCGGGGCCGGCCACCCGACGCTCGGCGTCGACATCGATCCGGTCTTCTGCGCCGAGCTGCGCAGGCGGGCGTCGTTGCGCAGCCTGCCGGCGGGCGCGACGGTCGGCGACGCCCGCGCGCTGTCGCTCGGCGAGCGGTTCGGCCTGGTCCTGGCCCCGATGCAGACGGTCCAGCTGCTCGGCGGCGCCGACGGCCGCGGCCGCTTCCTCGGCCAGATCGCCGGCCTGCTGCGACCCGGCGGGCGGGCGGCGATCGCGCTGGTCGAGGAGGTCGAGCCGTTCGATGCCGCCGACGCCGCCGCGATCGCCCCCGACATGCGCGACCACGACGGCACGGTCTACGCCAGCCGCCCGGTCGGCGTCGACGTCCGCGACGACCGGATCGTCCTCGACCGCGTGCGCGAGATCGTCGAGCCCTCTGGCGAGCGCCACGAGAGCCACGACCGGATCGTCCTCGACCTGCTGAGCGCCGAGCAGCTGGAGGACGAGGCCCGCGCGCTCGGCCTCCAGGTCCATCCGCGGCGCGAGATCGCCGCCACCGACGAGCACGTCGCCAGCCAGGTGGTGATCCTCGGTGCCTGATCTGCCCCCGGTCCCCGAGGCCGTCGCCGCCGGCGAGCGCCCGACCCTGCGGGTGGCGGCGCTCTACCCCGAGCTGCTGAACATCTACGCCGACCGCGGCAACCTGCTGATGCTGGAGCGCCGCTGCGCCTGGCGCGGGATCGGCTTCGCCCTGACCCGGACGACGATCGGCGACGAGCTCGATCCCGACGGCCACGACCTGCTGTACCTGGGCGGCGGCCAGGATCGCGACCAGCGGCTCTGCGCCGAGGACCTCGTGTCGACCAAGCGCGACGCGGTCCACGCGCACGCCGCCCGCGGGGGCGCCGTGCTGGCGGTCTGCGGCGGCTACCAGCTGCTCGGCCACCGCTACGCCCTCGACGCCACCACCGCGCTGCCCGGGGTCGGGTTGCTCGACCTCCACACCGAGCGCGGCGAGGGTCGCCTGATCGGCAACGTCGCGATCGAGGTCGAGCTGCCGGGTGCCGGCGATCCCGGCGAGCGACGCGTCCTGGCCGGGTTCGAGAACCACGGTGGCCGCACGATCCTCGCCGACGCCCAGCCGCCGTTGGGGCGGGTGCTGTCCGGCCACGGCAACACCGGCGCCTCGGGCGCCGAGGGCGCCCGCCGGGGCAACGTGATCGGGACCTACCTGCACGGCCCGCTGCTGCCCAAGAACGCCTGGTTCGCCGACTGGCTGATCGCGACCGCGCTCGAACTGCCCCCCGGCAGCCTGGCCCCGCTGGACGACGCCCTCGAGGACGCCGCCCACGCCGGAGCCCGGAGAGCGGCCGGGGTCTGAGCGCACGTCAGACGCCCGCGACCGACCGGGTCGGTCGCGATCCGATCGGCGCGGGACCGCGAGTCTCACGCAATCCGAGACGCCAACCGTCTCGAATCGCCTCGCCCACCGCCACGATCCGAAACTCCCGAATTCCAGTCAACTTTCATCAGTCGGCGCGGTGACGTCCGCACCCGGCTGCTAGGCTCGCGCCTTCGCGGAGTCGACCACGGCTCCGCGTGGCACCAGGAGCCCGGGATGTCGACACCAGACCAGACCCCGTCCGGCGCCGCCGCAGCCGCGTCCCCGGCCTCGGCGGCCAGCCCCGACCGCGCGCCGGCGCAGCTCGAGTTCGTCGACGTCGTCAAGCGCTACCCGGGAGCGTCCGCCGCCACCATCGAGTCGCTGTCGCTCGACGTGCCGGCCGGCGAGATCCTCGTCCTGGTCGGCCCGTCCGGCTGCGGCAAGACCACCGTGATGCGGATGGTCAACCGGATGATCGAGCCGAGCGGCGGCCAGATCCTGATCGACGGCGAGCCGAACACCACCCGGCCGGCGGCCGAGCTGCGACGCGACATCGGCTACGTGATCCAGCAGACCGGGCTCTTCCCGCACCGGACGATCGCCGAGAACGTCGCCACCGTCCCCAAGCTGCTCGGCTGGCCGAAGGCCCGGATCGCCGACCGCACCGCCGAGCTGCTCGAGCTGGTCGGGCTCGACCCGGAGTTCGCCGGCCGCTACCCGGCGCAGCTCTCCGGCGGCCAGCGGCAGCGGGTCGGGGTCGCCCGCGCGCTCGCGGTCGACCCGCCGCTGATGCTGATGGACGAGCCGTTCGGGGCGATCGACCCGATCACCCGCGAGCGGCTCCAGAACGAGTTCCTGCGCCTGCAGGAGACGCTCAAGCGCACGATCGTCTTCGTCACCCACGACATCGACGAGGCGATCAAGATGGGCGACCGGATCGCCGTCATGCGCCCCGGCGGCCATCTGGCCCAGTACGCCACCCCGGCCGAGCTGCTGCTCTCCCCCGCCGACGAGTTCGTCGAGCAGTTCGTCGGCGCCGACCGCGCGCTCAAGCGGCTGGCGCTCGGCCGCGTCCGCGACCTGCGGCTCGAGGAGACCGTCCGCGTCCGCTACGGCGATCCGACCGCCTGGGTCCGCGAGCAGCTGCGCACCTCGCAGGTCCCCTACCCGCTGGTGGTCGACGCCGACGGCCGGCCGCTGGCCTGGCTCGACGACGACGACCTGCGGGGCGAGCGGGTCGTCGAGGGCGTCGGATCGGCGGTCGCCACCGTCGAGCGCGACGACATCCTGCGCGACGCCTTCAGCGACGTGCTGGCCCACCGCGTCCAGTTCGCCGCGGTCGTCGACGGCCACGGCGCGGTGATCGGCATCCTCTCCAGCGACGCCGTCGCCCGCGAGCTGGCCCCCGGGCCGGCGCCGGTCGAGCCGGTCGAGGCCGGCGCGGGCCCGGGGACGGGATCGTGAGCGGCGCCCTCGGTTCGATCCCGCTGCTCGCGCAGGGCGGCGAGGGGTTCGTCCGCAACCGCGAGAGCGGCTCCGGCGCCTCGTGCGTCTCGGACGACGGCGTCTGCCCAGCCTGGATCGTCGACCACTTCGACCGCTACATGGAGCCGCTCGGCCGCCACGTGCTGCTGACCGTGGTCGCGCTGGCGATCGGCTTCTCGATCTCGTTCACGCTCGCGCTGCTGGCCCACCGCCGCCGCTGGCTGATCGCCCCGGTCGTGCAGCTGACGGGGATCCTCTACACGATCCCGAGCCTGGCGCTGTTCTTCCTGCTGCTGCCGATCACCGGGCGCGGGTTCCTGACGGCCGAGATCGCGCTCGTCTCCTACACGCTGCTGATCATCTTCCGCAACGTCGTGACCGGGCTCGACGGGGTTCCCTCCGACGTCGTCGACGCCGCCCGCGGGATGGGCCTGAACGACCGCCAGGTGCTCTGGCGGGTCGAGATCCCGCTCGCCCTGCCGGAGATCGCCGCCGGCCTGCGGATCGCCGCCACGACCACGGTCGGCCTCGCGTCGCTGGCGTTCTTCGCCGGCGCCGGCGGGCTCGGCGACCCGATCTACGCCGACCTCAACTTCAAGAGCAACGTGCTGGTCGCCGGCGGGCTCTGCGTGCTGCTGGCGATCGCGCTCGACCTGCTGGTGCTGGCCGTCCAACGGCTGCTGACGCCGTGGACCCGGGCGGTGCCGGCATGAGCACCCCGCTGGCGATCCTGGGCATCTTCGGCGACGCGATCGACTTCATCTTCAACGCCCGCGAGGCGCGGACCGGCGGCGCCGAGGTCGGCGGCCTCGGCGAGTTCGCCTCGCTGACCGGCAAGCACCTGCTGGTGACCGTCGCGGCCGTCGGGCTGGCGTCGCTGGTCGCGCTGCCGCTCGGGCTGTACCTGGGCCACAAGCGCCGCGGCGGCTTCCTCGCCGTGTCGGTCAGCAACGTCGGACGGGCGGTCCCGAGCCTGGTCCTGATCGCGCTCTTCATCGCCTTCCTCGGGGTCGGCTTCGCCAACGTGGCGCTGGCCCTGGCGCTGCTGGCGATCCCGCCGATCCTGACCAACGCCTACGTCGGGGTCACCCAGGTCGACCGCGACGTGATCGACGCCGCCGTCGGCCAGGGCCTGACGGACGGCCAGGTCATGCGCCAGATCGAGCTGCCGCTGGCGCTGCCGCTGATCTTCGGCGGCCTGCGGACCTCGGTCGTCAACGTGATCGCGACGGCGACGATCGCCCCGATCGCCGGCGTCGTCACGCTCGGCGACCCGATCATCAGCCAGAGCGTCTACGGCGACGCCGGCAAGCTCGCGGCGGCGATCGTCGTCGCGCTGCTGGCCGTCGTCGCCGAGGTCGGCCTCGGCGCCGCCCAGCGCGCCGTCACCCCTGCGCCCCTGCGCGGCACGCCCGGGGCCACCCGGCGTGGGCGCTTCTTCGTCAAAACGGCCGGAAAGGGCCTCAGCACCTCATGAAGCAACGACATCTGCGACTGCTCCTCGTCCTCGCGCTCGTGGCCCTCGCGGCCGTCGGGCTGACGGCGTGCGGCAGCGACGACAGCAAGAGCGACAGCACCTCCACGGCCGACGGCGCGTCGACCGAGACGACGACCACCGCCAGCGACGCCGGCGGCGCGATCGTCAGCAACGCCGCCAACGGCAAGGTCACGCTGACGATCGGCTCGAAGAACTTCACCGAGCAGAAGGTGCTCGGCGAGATCTACGCCCAGGCGCTGCAGGCGGCCGGCTACACGGTCAAGAAGCAGCTCAACCTCGGCGACGAGCAGACGGCGCTGAAGACCCTCAAGCAGGGCGACATCGACGCCTACCCGGAGTACACCGGCACCGCGCTGCTGTCGTTCTTCGGCGTCAAGACCGACGCCCTGCCGCACGATCCGGCCGCGGCCTACGACGAGGTCAAGGCCGACTTCGCCAAGCAGGACCTGGTCGCGCTGCCGCCGACCCCGTTCACCTCGTCCAACGAGGTCGCCGTCACGCAGGCGACCGCCGCCAAGTACGGGTTGAAGAACATCTCCGACCTGGCCAAGGTCGCCGACCAGCTGACGCTCTACGGCAGCCCCGAGTGCCGTCAGCGGCTCGACTGCCTGCTCGGCCTGCAGAAGACCTACGGGCTGAAGTTCAAGAAGTTCGTCCCGGTCGACCTGAGCCAGCGCAGCAAGGTGCTGAGCGGCGGCCAGGCCGACGTGTCGATCGTCTTCACGACCGATCCGCAGAACAAGCGCGACAAGTTCGTGCTGCTGAAGGACGACAAGGGCATGTTCCCGCCGTACAACTCGACGCTGGTGGTCCGCAAGGCCAGCTTCGACAAGGCCGGCCCCGACCTGGCGACGACGATCGAGGCGGTCAACGCCAAGCTCGACGCGGCGGTCGTGCAGGAGCTGAACGCCCGCATCGACCTCGACAAGGAGACGCCGGAGCAGGCCGCCGGCGAGTACCTGAAGCAGTTCGGCTTCGTCAAGTAGCGCCGCCGCGCGCCGGCGGTGATCGCCGTCGGAGCGAAGCGCGCGCGAACCGTCGACGGGCCGCCCACGGGCGGCCCGTCTGCGTCCGCCGCCGCGCCCTCAGGCCGGCGGGCCGGCGGGCCGGCGGTGGCAGATCGCCGGACGCAGCCCGTCGGGCGCTCCGGGGGTGGGAACGTCACCCACCAACCTCGGGAACCGCACCGAGTGACGTTCTCCGCCACTGATGGCGGCAAGCGGCACCAGGTGGGCCGAGGACCATCGGTGGGTGACGTTTGCCCACCCGCCGGTCGGCCCGTCAAGCGCCGTACGCAGCGCTGGACCCAGGATCTCAGCGCCCGGTCGACCCGAAGCCGCCGTCGCCGCGCGCCGTCTCGCCCAGCTCGTCGACCTCGACGGCGACCGGCAGCGCCACCGGGAGCACCAGCAGCTGTGCGATCCGCTCCCCGGAGGAGGCGATGAACGGCTGCTCGCGGTCGCTGTTGAGCAGCAGCACCCGCAGCTCGCCGCGGTACCCGGCGTCGATCGTCCCCGGGGCGTTGACCAGCGAGATCCCGTGGCGCGCGGCGAGCCCCGACCGCGGCACGACCAGGCCCACATGGCCCTCGGGGATCGCCACCGCCAGGCCGGTCGGCACCATCGCCCGGTCTCCCGGCTCGAGGTGGATCGGCTCCAGGCAGCAGAGGTCGAGGCCCGCGTCGCCGGGATGCTGGCGGAGCGGGATCACCGCCGCCGGATCGAGGCGGCGGAAGGCGATCGTCGACACGCCGCTGGACTCGCTCACGGCGCCCAGGATCGCAGACCGCCCGGCGCCGGCCCGCGCCGCGCTCAGGCCTCGGCGCCGGCCGGATGTACCCGGAACTCGTCGTAGCGCGCCACCAGCTGCCGCGGCAGGCGGGCGCGCACCAGCACGCCGTCGGCGCGGTGCTCCTGCTCGAGGTCCCCGGCCAGCTCGTGCAGCTCGGCGAGCGTCGACCCGGCCGGGTAGGGCACCAGCAGCTCGACCGGGCGCAGGGTCGACTCGAACTCGCGCTCCATCCGCCCCGCCAGCTGGCCGAGGCCCTCGCCGGCGGCCGCGGCCACCTGCACGGCGTCGGGGAAGCGGACGGCCAGCTCCTCGCGGCGCGCGTCGTCGATCAGGTCGCACTTGTTGAGCACCACCACCGGCGCGATGCCGCCGCCGACCCCGACGCCGCCGTCGAGGGCGCCGATCTCGGTCAGCACGCCGTTGACGGCGGTCATCACCGAGGTGATCTGCTCGTCGGACTGGCTGGCGTCGACGACGTGCAGCAGCAGGTCCGCGATCACCGTCTCCTCGAGCGTCGCGCCGAACGCCTCGACGAGGTGGTGCGGGAGCTTGCGGATGAAGCCGACGGTGTCGGTCAGCAGGTAGGTGCGGCCGTTCCAGCGCAGCGTGCGGGTGGTCGGGTCGAGCGTGTGGAAGAGCCGGTCCTGGACGCCGACCTCGGACCCGGTGAGCGCGTTCAGCAGCGTCGACTTGCCGGCGTTGGTGTAGCCGACCAGGGCCACGTTGGGGACGTGCGAGGAGCGCGCCCGCTCGGCCCGCATCACCGCGCGGGTGCCCTTGACGTCCTCCAGCCGGCGCCGGAGCTTGGTGATCCGGTCGCGGGCCAGCCGGCGGTCGGTCTCGATCTGCGTCTCGCCCGGTCCACGGGTGCCGACGCCGCCGACGCCGAGGCGGTCCAGGTGGCTCCAGAGGCCACGCATGCGCGCCAGGTTGTACTGCAGCTGGGCGAGCTCGACCTGGAGCTTGCCCTCGGCGCTGTGGGCGTGGACCGCGAAGATGTCGAGGATCAGCGCGGTGCGATCCAGGACCGGGATCCCGAGCTTGCCCTCGAGGTTGCGCTCCTGCCGGGGCGAGAGCTCGTCGTCGGTCACGACCAGGGTCGCGTCGAGCTCGGCGGCGCGGGCCTTGATCTCCTCGAGCTTGCCCTCGCCGACGTAGGTGTTCGGGTGCGGCTCGTCGCGGTGCTGGACCATCTGGTCGACGACCTCGACCTCGGCCGTCCGCAGCAGCTCGCGCAGCTCGACCAGGTCGTCGCCCTCGGGCAGCACGCCGACGACCAGCGCCCGCTGGTCTGCCGCGGCCCGCTGCTGGTCCAGGTCGTGCGGATGGGTGGTCTGGGACTGGCCTCGCTGGCGTTTGGTCACTGCCGTCCAGTCTACGCCTGACCGAGCGGCAGCTCGAACGGCCGTCCGCGGCCGGCCCCCGGCCCGCCGATAGGCTCGACCCGTGACCTCGCTCGCCGACCGCCTGGCCGCCTCGACCCTGCAGCTCGTCGACTGCCCGTCGGAGTCGCGCCACGAGGAGCCGGCGATCGCGCTCGCCCAGGCGCTGCTGTTCGAGGCCGGCGTCGAGACCCACGACGCCCACGACACCTGCCTGACCGCCGGCACGACCGTCCGCGGCGAGCGGCCGCTGATCCTGCTCGCCGGCCACCTCGACACGGTCCCCGAGCAGGGCAACCGGCCCGGCCGGATCGCCGACGGCGTCGTCCACGGGCTCGGCGCCTGCGACATGAAGGGCGCCTGCGCGGTGATGCTCGAGCTGCTGCGCGACGGCGTCCACCAGCGGCCCGACCGGGCCTGCGACCTGGGCGTGGTGCTCTTCGGCCGCGAGGAGCTGCCGTTCCGCGAGACCGCCCTGACCCCGCTGCTGGAGCGCGAGCCGGCGCTGCGAGACGCCGACCTGGTGGTCGTGATGGAGCCGACCGCGAACGGCGTCCAGGGCGGCTGCCTGGGGAACCTGAACGCGACCTGGAGCTTCCACGGGACCGCGGCCCACAGCGCCCGGCCGTGGCTCGGCTCCAACGCGATCCACCGCGCCGCGGCGGGGATCGCGCACCTGGCCCAGGTGCCGGTCCACCGCCACGAGTTCCACGGGCTGACCTACGCCGAGTGCGTGTCGGTCACGCGGATCGCCGGCGGCGTCGCCGACAACGTCGTCCCCGACCGCGCCGAGGCCCACGTCAACTACCGCTACCCGCCCGGGATCCCGCCGGAGGCCGCCGAGTCGCAGCTGCGAGCCTGGTGCTCGGCGACCGACAGCGAGCTGACGATCGTCGGCAACGCCCCGTCGGGCGCGGTCACGATCGACGGGCCGCTGGCGCAGGCGCTGATCGCCCGCAGCGGTCGCGACGTGACCCCCAAGCAGGCGTGGACCCCGGTCGCCGAGTTCGGCCTGGCGGGCACCCCGGCAATCAACTACGGGCCGGGCGATCCGGCCTTCGCCCACAAGCGCGACGAGCAGGTCGCGGTGGCCGCGCTGGTCGAGAGCTACGAGACGCTGGCCGCGCTCGTCGCCACCGGCAGCTGAGAGTCCGGCCGTCGGCGTTCGTGACGCGTTGCCGCCAACCAGGCGCATAGGCGCTCGCGACGGCCTTGCGCGAGAGTGACGAACTCGGCGAGAGTGTTCACCGGAGGGCCACATCCGATGGGCAGGAGCAAGCGCAGCATGGGTCACGATGCCTGACGTCCACGATCCCGACGAGGCCGAGCGGCTGGAGGCCGAGCACCACGACGCCTACCACAGCCGCCGGGAGTTCCTGGAGCGGACGGCCGCCGCGGCCGGGCTCGCCGGGATGGGCCTCGCCCTGAGCCCCGACACGGTCCTCGCCGAGGCGACCCGGGCAACCACGCGCGCGCTGCCGAGCGCTCGCAACCTGCCGATCGACACCTTCGTCGTGCTGATGATGGAGAACCGGTCGTTCGACCACTACCTCGGCTGGCTGCCGGGCGCCGACGGCCGCCAGGCCGGCCTGACCTTCCGCGACAAGCAGGGCAAGGTCCACGCGACCCACCGCCTGGCCCCCGACTTCCAGGGGCTTGCGTACCTCGACCCGGACCACTCCTGGGAGGGCGGTCGCAAGCAGCTCGACGGCGGCCGCAACGACGGCTTCCTGCAGGCCGACAGCGACGTCTTCTCGATCGGCTACTACACGAAGGCCGATCTGCCCTTCATCCCCCACGTCGCCCAGGCGTTCACGGCCTACGACCGCTTCTTCTGCTCGCTGCTGGCGTCGACGTACCCCAATCGGTACTACATGCACAGCGCCCAGTCCTACGGGCGCCGCGACAACGCGTTTCCGTTCCTGAAGGCCGACTCGCCGCTCGGCCTGCCCGACTCGACGATCTTCAACGCGCTGGCGCAGAAGGGCATCAGCAGCCGCTACTTCTACTCCGACATCCCGGTCGCGGCGCTCTGGGGCGTCCCCGGCCTGGCCCGCTCGGGAGCGATGCAGGAGTACTACGAGCGCTGCGCCGCGGGGACGCTGCCGGCGGTCTCGTTCGTCGACCCGTCGTTCAACGGCGAGGAGGCGGGGACCTCGGGCGACGAGCACCCGCACGGCGACGTCCGCGTCGGCCAGGCGTTCATGTCCGACGTCGTCCACGCCTTCCTGAAGTCGCCGCAGTACAAGCGCGGCGCGCTGTTCATCGTCTACGACGAGTGGGGCGGCTTCTTCGACCACGTCCGCCCGCCGCGCGTGCCCGACGTCCGCGCCAGCCGCGACGTCGCCAGCGACTTCGGCCAGATGGGCTTCCGGATCCCGGCCGTCGCCGTCTCGCCCTGGGCCCGCCGCGGCCACGTCGACCACGGGGTCTACGGATTCGAGTCGATCCTGAAGCTGATCCGCTACCGCTACGGCCTTGCGCCGCTGACCCGCCGCGACCAGTTCGCCCGCAACATCGGGCTCTCGTTCGACTTCGCGCACGCGCCGAAGCTCGAGCCGCCGCCGCTTCCGACGCCCCGCCGGATCATGCGCGGGGCTCCGATCGGCGCCCGGCCTGCCGCGACCGACCGCCAGGCCCGGCTGCGCGACGGCGGCAACGCGCCGCCGGCCCCGGAGCGCGCCAAGCCGCACGACCTGGCCGAGCTCTACACCTCGGGCTACCTCGACCGGCTCGGCTTCGACTACCGGCCGGCGACGCCGGCGCGGATGTTCAGCCATCCGTCCTCGATGGGGCTGCGGCCGTGACCGCCCGCTTCGGCTCCGTCCCGGGGCGACGGACGCGACCGATCGGTCGCGCCGCGCTGGTCCCCGCGGTCGCGGGCCTGCTGCTCGCCACCGCCGGACCGGCGGCCGCCGACGACTTCGACCCAATCGCGCTCCGGGTCCAGGCGCCGGCGCTCGCCCGCGCCGATCGGCCGCTGTCGGTGACGGTCACGGTGACCGCCGACCCGGGCAGCCTGACCTCTGCCGACGGGCCGCTGCGGATGCGGGTCAAGCTCGCGCCCCGCTGCGGCGGCAGCTTCGCCGGGACCGACGGGCCGGTGGCGATCGACCGCCGGCTGGCGCCGCAGCCTGACGCGACCCGCGCCTACCGCGCCACCGCCAGCGGCGACGTCACCCCGTCCGCGGCCGGCGACCAGTCGGTGTGCGCATTCCTCGAGGCCGAGGCCGACCAGCGGCAGTACGCCGCCGACGTCGACACCACCGTCGACGTGTCGCAGACCTGCACCAGCGCGGCCCAGAAGCTCGAGCGCGACCGGCGGGCGCTGTCCACGTCGCGCAAGCAGCTGAAGCGCGTCCGCAAGCAGGCCGCGCACGCCAAGCGCCGGGCGACGAAGCAGCGGCTCCAGCGCCGCGTGCGGGCCACCCGCAGGACGGTCCTGCGCCGCCAGCGAGCCGTCCGCCGCGACGAGCCCGCCGCCGCCAGGGCCTGCCCCGGTGTGACGCTCTAGGAGCAGCGCCGGGGCTCCGCGTGGGCCGCCGCGCGAGCCGATCGCGGTAGCGTCCCGGCGCGATGGCCTCCGCCTCCTCGCGCAACCCGCTCCTGCGTCGCTCCGGCACCTATCCGTTCGCGCGCCTGACCCAGGCGCGGCGTCAGGCGGAGGCCGCCGCCGGGACCACCCTGCCGCTCGTCGACCTGGGGGCCGGCGAGCCGCGCGAGCCGACCCCGGAGCTCATCCGCCGGGCGCTGATCGAGGCGGTCGAGGCCGAGACCGTGTCGAGCTACCCCCTGGCCGAGGGACTGCCGGAGCTGCGCGCCGCCGTCGCCGGCTGGGTCGGGCGACGGTTCGGCACGACCCTCGACCCCGACCGGCACGTGCTGCCGACGCTCGGCTCGAAGGAGCTGGTCTTCAGCCTCCCCCAGGTGCTCGTCGACGTCGCCGGCGGCCGCGACCTGGTCGGCGTGCCGCAGCCCGGCTACCCCGTCTACGAGCGCGGCGCCCGCTTCGCCGGCGCCGAGGTCGTGGAGCTGCCGCTGCTCGCCGAGCACGGCTTCCTGCCCGATCTCGAGGCGATCAGCGACGAGCAGTGGTCGCGGCTGGCGCTGCTGTGGGTCAACTACCCGAACAACCCGACCGCCGCCGTGGCCACCCGCGAGTGGTACGCGCTGGCAGCCGCCCGCTGCCGTCGCCACGGCGTCGTCCTGGCCAGCGACGAGGCATACAGCGAGCTGTGGTTCGAGGGCGACGCTCCCGACTCGGCCGTGCAGATCGCGGCGTCCGGCGACGGCCTCGGCGGCGTGCTGGTCGTCAACACGCTCTCCAAGCGCTCGTCGATGCCCGGCTACCGCTCGGGCTTCGCGGCCGGCGACGCCGACCTGATCGCCGCGCTCAAGCGCTTCCGCCCGAGCGTCGGCGTCGCGCCCCAGCGGTTCGTCCAGCAGGCGGCGGTCGCGGCCTGGGGCGACGAGCAGCACGTGATCGAGGTCCGCGAGCGCTACCGGGCGAAGCTCGCCGCCCTCCGTCCCGGGCTCGAGGCGCTCGGCCTGCGCGACGCGGGCGGCCCCGGCTCGTTCTTCCGCTGGCTGGCGCTGCCGACCGGCTGGGAGCGCGCGTCGTGGGCGCAGGACGCCCTGGCCGATCCGGAGACCAGCGCCCTGGTCTCCGTCCTGACCGACGGCGACCCCGGGGACCGCGGCAGCGCGGCGTTCGCGGCCGGACTGCTGCGGGCCGGGCTCGTCGTCGCGCCGGGCGCGTTCTTCGGGCCCGCCGGCGAGGGCTACGTGCGGGTCGCGCTGGTCCCGACGCTCGAGGACTGCGCGATCGCGGCCGAGCGGCTGATCGCCCTCTCCGACGACATCTGACCCACGCGATCGTCCGCGCCGGCCGTCGCGTCCCGGTCGCCGAACGACCGGAACGTCGCAGCGGCCGCGGCGTCTCGGCGTGCGGCCACCGACGGCCGCCGCCTTTCGGTCGCTGAGCGACCGGAACGTCGCACCCGCCACGCCGCCCGCGCGGCGCCGTTCTTCTAGGCTCAGTCGCGTGAGCGATCAGCAGCAGACCGCAGGCGCCTGGGGCATCGGACTGGCCACCGTCGCCGAGGCCGACGGCCGGGTCCTGGACACCTTCTTCCCGTCGCCGGCGCTGGGGATCGACGCCGAGACCGTCGCCCGCGCCGGCCACGGCGGCGGGACCGGCAGCAGCGAGGTCTCCTTCGCCCGCGCCACCGAGACCGCCGGTGGCGCCGTGGCCGCCGCGATCGGCAGCGATCCGGGCCGTGGCGTGCGCACGATCGCCGTCGTGACCGTGATCGAGGACCTGGCGGCGGCGCCGGTCGACGCCCACGACGTCTACCTGCGCCTGCACCTGCTGTCGCACCGGCTGGTCGCCCCCCACGGGCTCTCGCTCGACGGCCAGTTCGGGCTGCTCTCCAACGTCGTCTGGACCTCGCAGGGGCCGGTGCCGGTCGAGGGCTTCGAGCAGACCCGGCTGCGGCTGCGGGCCGAGGGCCGTCCGGTCGCCGTGACGTCGATCGACAAGTTCCCGCGGATGACCGACTACGTCGTGCCGAGCGGCGTCCGGATCGGCGACGCCGACCGCGTCCGGCTCGGGGCCCATCTGGCCGAGGGCACGACCGTCATGCACGAGGGCTTCGTCAACTTCAACGCCGGCACGCTCGGCGCCTCGATGGTCGAGGGCCGGATCAGCGCCGGGGTCGTCGTCGGCGACGGGACCGACGTCGGCGGCGGCGCCTCGATCATGGGCACGCTCTCCGGCGGTGGCAAGGAGGTCATCTCGCTCGGCGAGAAGTGCCTGCTCGGCGCCAACGCCGGGATCGGGATCTCGCTCGGCGACGGCTGCGTGGTCGAGGCCGGCCTCTACGTCACCGGCGGCACCGTCGTCACGCTGCCCGACGGCCACGTCGTCAAGGCCCGCGACCTGTCGGGCCAGGACGGCCTGCTCTTCCGCCGCAACAGCACGACCGGCGCCGTCGAGGCCCGGCCGCGCAGCGGCGACTGGGGCGGCCTCAACGCCAGCCTGCACGCCAACGACTGACCTTCGGGACGTCGTACGTCCCAGATCGGCGGCGGCGCTCAGGCGGCCTCGGCCAGCGCCGCGAGCAGCTCGTCGCTGGCGTCGGCCACGTAGACCGGCACCGCCCAGCCGGTCAGATCGACATGCAGGTCCTCGGTCACGTCGACAACCAGCTCGCCGCCGTCCAGCTCGACGGTGACGCTCTCGCGGTCGCTCTGCGATCCGCCCCCGCCGCCCGCCAACACGTAGGCGACCGCGGCGCCCGACGCCCCCGTCCCGGAGGACATCGTCTCGCCGACCCCGCGCTCGAAGATCCGGGCGCGGATCCGCCCCGGCGCCAGCTCGCTGTACCACGAGACGTTGGTGCGGTTCGGGAACGACGCGTGGCGCTCGATCGCCGGGCCGATCGCCGGCAGGTCGAGCGCGTCCAGCTCCGCCCGGTCGGCGACCGCGATCGAGCACTGCGGGTTGCCGACCTTGACGTGCTGGAACGACCAGCGCAGGCCGTCGACCGCCTCGATCGTGCCGCGACCGTCGTCCGGACCCGACGGGAAGTCGTCGCTGACCAGGCGCGCCCGGCCCATGTCGACCCGGCAGGTCGTGTCGGAGAGGATCGTCGGGCGGATCTCGCCGGCGACCGTGGTGATCGAGAACTGGCTGCGATCGGTCCAGCCGCGGCGGACGAGGTACATGATCGCCTCGCGCGCGCCGTTGCCGGACAGCTCCGCCTCGGACCCGTCCGGGTTGAGGATCCGCAGGTCGGCGATCGATCCCGGATCGGTCGGCGGGGACAGCTCCAGGACGCCGTCGCCGCCGGGGCCGACGTGCGGGTCGCAGAGCATCCGGGCGCGGGCGGCGGTCAGCTCGAACGGCAGGCGCTCTCTCTCGACGATCAGGTAGTCGTTGCCGAGGGCCTGCCACTTCTCGAACCGCATCGGCGGGAGTCTACGCGGGGATATCGGACACCAGCCCGCGCCGCGCCGCCCTCAGCCCTCCAGCAGCGGCGCGACGATCCGCGCGGCGACCAGGTCGAGATCGGGGTCGTCGGTCAGGTCGACCACCTCGACCCCGGGCAGCTTGCGCATCCAGGTCAGCTGGCGCTTGACGTAGCGGCGGGTGTCGCGTCGCATCCGGTCCTCGTCGCCGTCGAGCAGGGGCTCGAACCCGTGGGCCTTGCGCGCGGTCGCCGAGACCCCGGCCGCGACCGCGGCACGGACCTCGTCGGCGGCCCCGGCCGCGAGCATCGCGTCGATCCGCAGGTCGATCCGGGCGCGCAGCTGGTCGCGGTCGCGGACCAGCCCGACCAGTCGGGTCGGGTAACGGACGTCGTCGGTCCAGAGCCGGTTCGGCGCGTCGGGGTCGGGCTCGTGCAGCTCCCCCAGCTCGTGCAGCTCGAGCGTCCGCACCAACCGCGAGCGGTCGGCGGGGGCGATCCGCGCGGCCGCCCACGGCGCGACCGCGGCCAGGCGAGCGTGCAGCGCCCGCGGTCCGTCGGCGGCCAGCTCGGCCTCGAGCCGGGCGCGGATCTCGGGCGGGGCCGGCGGTCGCAGCGCGAGCTCGGTCAGCGCCGCCCGCAGGTAGAGCCCGGTGCCGCCGACCACCACCGGCGTCCGCCCGGCCGCCAGGGCGCGGTCGATCTCCTCGTGCGCCATCCCCGCGAAGCGCCCGGCGGAGCACGTCTCCGAGATCGGCAGCACGCTCACCAGCCGGTGCTCCAGCTCGTCCTGGTCGAGGGCGTCGCGGGCCCCGGTCAGCGTCTCGATCCCGCGGTAGACCTGCATCGCATCGGCCGAGATCGCCAGCGGATCGTGTCCGGCGGCCCGCAGCGCGCGGCCGACCGCGACCGCGACGGCCGTCTTGCCGACCGCCGTCGGGCCGAACAGCGCGACGATCCGGGGACGAACGGGGGCCTCCATCGACCGCGAGTATGGTGAATCGGATGCCCGTCGTCGTCGCCACCGGCTACTCGTCCGCGGTCGATCCCGAGACCGGGGTCGCGCTCGCGGCCCGCCAGGCGCAGGTCGGTCTCGGCGGCGCGAGCTGCGATCTGGCGATCGTCTTCGTCTCCGGCGACCACGTGACGGAGGTCGACGCCGTGATGGCGACGATCCACGAGGTCCTCGCCCCGGACGAGCTGGTCGGCTGCTCGAGCGGCGGGCTGATCGCCGGCGGCCAGGAGCACGAGCACGGCACCGGAGTCGCGATCTGGGCGATCTCCGTCGACGAGGGCCGCGCCGACGTCTTCGAGCTGCGGACCCGGCCGGTCGAGGACGGCCTGGCGCTGCTGGGGATGCCCGATCCGGACGCCGGCACCAGCTCGGCGATCATCCTGCTCGCCGACGCCTCGCGGCTGCCGCTCGAGGGGACCCTGCGGGCCTTCGAGGAGCACCTGCCCGGCGTGCCGCTGATCGGCGGGGTGCCGTCGATGGTCCCGCCCGACGGCCGCCCGCTGCTGCACGACCGCGGCGCGACCGACGCGGCCGCGATCGGGATCCGCTTCTCCGGGGTCGAGGTGCTGCCGTGCGTGTCGCAGGGCGCGCGTCCGATCGGCCCGGAGCTGGCGGTGACCGCCGGCGAGGGCGGCGTGATCCAGGAGCTGGCCGGGCGTCCGGCGATCGAGGCCCTGCGCGAGACGGTCGACGGCCTCGGCGCCGAGGACCAGGCGCGGATCCGCCACGGGCTGCTGCTCGGCCTGGTCGTGGGACCCGGGCGACCGGAGTACGGTGCCGGCGACTTCGTCGTCCGCGGGCTCGCCGGCGCCGATCCGGAGGCAGGCGCGGTCGTGGTCGGCGCCCCGGTCGAGGTCGGCCAGATCGCCCAGCTGCACGTCCGCGACCCCGAGACGGCGACCCGCGACCTGGAGGACGCCCTGCGCCTGCGCCGCGCCGCGGCCGGCTCCGGTCAGGTCGCCGGCGCGCTCGCCTTCACCTGCAACGGCCGCGGTCACGACATGTTCGGCCACGACCACCACGACGCCGACGCGATCCAGCGCGAGCTCGGCCCGCTGCCGCTCGCCGGGATGTTCTCCGCCGGCGAGATCGGCCCGGTCGGCGGCCGCCCGTTCGTGCACGGCTTCACGGCGACCGTCGCGGTCTTCCTCGCCTAGTCCGCGGTGGCGTCATCTCGCCGCGCCGGTTCCGCGGCGGCGTCAGCTCGCTGCGCCGAGCGCCGGCTCCTGACGCCACCTGTCCGGTGCCGCGGTCGGCTGACGCCACGCGGTCGGTGCCGCGGCATCTACCGGCCAGTAGGGTTTCGCCCATGCAGCTCGCCGGCCGGACCGTCCTGATCACCGGAGCCACGGGTGGCCTGGGCCATGCGATCGCCCGGGCGCTGGCGCGCGAGGGCGCGACCCTGGTCCTGACCGGCCGTCGCGCGGAGGTTTTGCAGCCGCTGGCCGACGAGCTGGGCGCGGTCGCCGTCTCGGCCGACCTGTCCTCGCGCGAGGACGTCGAGCGGCTGGCGGCCGACCACGGCGAGGTCGACGTCGTCGTCCACAACGCCGCGCTGCCGGGCAGCGGGCCGCTCGACGACTACGCGCTCGAGGACGCCGACCGGGTGCTCGAGGTCAACCTGCGGGCGCCGATCGCGCTGACCCGGCTGCTGCTGCCGGCGATGAAGCGGCGCGGGTCCGGCCATCACGTCTACGTCTCCTCGATGTCGGCCAAGGTCCCGACCGCCGACGCCTCGCTCTACGCCGGGACCAAGCTCGGGCTGCGCGGCTTCGCCCAGGCCCTGCGACCGGAGCTGAAGCCGGCCGGGATCGGCGTCAGCGTCGTCTTCCCGGGCTTCATCCGCGACGCCGGCATGTTCGCCGACACCAAGGTCGAGCTGCCGCGCGGCGTCGGCACCAACACGCCCGAGGACGTCGCGACCGCGGTCGTGCGAGCGATCGTCCGCAACAAGGGCGAGGTCGACGTCGCCCCGGTCGGGGTGCGGGCCAGCGGCCTGCTGAACGCGCTCTTCCCCGGCCTGCCCGGACGGCTCTCGGGCAAGCTCGGCGGCGAGCGGGTCGGGACGGAGATGGCCCAGGCGCAGCGCGTCAAGCGCTGAGCCGCCGGTCAGCCGGCGAGCGTCGCCAGCAGCGACATCTCGCCGCTGAGCGTCTGCGACGTGGCGCCGGTGATCTGGACCGGGACGGTCTCCCCCGGCTGCCCGAAGCCGACGAAGTTGACGACCTTGTTGTGGCTGGTGCGGCCGCGCAGCTTGTCGGGGTCGGTCCGCGACTCGCCCTCGATCAGCACCTCGAGGGTCCGGCCGACGAACCGCTGGGTCCGCTCGCGGGCGTGGTGCTGGACCCGCTCGACCAGCCGCTCCATCCGCTCGACCTTGACCGGATGCGGCACGAAGTCGTCGACCAACTCGGCCGCCTCGGTCCCCCGGCGCGGCGAGAAGACGAAGGTGAAGGCGCCATCGAACGCGACCGCGTCGACGACCTCGAGCGTCTCCTCGAACTCCGCCTCGGTCTCGCCCGGGAAGCCGACGATGATGTCGGTCGTGATCGCGATGTCCGGGCACTGCTCGCGGATCATCGCCACCCGGTCGAGGTAGCGCTGCTTGTCGTACGTGCGGCGCATCCGCTTGAGGATCCGGCTGGATCCGGCCTGCAGCGGCAGGTGGATGTGCTGGCAGACCTCGGGCAGCGCGGCGTGGACCGCGACGACGTCCTCGCGGATGTCCTTCGGATGCGGTGAGGTGTAGCGGATCCGCTCGATGCCGTCGACGGCCGCGACCGCGGTCAGCAGCTCGGCGAAGGTCCGCGGACGGGTGCCGGCGGTCGGGCGCTTGGCCGCCTCGCTGAAGGCCAGCAGCGCCTCGGGCAGCGGCTCGGTCGTGCGCAGGTCGCGGCCGTAGGCGTTGACGTTCTGCCCCAGCAGCGTGACCTCGCGAACGCCGTCGGCGGCGAGCGCGCGGACCTCGTCGAGCAGCTGCTCGAACGGCCGCGACGACTCGCGCCCGCGGGTCGAGGGCACGATGCAGTAGGAGCACTTGAGGTTGCAGCCGACGGCGATCTGGACCCACGCCTGGAAGCTGCGATCGCGCTTGGTCGGCAGGTGGGCGGGGAAGCCCTCGAACTCGAAGTAGCCCTGGGCCGACAGCGAGTCGGCCGTCAGGAACTCGGCGAGCTTGTTGATCTGGCCCGGCCCGAAGGCGACGTCGACGAACGGGAAGCGCGCGAAGACCTCGTCCTTGACCGACTGCGCCCAGCAGCCCCCGACGCCGACGACGACGCCGGGCCGCTCCTTCTTCATCCGCTTCGCGTGCCCCAGGTGGGCGAGGAACCGCGAGTCGGCCGACTCGCGGATCGAGCAGGTGTTGAAGAGGATCAGATCGGCGTCCTCGGCCGTCTCGGCGGCCCCGTAGCCCAGCGATTCGAGCATCCCGCGCATCCGCTCGGAGTCGTGCTCGTTCATCTGGCACCCGAAGGTGGTGACGTGGTAGCGCTTCGGCGTATCGGAGGAGGCCATGTCGGACACCAAGGGTAGACCGCGTCAGGCGATCGCGGCCGAGCCCTAGGATCGGGCCATGAGCCGGATCTTCACGACCAGCTTCGCCTCGGTCTATCCCCTCTACCTGGCGAAGGTGGAGCGGAAGGGTCGCTCGAAGGCCGAGCTGGATCAGGTGATCCTGTGGCTGACCGGCTTCGACGAGGCCGCGTTGCACCGCCACCTCGCGGCCGGCACGACGTTCGAGGACCTCTTCGCCGACGCGCGCCTCAACCCGGGCGCCTCGTCGATCACCGGCGTGGTGTGCGGAGTCCGCGTCGAGGACGTCGACGATCCGCTGATGCAGAAGATCCGCTACCTGGACAAGCTGGTCGACGAGCTCGCCAAGGGAAAGGCGATGGAGAAGATCCTGCGCGGAGCGCCGCAGGGCTAGTCGGCGGCGGCTCCCCCGTCGGCGGCCGGCGGAGGCGGCGTCCCCGCCACCGCACGCCGCCAGCCGTCGCCGTCCTCAGCGGATCGTGATCCGCGCCGACCGCGCGCCAGTGACCTTGCGGCCGGTGCGGCGCAGCGTCCAGGTCCCGTTGAGCTTCGTGCCGGACAGGACCTTGACCCGCAGCGTGCGACGACGGATCGTGCCGACGCCGGCGACCTTGCCGGTCCGTCGCGACCGCAGCTCGACCGCGAGCGTCGCGGCGGAGCCGAACGGCGCGCGCCGCAGCGTGACCGTGCGCAGCTTGGCGCTCTTGCCGGCCTTGCCGTCCGCGCCCTTCGGACCGGCCGGGCCGGCGGGCCCCATCGCTCCGGCCGGGCCGGCGGGACCCTGCGGGCCGGGCGTGCCGCCGCCGCTGCCCGGCTCCGTCTGGAGCGTCAGGCTGAAGCTGCCGAAGGTGTTGGGCGTCCGGTCCGGGCCGCTGCCCGGTCCGAAGCCGCCGTAGATGTCGGTCACCACGGTCGGCGCCAGGTTCCCGATCGTCGTCGTGCCGTCGGCGTTGGTCGTCGTCGTGGCGTTCGCGACGTCGAGCGAGAACAGCGCCGTCGAGCGGTCGTACGGGACCGTCAGGCCGGCGGTGCCGCCGTACTTGGTGCCCGACGCGTAGAGCTTGGCCGTCGCGCTGCCGTCGAAGACCACGACCGGGTTCTCGATCGAGAGCGTGTAGTCGAAGCCGATCTGCGGCGCGATGTTCGTCGAGCGGCCCTGCAGGCGGCCGATCAGCCCCACGGTCCCGGTCTTCGTGGCCGCGTCGTAGGTGCCCGCGACCGCGGGGAAGTTCCACCGCACCGGCGTGCCCTGAGCCAGAGCCGGGTCGACGACGTCGCCCCACGAGGCGCCCGTCGAGATCAAGGTCATGTTCTGCGAGCCCGGCGTCGCGTTACGGGTCATGTAGCCCGCGAACGTCCGGTCGGTGTTGGCGGGCGCGGCCGTTGAGTAGACCTTGACCGTCGACCAGGCCAGGTTGCCGCCGAGCACGCGCTCGGGTGCGGCCGTGGCCGAGGTGGCGCCGACCAGGCCGAGGGCGACGATGGCGATCGGCGCGGCGATCCGGCGAGATGGGATGGCGAGGGGCATGCGAGTTCTCCTTCGAGCGTGTTGAGCCGTCGGGCGCGCACGGCGAGGCCGCGCGGGCCACGCATCCCGACGACGCCCGGCTGCGAACCGCGCACCGACGTACGGGCACCCTAACATTCAGGCCGTTCGGCTGCCCTAATGAACGGCGCTTCGGCTTGCGTCTGCGGCCAGCGACCGCGGTCACGGCCGGCCCGGGGAGTGGCCCCGCCGGTCGTGGTCGGCCCTGAACAATCCCAGTCCGCCGCCATGAACCATGTCATCACCGCCTACGGCACCCCCCATGTCTCCTGACCACGAATCGCCTGACGAAATCGCGGCCTTCGCTGCCGACTACGTCCGCCGCGAGTTCGACAGCCTCCGCGAGTGGTTCGTTCGCGACGGCGTCACGATGCTCGACGTCCACGCCGAACCGGTCGCCGACCGGGAGTCGTGGGACCTCGTGATCGTCCTCCGACGCGACGGCGTCGACGGCAACCGCCAACTCCGCTTCGACCTCGCCCGTCGCCTCGGCAGCGCCTCGGACCCGAGCGAGATCGCGCGCGACGTCATGCAGTGGATGGGCGAATGGTCACCCGTGCGGTTCGAGGCGCTGCGGCGGGCGCCCTAGCCGCCCCGCGCTCCCCCGCCCTCAGCGCGCGAAGTCGCTGGCGCGGGACTCGCGGATCACCGTGACCTTGATCTGGCCCGGGTACTCCAGCTCGTCCTCGATCTCGCGCGCGATGCTGCGGGCCAGGAGCGTCATCTGGTCGTCGTCGACCGCCTCGGGCAGCACGATGATCCGGACCTCGCGACCGGCCTGCATCGCGTAGACGCGATCGACGCCCTGGTGGCGGGCCGCGATCGACTCGAGGTCTCGGAGCCGGCGGACGTAGAGCTCGAGCGACTCGCCGCGAGCGCCCGGGCGCGCCCCGGAGAGCGCGTCGGCGGCCTGCACGATCACCGCCTCGACCGTCTGCGGGTCGACCTCGTTGTGGTGTGCCTCCATCGCGTGCGCAACCGCCTCGGCCTCGCCGTGACGACGGGCCAGCTGGCCGCCGACGAGCGCGTGCGGGCCCTCGACCTCGTGGCTGACCGCCTTGCCGATGTCGTGCAGCAGCGCCGCCCGCCGGGCCGTCGCCGCGTCGGCGCCGAGCTCGTGGGCCAGCAGCCCCGCGAGGATCGCGCACTCGACCGAGTGCGCGAGCACGTTCTGACCGTAGCTGGTCCGGAACCGCAGCTTGCCGAGCACCTGGACCAGATCCGGGTGGATGCCCTGGACGTCGGCCTCGAGCACGGCCGCCTCGCCCGATTCCTGGATCGCCTCCTCGAGCTCGGCCTTGGCCGCGAAGTAGGCCTCCTCGATCTTGGCGGGGTGGATCCGCCCGTCCTCCATCAGCGCCTCGAGCGTCCGCCGGGCGACCTCACGGCGGACCCCGTCGAACGACGACAGGACGACCGCTCCGGGGGTGTCGTCGATGATGAAGTTGACCCCGGTCAGGTGCTCGAGCGCGCGGATGTTGCGGCCCTCCCGGCCGATGATCCGCCCCTTCATGTCGTCGCCGGGCAGCTTGACCACGGAGACGGTGGTCTCGGCCGCGTGGCCGGCGGCGTAGCGCTGCATGGCGGTCGAGAGGATCGAGCGCACCCGGCGCTCGGCCTCACGGCGGGTCTGCTCCTCGACCCGGCGAACGACGCGCGCCTCCTCGTGGCGGGTCTGCTCCTCGACCCGGCGCAGCAGCTCGGCCTTGGCCGCGCTCGCCGACAGGCCCGAGGTCCGCTCCAGCGCCTGCTCGATCTGGTCCTCGCGTCGTCGCAGCTCCGAGGTCAATGTCGCCAGATCGGCCGCCTGGTGGTCGATCCGCCGCTCGCGCTCGCCGAGCGCCTCGGCCCGGTCGCTCAGCTCGCGGTCGCGACGGTCGAGCTGCCGCTCGCGTCCGGTGAGATCCTGCTCCCGCTGGTCGGCGACCGCCGTCGGCGCGGACGCCGAGCGGCCACGAGCGACGATCGATGCGATCACGATCGCTGCGGCCAGCAGCGCTGCGGCGAGGACGAACTCCATCTGCCGTGAATCTACCCGTCGCCGCGCTCGTCGCAGCGACGTTCGTAGGTCCGCACGGCATCGTAGGCCGTCTCCAGCGGGAACCCGCGGGTCGCCAGCAGTCGCAGGGCGCGGCCGCGCCCACGGTCGTCGGCGAGCGGCGCTCCGCCGAGGCGGCGCTCCAGCGTCTCGACCGCGAGGTCCGGCTCGCGTCGCGCATCCGGGTCGCCGGCCAGCGCCGCCTCGACCAGCGGCTCGTCGATCCCCATCCGCCGCAGGCCGGCGGCGATCCGCAGCCGGCCCCAGCCGTCGACGCGCCGGCGGTCCTCGACGTAGCGCTGGGCGTAGCGGCGGTCGTCGAGGTAGCCGAGGTCGTGCAGCTCGGCCAGCGCACGCTCGATCGAGGGGCCGCCGACGCTCCGCCGCTCCAGGTGGCGACGGACCTCGGCGACGGTCCGGTCGCGCTTGGCGAGATGGCGGTAGGCCAGCTCGAGCGCGTGGTGGACTCGCTCCTCGGCACTGCCCGCCGCGGTCAGCGGCGGGCTGGTGGCCGGGTCGGCGGTCGACCCGGCGGGTGGGGCGTCCGGCTCGCTCACGCGGCCGCGACGGCGGGCTCCTCAGCGGGGGCATCGGGTGCGACGACCGGCGCCTGGGTGCCCTTGGGCACCAGCTCGAGCTTCTCGTAGATCCGCCGCTCGATCTCGTTGGCGATCTCGGGATTGGCGTTCAGGTGCGCCTTGGCGTTGGTCCGGCCCTGAGCCAGCCGCTCGCCGTCGAAGCTGAAGAACGAACCCGACTTCTGGACGATGTCGTGCTCGATCCCGAGATCGATCAGGCAGCCGGCGGTCGAGATGCCCTTGCCGAACTCGATGTCGAACTCGGCCTGCTTGAAGGGCGGAGCGACCTTGTTCTTGACGACCTTGACCCGGACCCGGTTGGCGACCGCGTCGGTGCCTTCCTTGATCGTCTCGATCCGCCGGATGTCGAGGCGCTGCGAGCTGTAGAACTTCAGCGCACGACCGCCCGGCTGCGTCTCCGGCGAGCCGAACATCACGCCGACCTTCTCGCGGATCTGGTTCGTGAAGATGCACATCGTGCCGGTCCGGTTCAGGTTGCCGGTCAGCTTGCGCATCGCCTGGCTCATCATCCGGGCCTGGAGGCCGACCGTCGTATCGCCCATCTGGCCCTCGAGCTCGGCCCGCGGCGTCAGCGCGGCGACCGAGTCGACCGCGACGATGTCGACGGCGCCTGAGCGCACCAGCATGTCGGCGATCTCGAGCGCCTGCTCGCCGTAGTCGGGCTGCGAGACCAGCAGCTCGTCGACGTCGAGCCCGATCGCCTTGGCGTAGACCGGGTCCATCGCGTGCTCGGCGTCGATGAAGGCGCAGACGCCGCCGCGCTTCTGCGCCTCGGCGAGGATGTGGTAGACGAGCGTCGTCTTGCCGGACGACTCCGGGCCGAAGATCTCGATGATCCGCCCCTTCGGGACGCCGCCGATGCCGAGCGCGATGTCCAGCGACAGCGAGCCGGTCGGGATCGCCTCGACCTGGCCGATGGCGCCCTCGTCGCCCATCCGCATCACGGTGCCCTTGCCGAACTGTCGCTCGATCTGCTGCAGGGCGCCCTGGAGCGCTGCATCGCGCGCCTTGGCGGTCGTATCGGGATCCTTGGCCATGTCGAACGTCACCTCATGCTGGGAAGCGGTACTTGATCATCCGCCCTCCGTCGGACGGAACCCAACCGTACGTATGTTCGTATGCCACGTGGGTGCCGGACCGTGCCGATCCTGCACCGGATTCGCGACGATCCGCCGCCCCCTCCGGGGACGCCGCAGTCGGACCCGGGAGGGGGCGAACGTCACTCGGCGACGCCTGCCGCGCAGGTGGAAGACGTTGACCGCCGATAGCGGCGGACAACGTCACGCACCTCCGTCCCAGGGGACCTGCGAGTGACGTTCACCGCTCGCCCCGTCCTCCCGACCACGCCCACCGCCGCCGAGCCGCAGGCCACCGCGCCCCGTCCTCCCGACCACGCCCACCGCCGCCGAGCCACCAAGCCCGGCCCACCCCAACCCTCAGCCCGCGTCGGTCTCGCCGCGCAGCAGCCGCCGCAGCAGGTGCAGCGCCGCCGTCGTCGTCCGGTCGCGGATCGCGAACCGGTCGCCGGGGATCCGCACGTGGCGCACCAGCGACGCGCCGTCGCGGGCCGCCACCGCCAGGAAGATCGTCCCGACCGGCTTCGCCTCGCTGCCGCCGCCCGGTCCCGCGATCCCGGTCGTCGCGACCGCCACGTCGGCCCCGATCCGGTCGAGCGCCCCGACCGCCATCGCCTGCGCGACCGGCGCCGAGACCGCGCCGTGCTCGGCCAGCAGCGCGCCGTCGACCCCGAGCGCCCGCCGCTTGACCTCGTCGGCATAGGCCACGACGCCGCCGGCCATCACCTCGGACGACCCGGCGCGATCGGTCAGCCGTCCCGCCACCAGCCCGCCGGTGCAGGACTCCGCGGTCGCGACCGTCCAGCCGCGCTCGCGCAGCAGGTCGAAGACCAGCTCGTCGATCGTCCGCCCGTCCTGCGAGAAGACCAGCTCGCCGTGGCGCTCCGCGACGAAGGCCGCGAACGACTCGGCGACGGCGGCCCGCGCGGGCGCCCAGCGGTTGACGATCTCGAGCTCGCCGCGGTGGGCGCAGGTCGTGACCTCGATCGCGTCGAGCTCGATCCCCGCCGCGCGGGCCTCGCGCATCGTGTCGGCCAGCTGCGCCTCGGGCAGGCCGTAGACGCGCAGGATCTGCTCGCCGCGGACCTCGGCGCCGGGGATCGCCGCCTGGAAGGCGTCGACCGCGATCGCCGTCCGCCACATCGGCTGCAGCTCGCGCGGGGGGCCCGGCAGCACCAGCACCGTCGGACCGGACGTCCCGTCCGCCGGCGGCACGATCAGGCCCGGCGCGGTCCCGACCGGCTCGAGCACCGTCGCGCCGACGGGGACCAGCGCCTGCTTGCGGTTGGCCGCCCGCAGGGCCGCCGGATCGGTGTGGCCCCAGCGCTTGGCGAGCGGCTCGATGATCGCCCAGATCCGGCCCTCCAGCGCCTCGTCGAGCTCCATCGGCCGGCCGGCGAAGTCGGCGACGACGGCGGCCGTCAGGTCGTCCTCCGTCGGGCCCAGGCCACCCGAGGTCACGACCAGGTCGATGCCGCTCGCGCGGGCGTGGTCGAGCGCCGCCCAGAGGTCCTCCGGGCGATCGCCGACGACCGTGGTCGAGACGTGGTCGACCCCGACCGCTCCCAGCTGCTGGGCCAGCCACGGCCCGTTGCGGTCGCTGACCCAGCCGCCGAGGACCTCGGTGCCCGTGACGACGATGGCTGCGCGCGGGATGCTCACGCGCAGGAGGGTCGGCTGCCCGCCGCGAGCCGCTTGCTGGACTTGCGCGTGATCTCGTAGGCGACGACGCCGTCGCTGCCGGCCTTGAGGTTGCGGCGCTTGCCGCCGACCGTCACGCGGGCGTCGGCGCTGCTGAGCGCGACCTTGAAGCGCTTGGAGCGCAGCAGCCCCGTCCGCCGGCCGGCCTGCAGCTGGCGGCCGTCCACGACCCGCTTGCCCTGGGCGTCGACGACGCAGACGAAGACCGGCGAGCCGGGCCCGGCCTCGATCCGCAGCGGCACGACCAGTCGCGCCGCGGCCCGCTGCTCGCGCTGCTTGCGACGCTGCTCCTGCTGCTTCTTCCTGCTGGCCGCCGCCGCGGCGTCGGTCGTGGTCGCATCGGTGGTCGTCGTCGCGGACGGCTTGCCCTCGTCCTTCGAGAACTGGAAGACCGCGAACAGCGCGACGCCGACGAACACGAGCAGGAGCAGGAGCGGCACCCAGTTGGTCCGCTTCGGCGGTCCGAAGGCCCCGCCACCGCCGCGGCGGCTCGCGCGGCGAACGCCGACGCCGGAGCCCTCGAACGGCTCGTGCCGGAACTTGTACTCCTCGACCAGCAGCTTGGCGTCGAGTCCGAGCGCCTCCGCGTAGGTGCGCAGGAAGCTCTTCACGAAGGTCGAGCCTGGGAGCAGGCTCCACTCCTCGTTCTCGAGCGCGCGCAGGTACTTGGCCCGGATCTTCGTCCGAGCCTCGACCTCGGCGATGTCGATCCCGGCGCGCATCCGGGCCTCGCGCAGGGTGGCACCGATCTCCGCCATTCGACCGGAAGGCTACTGGCCAGGGCCCGCGGAGCTGGGTGCGGCCCTGCAGCGACCGGTGCGCCGACGCGGCTGGACGCCGCACACCAGCGCCGCCGCGGCCCGTCGGTCAGCGACCGGGCGTCAGCGCCGTGTGCTCGCCGGTGCGGTCGTCCGCGGTGTCCTCGCCGGTCGGCGGCGGGTGCGGCCCGTCCAGGTCGCCGCCGCCGTCGGAGGCGACGGCGTCCCCGCCGCCACCGCGCAGCTGCGCGAGGATCTTCGGCAGGTCCATCGGCGAGACCAGGACCTGGCGCGCCTTCGAGCCCTCGAAGCCGGACACGATCCCGCGCCGCTCCATCATGTCGACCAGCCGGCCGGCGCGGGTGTAGCCGACGCGCAGCCGGCGCTGCAGGCCCGAGGTCGACGCGGCGCCCATCTCGACCACCAGCTCGATCGCGTCGGCCAGCAGCGGATCGGTGTCGGCGTCGAGGTCGTCCTCGCCGCCGTCGGTCGCGTCGACGTCCTCGGCGGCCTCGAGCAGGTCCTCCCGCATCTCGGCCTCGCCCTGCTGCGCCCAGTGGGCGGTCAGCTCGGCGATCTCGGCCTCGTCGATGTAGGCGCCCTGGATCCGGGTCAGGCGCGAGCTGCCGACCGGGTTGAAGAGCATGTCGCCGCGGCCGAGCAGCGACTCGGCGCCGTTCTGGTCGAGGATCACGCGCGAGTCGGTCTGCGAGGAGACCGAGAAGGCGATCCGCGACGGGACGTTGGCCTTGATCATGCCGGTGATGACGTCCACGCGCGGGGACTGCGTGGCCAGCACCAGGTGGATGCCGACGGCACGCGCCTTCTGGGCGATCCGGATGATCGCGTCCTCGACGTCGGCCGGCGCGACCATCATCAGGTCGGCCAGCTCGTCGATCACGCAGAGGATGTACGGCAGCGGCTCGTCGCCCTCCTCGACCCGGACCTTGTTGAGCTCGATCAGGTTGCGGGTCTTCTTGACGCTCATCACGCCGTAGCGCCACTCCATCTCGCGCACGAGGTTCTGGAGCGCGTTGGCGGCCATCTTCGGGCTCGTGATCACCGGCGTCAGCAGGTGCGGGACCGCCTCGTAGTGGTTCAGCTCGACCTGCTTGGGGTCGACCAGCACCAGCCGCACGTCGTCGGGCGTGGCGTGCAGCAGGATCGAGCTGAGCATCGCGTTGACGCAGCCCGACTTGCCGGCGCCGGTGGTGCCGGCGACCAGCATGTGCGGCATCTTGGCCAGGTCGGCGTAGACCGGCGCGCCCGAGACGTCCTTGCCGAGCCAGACCGTCAGCGGGCTCGCGTCGCCGGGCGGGTCGCCGTAGACGTCGCCGAGGTGGACGATCCGGCGGCGCTTGTTCGGGACCTCGACGCCGACCGCGGTCTTCCCGGGGACCGGGGCCAGGATCCGGATGTCGGTGGCCGCCAGCGCGTACGCCAGGTCGTCCTTCAGCTGGGCGACCTTCGACATCTTGATCCCGGGCGCGAGCCGCAGCTCGTAGCGGGTGATGTGCGGGCCGGCGACGGTGTTGATCACCTTCGCGTCGACCTTGAAGTGCGCCAGCGCCTCGACCAGGGCGTCGGCCGTCTCCGCCTGGCCGGCGGTGTCGGGGCGCAGCTGGTCGGCGGCGGAGACCTTCAGCAGCCCGGGGTCCGGCAGCACGTAGCCGTCCTCCGGAGCATCGTGGTCGCCGCCCATCGGCTGGCGCTCGCGCAGCTCCTGGAGGGTCGGGCGCTCGCCGTCCGCGGTCGCGGGCTCGTCGGCGGCGGGACGGACGCGGGCGACCCGCGTCGGCGGCTCGACCGGGGGCGGGACGACGACCGTGAAGTCCTCCTCGTGCTCGGGCTCCTCGACCGGCTCCGGAGCCTCGTCGACGGGCTCGGCGACCGGCAGGTCGAGGCGCGTCTCGCCCTCCTCGCCGAAGAGGTCGGGGTAGCGGCGGGCGCCGTCCAGCTCGGTCCGGCCGCCCCCGCGCGAGGCGGTGATCTCCTCGCCGGTCGCGGGCTCGGCGGCCCCCCGGCGGCGGCGCACGCGCGGCGCGCTCTCGTCCTCGGGAGCCAGGTCGGCCTCGGCGACGCGCTTCGGGCGCGGCGGGACCGGGCCCTCGCCGGTCCTCGGCTCCGGCGGCGCGGCCCGCCGGCGGGGCGTGACCGGGATCTCCAGCTCCTCGTCGTCGGCGTCGCGACGGCCGACCGCCCGGCTCTCGCCGGTCATGCCGCTCGGCACGCGCCGCAGGGCGGTGGTCGTCTGCCGCAGCCCCTCGCCCGTGCGGGACACCATCGACGCGATCGAGGCGCCGGTCAGCAGCAGGACGCCGGCCAGCAGCGCCGTCACGCCGATCACGTGGGCGCCGATGCTGCCGAGCAGGCTGCTGATCCCCCAGTAGAGCGCGTCGCCGATCACGCCGCCGCGGGGGCGGACGATCTCGGCGCTCCACAGCTCGCTGCCGTGGCGCGCGCCGCCGCCGAGCCCGAAGGTCCCGCTGGCGAACAGCAGCATCAGCGCCAGCAGCAGCAGGACGGCGCCGGAGCGGAACGGGCGCAGCGCGGGCAGCAGCGGTCGCAGGATCAGCAGCAGGCCGGTGGCCGCGACCGCCGGCGGCGCCAGGTACGCGACCTGGCCGAAGACGCTCCGCAGGCCGCCGACGAGGCCGTCGCCGATCGCGCCGCCCCACGAGCCCAGGTACATCAGGAAGACGAGGAAGACCGAGAGCGCCAGCAGGCCGAGCCCGATCTGGTCGAACTGGCGCTGCTCGAGCGAGCGCCAGGCCGGCAGCGAGCCGCCCTTGCCCGCGCGCGGGCGTGCGGCCGCCTTGGAGCGCCCGCCGGCTGCGGCGCGCTTCTTCGGCTTGGCCGCCTTCGACGCGGTCCGGGCAGGGGTACGGGTGCGGCTCATGCTCACCCGCTCGATTCACCGCTGGGCGGAGCGTTCCTCCCTGGCCCCGCGTCGGCGCTGCCGCAGGGCCGCGAACCCACCAAGGACCAACCATCCGTCCATCGACTGGACGGCGTACGGCGGACACTCGGCGGCTCCCGTCGATCCACCGAAGGTCGAGTACCGATTCCGATGACGTCGCTCCCCCACCGCCTGCTCCTGCTCCTCGCCACCGCCGCGATCGCGCTGGTGGCCGCGACGGGCGCCAGCGCCGACGCCCGGCAGACGCTCAAGCGGGTCGCCAACCAGGAGTGTCCCGGCGCCAACCTGGTGCCGGACGCGTCGAACCTGTCGGTGGTCCTCGACGCCACCAGCTGCCTGATCGATCGCGAGCGGGCCCGCTCCGGCGTCGCCGGGCTCAGCCGTCGGTCGGTGCTGCGGCGGATGGCCTCGGGCTACGCGCGGCAGATGGTCCAGGAGGGCTTCTTCGGGCACGTCACGCCCGCCGGCGCCAGCTTCGGCCAGCGGATCGCCGTGTCCGGCTACCCGCCCCGCCGGGGGGCGTGGCGGGCCGGCGAGAACCTGGCGTGGGGCACGGGCCCGATGGCGACGCCGCGCGACGTCGTGCGGCGCTGGCTGGCCTCGCCGCCGCACCGCCGCAACCTGCTCGACCGGCGCTTCCGCGAGACCGGGATCGGGATCGCGCTCGGCACCCCCGGCACCGATTCGCGCGGCCGGCCGAGCGCCACCTACGTCCAGGAGCTCGGCGCCCGCGGCTGACGCCCGCCGGCCCGCGGCTCAGCGGGGGTAGGCGGCCGGCACCCCGCCGTCGACGTTGAGGACGTTGCCGGTCGACTTGCCCGACCGCGCCGGGCTGGCGAAGTGGAGGGTCGCGGCGGCGATGTCCTCGGGCAGGATCAGGACCTTGAGCGTGTTGCGCTGGCGGTAGTGCTCCTCCAGCTGGTCGGGATCGAGGCCGTAGCTGGCGGCTCGCTCCTGGCGCCAGCTGCCCTGCCAGATCTTCGATCCGCGCAGGACCGCGTCCGGGTTGACGGTGTTGACGCGGATCCCGTCTCCCCCGCCCTCCTCGGCCAGGCACCGCGCCAGGTGCAGCTCCGCCGCCTTGGCCGAGCTGTAGGCCGACGCGTTCTTGCCCGCCACCAGCGCGTTCTTCGACGCCACGAAGACGATCGAGCCGCCGAGGCCCTGCTCGCGCAGGACCCGGAACGCCTCGCGCGCGACCAGGAAGTAGCCGGTCCCGAGGATCCGGTGGTTGCGCTCCCACTCCTCCAGCGTCGTCTCCTCGATCGACGAGCTGGACGCGATCCCGGCGTTCGAGACCACGACGTCGACCCCGCCGAAGCGGCGGACCGCGTCGCGGTAGGCGGCCGCGACGGCATCCTCGCTGGTGACGTCGCCGCCGACCCCCAGGCCGTCGCCGCCGACCGCCTGCTGGGCGCCCTCGGCGTCGAGGTCGAAGCCGACGACGACCGCTCCCGCCTCGGCCAGCGTCGCGCTGATCGCGCGGCCGATGCCGCCGGCGGCGCCGGTCACGAACGCGACCTTGCCCTGCAGCTCGCCCGGCGCCGGCGCCAGCGACAGCTTGTACAGCTCGAGCGGCCAGTACTCGACGGCGAAGCTCTCGGCGTCGCTCAGCGAGACGAACCCGCCGAGCGCGTCGGCCCCGGCCATCACCTCGATCGCCCGGTGATACAGGTCGCGCGAGAGCGCCGCGTGCTTGGCCGTCGGTCCGACGCCGACCAGGCCGACGTGCTGGATCAGCACCACCCGCGGGTCGGGGTCGGACGGCTGGACCGGTCCCTCCTGGCCCGGCATCCGCACCAGCGGGTCGTCGCCGAACCGCTCGACGTAGGCCAGGTAGTCGGCGCGGTAGGCCGCCGCCCGCTCGCGGACCCGGCCGGCCAGCACCGACGCGTCCTCGACGGCGGGGTCGAACGGGACCCACAGCGGCAGCCGCTTGGTGTGGACCAGGTGGTCGGGGCAGGCGGCGCCGACCGTCACCAGCTCGGGCGCGCGGGCCGACGACACCAGCTCCAGGGCCGCCGGCGAGTCGTCGACCAGCAGCAGCTTCGCCCGCTCGCTGGAGACCGCGCCCCGCAGCGCCGGCAGCACCGCGTCGAGGACCGCGGTCCGGCCCTCCTCGTCGAGCACGGCCGCGCTGGCCGCCGGCCCGCCGAAGCGCGGACCGGCCGCCCGCCCGTTGACGAACGCGACTGCCTCGTTGATGACCGAGATCGTCCGCCGGTACGCCTCCTCAGCGCTGTCGCCCCAGACGACGAGGCCGTGCTTGGCCAGCACCACCAGCTCCGCCTCGGGGTGCTCGCGAACCGCGTCGCCGACCTGCTTGGCCAGCGCGAACCCCGGCCGGACGTAGGGGATCCAGAGCGCGCGGTCGCCGAACAGCTCGCCGATCAGCCGCTCGCCGTCGGCCGCCCCGGCCAGCACGTTGATCCCGTCCGGGTGGGTGTGGTGGACGTGGTCGGCGGGGATGAACGCGTGCAGCAGCGTCTCGATCGACCCGCGCGGCATCGCCGGGTCGAGCATCGAGCGGCCAACGTGGTCGACCATCTGCTCGTCGCTCATCCCGTCGCGCTCGACCAGCGGCGTCAGCTCGTCGAGCCGCAGGCCGGTGAACGACGCCTCGGTCATCGTCGCCAGGTCGGAGCCGGAGCCCTTGACCCACATCGCGCGGACCTCGCGGCCGGTGTGGTCGCGGACCGTGCCCTTGGCGGACGTGTTGCCGCCGCCGACGTTGGCGACCGCCCGGTTGGCGCCCAGCAGGTGCGACGCCAGCAGGACCTGGCCGAGCGGCGTGTCCGCGCCGGCGACGTCGGCGATGGACGCGGGCCAGAGGTCCTCGGCCGGGTGGACCAGGGGGACGGTGGTGCTCATCGGGGATCCTCGTGCCGGGACGGGCGGGTCGTGGTGGTGCTCGGGACCGTCGGGTCGACCGAGCCGGTGATGCGCAGGAAGCGGCCGTAGAGGTCGTCGGCGGCGGCCCGGTCGCGACCGGGCTCGTGGACGACCGGCGCCGCGGAGGCGCGCGCCAGCGCGCGCAGCTCGGCCGCGGACGACAGCTCGCCGGCGGCCCGCAGCTGGACGAGCACGTTGCCGGTGGCGGTCGCCTCGACCGGCCCGGCGAGCACGGTGCGGCCGGTCAGCTCGGCGGTCAGCCGGCAGAGCAACTCGTTGCGGACGCCGCCGCCGACGACGTGGACGGTGCGGATCTCGCGCCCGGTCGCCGCCTCCAGCTCGCCGAGCACCCAGCGGTAGCGCAGCGCCAGCGAGACGTAGACGCTCCGCGCCAGCTCGGCGCGACCGACCGGCGGCGCCTGCCCGCCGCGGCGGCAGGCCGCGGCGATCCGCTCCGGCAGGTCGCCGTCGGGCGCCAGGAACGACGGGTCGTCGGGGTCGATCAGCGGAACGCCGGGCTCGGCGGTCTCGGCCAGCGCCTGGATCTCGGGCGCGCTCAGGCCCCAGGCGCGGCCCAGCTCCTGCTCCAGCCACAGGCCCATGACGTTGCGCAGCAGCCGGATCGTGCCCTCGACCCCGCGCTCGTTGGTCAGGTTCGCGTCGCGGGCGGCGTCGCTCAGGACCGGCGCGTCCAGCTCGACGCCGAGCAGCGACCAGGTGCCGCTGGAGAGGATCGCCGCGTGCTCGTCGGCGACCGGCGCCGCGACGAACGCGGACGCGGTGTCGTGCGATCCGACCGCGTGGACGGCGCCGTCGCCGAGCCCGAGCGCGGGCCGCAGGCGCCCGATCGTGGTGCCCGGCTCGACGACCGGGCCGAACAGCCGCTCCGGCAGCTCGAGCCCCTCCAGCAGCGTCCGGGACCAGCGGCCGCTGCGCGCGTCGAGCAGCCCGGTCGAGGACGCGTTGGTCGCCTCGTTGACCAGCTCGCCGCCGAGCCAGTGCGCGAGCAGGTCGGGGATCATCGCCAGCCGGCTGGCGTGCTCGAAGGCGACGGAGCCGCGCTCGGCCTCGAGCTGGAAGACGGTGTTGATCGGCAGCGTCTGGATGCCGCTGATCGCGTACTGCGCCTCGCGGCCGACGCGCGCGAACGAGCGCTCGACCATCCCGGCGGTGCGCTGGTCGCGGTAGTGGAACGGCAGCCCGAGCAGCCGCCCGGCGCCGTCCAGCAGCCCGTAGTCGACCGCCCAGGTGTCGACGCCGACGCCGGCCAGGGTGCCCGCCCGCGCCAGCCCGTCGAGCGCGCGGCCGAACAGGTGCAGCAGGTCCCAGTGGCGCCCGTCGGGCAGGTCGACCGGCCGGTTGGCGAATCGCGCCGTCTCGCTCAGCGTCAGCCGCTCGCCGTCGAAGCGGCCGGCCAGGACGCGGCCGGACGAGGCGCCGAAGTCGATCGCCCCGTAGGTCGGCAGCCGGCGATCGCTCGCCCGACTCACGACGCCGCTCCACCGACGAGGTGGACGGCGACGCCGTGGCTCTCCAGCTCGGCGACGCGGTCGTCGGCGTCGCCGGCCAGGAAGAGGTCGCTCGTTGCGCCCAGGGGAGCGATCACGCTGAGGCCGCGGCGGTCGAGCTTGGCCGCCTCGACCATCACCGCGGCGCGGGTGGCGCGCTCGATCATCGCGTGCTTGACCTCGGCCTCCAGCGGGTCGGCGTCGGTCAGGGCGCCGTCCGGCGCGATCCCCTTGACCGAGAGGAAGGCGCGGTCGGTCCAGTGCCGGCGCAGCGCGTCGACGGCCAGCGGTCCGACCATCGAGTGGGCGATCCGGCGCAGCTGGCCGCCGGCGACGACCAGGTCGATCGTCCCGCGGCCGCTGGAGGCGATCAGCTCGGCGATCGGCAGGGCGTTGGTGACGACGGTGATCGTGCGACCGCCGCGCACCAGCTCCTGCGCCAGGTGGTAGGCGGTCGTCGAGGAGTCGAGGAACAGCGACTCGCCGTCCTCGATCGTGGCCGCGGCCGCCCTCGCGAGGGCGCGCTTGGCGCCGGTCGCCGTGGCCAGCCGGGTCGAGAACGAGTCCTCGTGGCCGCTGGCGCCGGGCAGCACGGCGCCGCCGTGCGTGCGGCGGGCGAGGCCCTGGCGCTCCAGCTCGCCGAGGTCGCGCCGAGCGGTCATCGGCGAGACGCCGAACCGCTCCTCGATCTCGCCGATCGTCACGGCGCGCGCCGTCTGCAGCAGCTCCGCGATCTCCTCGCGCCGGCCCTCGGCCAGCCGCGGCCGCGGCGATGCGCCGGTCGATCCGTCTGGGGTCATCGCTGGCTGCCTCCTCGATCGATGTCGTCCACGAGCACCACCACCAGCGTCCGCGGGCCGTGGACGCCCTCGACCCGCTGCAGCTCGATGTCGCTGGTCGCCGACGGGCCGGACACGAGGGTCAGCGGCCCGGCGGATCGCGCGGGCGGCGGGATCGCCGCGAAGGCGTCGGCGACGTCGGCGACGACGTCGGCGGCCCGGACGACGCAGAGGTGCCGGTCGGGCACCAGCGTCAGCCGCCGCGGGCCCTGGTCGGCCGCGTGGTCGAGGACGATCGTCCCCGTGCGGGCGATCGCCAGCCGCGACCCGGTCACGACGGCGTCGAGCGCGTCCAGCGCGTCCAGGTCGAGCGCGTTGCCGGCGACCGCCGGACGCGACGGCCGCCAGCGCTCGGCCAGCCCGTCGGCGATCGCGACCCGGTCCGCGCCGAGCCGGTCGAGGGCGGCGTCGAGCGCCGCCGCGACCTCGTCGTCGGCGACGCGCAGGACCTCGGCGCGGTAGTCGGCGACCGTGGCGGCGAAGCGATCGGCCGCCGCGATCCCGCGATCGGCCGGTGCGACGGCGGCCTCCGCGATCGGCGGACCGCTCGCGGGCTCGGCCTCCAGCGCCCGCCGGATCCGGCTCAGGATCAGCTCGCGCGCGGCGCTCACGGGGCGCCCCCGGGCCGCGACGGC
>NZ_AGUD01000050.1 GCF_000240225.1 Patulibacter medicamentivorans
CGCTCGCGGGCTCCGGCGGTCGCCCGCCCGCGCCGGCATCCCCGCTCGCGGGTCCACGGGCACCGTCGCGCTCGGCCGCGCGGCCGCCGCCGCGTCCGCGCATGCGCTCCGACGAGCGCCGACCCGCGCAGCCGTCCTCGCACCCGTCCGAGCGCCGCACCTCGCACCTGTCCTAGCTGCGACGTCGATGGCCGCCGAGGCCACCGCGCCTCGGCTTCGGAGCGCCTTCCGGGGTCGCTCGGGGGTCTCAGGACCCTCGCGATGGCCTCCGGCCCCGCAGACGGCCCGTACGGGGCCTCACAGGCGATTTCCGCCCGTGAGCGCCTCTCCGGCCCGCTCGGGCCGCCGGGGCCCGGCAGGGGCTCGTTCCGCCGATCCCCGCGGCCGTCTCGGGGCTGCCGGTGCTCGCCGGTCCGCCCCGCCCGCCCGCCGCGCCGTCGCCGTTGCCGCGCCGGCCAGTGGGACCTCCCGCGGGCGGCCCGCGAGCCCCGCGGGAGCGGTCGTGGCCGGTCCGGCGAGCGACCGTCGAACCGGCGGCCGTCGGGCCGCCCGCACGCCTGGTCCCCGGCAGCTCCCGGCGGCGGTCGAGCGGGCTCGGACGCTCCGGCCACGGTCGGATCGCGACCGCCGGCGGCCCGGGGGAGGCCCGCAGGGCGACAGAATCCCGCGTCCGGCGGTCGTCCGCGTCGCCCCGCCGGAACCGGCCGCGGCCGGGGTTGTAACGGCCCACAACCTGAAGCTGGTCCCGACCCTCAGGTGGTCGGGTTCTGCCGCTTATCGGAAAGCTCGGGCCCGGGCCTGAGCGCTCGTCGTAGCGGGACGTCGGAGTGAGAAGTAGGACGTCTCGCTCCGTCGCAGGTAGTACCCTCGACGTCCTCCGATGACGACGCGTCCGAGCGACAACGACGGCCTGCTCAAGATGGCCGAGCTGGCCCAGCAGGCCGACGTCAGCCCGGCGACGGTCAAGCACTACCTCCGCGAGGGGCTGCTGGAGCCCGAGGACGGTGCTCCCGGCGTCGTACGCACGTCGCGCAACATGGCCTACTACCCGCCGTCGTTCGTCGAGCGGATCCGGCTGGTCAAGCGGCTGCAGGAGGAGCGGTTCATGCCGCTGCGGGCGATCCGCGGGCTGCTGGGCGAGGACGGCGGGCTGGAGCGGGCCCGGACGCTGGCCGAGCGCGAGGACGCGATCCTCGACCGGATGCTGGAGCGGCCGGAGGCCCGCGACCACCTGGCGACCGTCGCCCGCGCCGACCTGGTGGCCCGGACCGGCGTCCCCGAGGCGCTGCTCGACAAGTTCGCCGAGATCGGGGTCCTGGGCGACGGCTCGGCGGGCTACGACCCCGACGAGACGCTGATCGTCGACGCGATCATGCGCTTCCGCGGAACCGGCTTCGGCGAGGAGATCGGCTTCACCGCCTACGACGTCCTGCGCTACTTCGAGGGCCTCGAGCCGCTGGTGCGCGAGGAGACCCAGACCTTCCTGCACCGGATGGTCGACCAGGACATCGACGCCGATCGGGCCGCCGAGCTGATGCTGGGCGGGGCGGCACCGCTGCGCGACCTGATCGGCGCGATCCACGGGCGGCTGATGCGACGCGAGCTGGTGCGGGCTCGCCGCTCGGGCTGAGCCGTGATCCCGCGCAACGGTCCCGCGGCGCCCCGCGCGGCGGCTATGCTTGCGGGGCGATTGACCAGTCAGTCAACGTGGCTCCCCTGATCTCGATGCGCACCGCCGTCGTTCAGCTTCGCAGCACCCCGGACTCCGCCGCCAACCTGCAGGCGGCCGACCGGCTGACCCGCGCGGCGGCCGCGCGCGGCGCCACGGTCGTGCTGCTGCCGGAGAAGTGGCCGCTGCTCGGGCGCACGGGCGACGTCCGCGCCGGCGCCGAGCCGCTCGACGGCCCGGCGGTCGCCTGGGCGCGCGCGACCGCGGCCGAGCTCGGGATCGACCTGCTGGCCGGCTCGGTCGCGCTACGCCGCCCCGACGGGCGGCTGGCCAACACCGCGCTCCACGTCGCGCCGGACGGGCGCCTGGCGGCCGCCTACGGGAAGCTCCACCTGTTCGACGCCGACGTCGCCGGCACGCGCTACCGCGAGTCCGCCGACGAGGACGCCGGCGATCGCCCGGTGCTCAGCGCGCTCGCCGACGGCACCCAGGTCGGGCTGACCGTCTGCTACGACCTGCGCTTCCCGGAGCTGCACCGCACGCTCGCCGCCGCCGGCGCCCGGATCCTGAGCGTCCCCGCCGCCTTCACCGAGCGCACCACCCAGGCCCACTGGGAGGTCCTGCTGCGGTCGCGGGCGATCGAGAACGGCGCCTTCGTGCTGGCCGCCAACCAGCACGGCGAGCATGCTCCGGGGATCCGCTCCGGGGGCCGCTCGATGATCGTCGACCCCTGGGGGACGATCCTGGCCGAGGTGCCCGACGTCGACGAGGGGCTCGCCGTCGCCGACCTCGACCTCGACCACCAGGACGTCGTCCGCGAGCAGCTGCCGGTCCTGCGGCAGCGACGGGCCGACGTGGCCGCCGCGCTCGGCGCGCTGCCCGAGGGCGATCTGGCCGCAGCGTGGCGCAGGGCAGCGCCGCCGACCGCGACCCCGCCGACCGAGGAGCAGCCCTGATGGCCACCCGACCGACCGCCGCCAGCGTCGAGAAGCGCCGCGCGATCCTCGACGCCGCGATCCGGGTCTTCGCCGAGCGCGGCTTCAACCACTGCCGCGTCTCCGACATCGCCGACGAGGCCGGCGTCGCCTACGGGCTGGTCTACCACTACTTCAAGAGCAAGGACGCGGTCCTCGACGAGGTCTTCCTCGAGCGCTGGGGCCTGATGCTCGAGGTGATCGAGGAGGCGAAGGCCGACGACGCCCTGACCGCGCGCGAGAAGCTGGCCAAGGTCGCGACCTTCATCGTCGAGAGCTACGGCCACCGGCCCGACGTGATGCAGGTCGTGATCGTCGAGGTCACGCGCCAGGCCAACACCTTCGGCCGCCGCCACTGGGCCAAGATCCAGGAGGGCCACGCGGGGATCGCCCAGATCGTCGAGGACGCCCAGGCCAGGGGCGAGCTGCGCTCCGACATCCCGGCGAGCTTCGCGGGCATCGTCTTCTACGGCGGGATCGAGCAGATCCTGACCGCCTGGATCTTCGACCTGATGCCGGCGGGGCCCGAGGATCGCCGGCTGGCGGTCGAGACGCTGGTCGAGACGATCTGCGGCGGCCTCGACGCGCGCCCGTGACCGCGGCCTGCCGTTCGATCGCCGCGGCCGGCCCGCGACCGGGGGTGGCGGAGCGTGGTGTCCTCCGCCAGCGTGGATAGGATCGCGGCGATGGAGAACGAGCTCGTGAAGCGTCTCGTCTGGTCGGGCCTCGTCGCCGGACTCGGCGTGCTCGCCAGCATTGCCGCCCAACGAACGGCTGGCGTCATCTGGCGCCGCGTGTTCGGAGAGGAGCCCCCGGAGTGAGCGACAAGCCCAAGAGCGGCGACAGCAAGGGCGATCCGGCTCGGGACTGGGTCCCGTCGCCGGAGCAGCCGGTGCCGCCGACCACCACCGAGTTCAACGCGCTCGTCGACGCCGGCGCCGCCGTGCCGCCGGAGGCAGCCGCCGCCGAGGCCGAGCCCGAGCAGCGGGACGTCGAGCCCGAGCCGGAGGCGATCCCCGCGGAGCCGCTGCCGGAAGTCGATCTGGTCGCGCCGGAGCCCGAGCCGGAGCCTGCCCCCGAGGCCGAGTCCGAGCCGGCCGTCGTCGAGGCCGAGGCCGCCGAGACGCCCGAGCCCGAGAGCGCGCCCGAGGAGGCCGAGCCGAGCGAGCCGGCGGCCGAGGCGCCCGCCCCGGATCCGGATCCCGAGCCCGAGCCCGAGCCCGATCCGGAGCCCGCCGCCGTGGTCCCCGAGCCCGAACCGGCTGCCGTGGCCCCCGAGCCGACGCCGGAGCCGGTCGCTCCCGCGTGGTCGCCGCCCGCCGGCGGATCGATCCCGCCCGTCGGCGACGACACCCCGACTCCGTCCAACCAGGCCGGCACGTTCGGTGGGCTGATCCCCGAGGATCGCCCCGAAGTGCTCCTGGCCGCCGCCTTCGCAGGTGGCGTCCTGGCCGCGATCATCCTCCGGACCCTTGTCCGCCGGTGACGACATGAACCCGCCCACCCGCGAGGCGTCGCTGAAGACGGTCGTCGAGAACCTCGCCGCCGTCACCGAGCGCACGCAGCACATCGTCCGAGACGAGATCGAGCTGGCCAAGGCGGAGGTCGCCGAGAAGGTCGGCAGCCTCGGTCGTGGCGCCGCCGTCGGCGTGGCCGCCGGCGTCTTCATCGCGCTCGGCGGGCTGTTCCTGCTGCACGGCCTGGCGTTCTTCTTCTGGTGGCTGCTGGACTTCCCGAGCAACCAGATCTTCTGGGGCTACTTCATCGTCGCCGCGCTGCTGTTCCTACTGGCCGCGGTCGGCGGGCTGCTGGCCTACAAGTTCGTCAAGAAGGGCGCGCCGCCGGTCCCGAGCCAGGCGATCGCCGAGGCGAAGCTGATCCGCGAGAGCGTCTCCTCGACCGCGTCGGGCACGCTGCCGCCCCCGCCGACCGGCGTCCCGCCGGCCACCATCGACGACAAGGACCGCCGATGAGCACGCGCACCCCCGCCGAGATCCGGGCGTCGCTGGAGAACCACCGACGCGAACTGACCAGCTCGATCGAGCTGCTGCGCAGCGACGTCACCGAGCTGTCGGACTGGCGCCGGCAGGTCAAGAAGAACCAGCAGGCCGTCGCCGTCGCGGTCGGCGTCGGCGGCTTCGTGCTCGCCGGCGGCATCGGCGCCCTCACGGGGCTGCTCCGGCGCCGCCGGTAGCGCCCTGCGTCAGGCCAGCAACGCGGCCGGGATCCCGCCGATCCCGAGCAGGCCGGGGCCGACGTGGGAGCCGATCACGGGACCGACCTCGCTGATGAAGCGGGGCTCGGTGCCGATGATCTCCTGCGCGGCCGCGGCCAGCCGCTCGGCCTCCGAGCGGGCCTGGATGTGCTGGACGCACCAGCCGTCGCGACCGCTGGCGGCCAGCTCCTCCGCGACCTTGACCATCCGCTCGAACGAGCGCTTCGAGGTCCGCACCCGCTCGATCGGCGTGATCTCGCCGTCGAGGGTCAGGATCGGCTTGATCTTCAGCGCCCCGCCGAGCCACGCCTGGGCGGTCCCGATCCGGCCGCCGCGACGCAGGTACTCGAGCGTATCGACGGCGAAGATGAAGGTCCGCTGGAGGCTGGCGATCGCCTCGTTCGCGCGCGCCACCGCCTGGTCCAGCTCGCCCGAGGCCGCGCCGGCGGCGGCCGCGAGCGCCGCCAGGCCCTGCGCGCCGCAGGCCATCCGCGAGTCGATGACCTCGATCGTCCGCCCGCTGTCGCCGACCGCGATCTCGGCGGCCTGGCGGGCCGACTCGACGGTCCCGGAGATCCCGCCCGCGAGGTGGATCGACACGATGTCGCTGCCGGCGGCGATCAGCGGCTCGTAGACGGCCAGGAAGTCCCCGACCGACGGCTGCGAGGTCGACGGCAGGTCGGACTGGTCGCGGAGGCCGGCGTAGAAGGCGTCGTAGTCGACGATCGAGGACTCGCGCTCCGAGCTGCCGCCGCGGGTCACGTAGAGGCTGACCTGGTGGATCCCGTGCTCGCTGACGAGGTCGGCGGGCAGGTAGTGAGTGGAGTCGGTGACGACCGCGACGGGCATGCCGAGCACCCTATCCGTGCGCCGCCGCGACGGATCGCTGGGCGGTCGTCGCGCCGCTTCCGACGTCAGGCGCAGCGAACGGCGCCCGACCCGCGGCGAGCGGGCGGGCGCGTCAGCGGGCGGCCAGCAGGACCGCCGCCAGCACCCGTTCGCCGCCGGCCGACTGGCCGCGGAAGAGCGGCGAGAAGCCCAGCGTGACCACGTGGCCGGCGCCGCGGCGCTCGTCGACCACCAGCGGCCGGCCGGAGAGCCCGTCCGCCGCGGCGACCGGGCCGGAGGGCGCCAGCG